>MNZR01000019.1 GCA_001873705.1 Syntrophobacteraceae bacterium CG2_30_61_12
CGAGTTGGAGGTAATCGGCCACCGTTTTCGGATCGCCGATTTCCTTCAGCATGATCACATCGGGCCAGAAGCTGTAGACGATCATGTCCCCATGTTCCTCGCCCATCTGGCGGAGCTGCAGGCGAATCATCATGAGGCGGTGCTGGATTTCCCGCTCGTTCAAACCCTCCCACTGTTCCGGATACTCGTAGGCGCGAATCAGGTAGATCTCGCGCTTCGGTACCCCGGGCGGCGGGTTCTTCGGCACCTTGATGGACAGTTTGTATTTGGTCATGAACCCGATTTCCATCATGAACTGGTCCAGGCGCTTGAGGCCCTGGGTGCTGAAGATGCCCGACAGCACCGGAGCGTCCTTGAGATACTCGAACGGCCCGCCGAGATCGCTCAGGAAGATCCCCACCCCGGACCCGTCGTGGCCTTCCCGCATGATGTCGAGGGCGTTCATCGCCACCATGGGGGATTGAGGCGTGTCACTGGTCATGGCAAAAAGACGGCACATGGCTTCCCCATCTCCTGTTGATCAATAAAATCCTTCAGAACCTTGAAGGCGGAGTCAAAAAAACCCACCAGGGGCGGGTTGTTCCGAACGGCGGCGTTCGGTTGGAAGGCTCGAACCGCGTTGTTCGAGGAAGGCGACGACGTTGTCATCGATGGGCGAACCATGACAAAATTGAGCACAAAATGGAAGAGAAAAATCGAGGCTCGGGTCCCCGGCCCCGTTCTTGGCCCCCCGACTATTGCTCCCGGGGGCGAAAACCCTTAGTCTTATTGCATGTTGCATGCCCGGCTGTCGCTAGCGGGAGCCGGCTCCAGACCGCCGGACCAGCGTGTCCGCAACTTTTTGTTCACCAGTAGGGGAGGGAACACCATGGCGGAAACAGTACGGGTCAAGAACATCGGCTTACGGGGCGTGGTGGTGGCCGATACGGCGGTGAGTTTTATCGACGGCGAGAAGGGGGTGCTGATCTACCGCGGCTATCGGATCGAAGACCTGGTGAAGAATTCCACCTTCGCGGAAACCGCGTTCCTGCTGCTCAAGGGTTGGCTGCCGAGTGATCGCGAACTGGAAGCGTTCAGCGAGGATCTGGTGAAGGCCCGTGAAGTTCCCGATTTCGTTTTCAACAGCATGAAACTCTGGCCGCGGCAAACCCATCCCATGGATGTCTTGCAGGCGACCGTGCCGATTCTCGGCATGGCCGACCCGGAACTCGCGGTCGACAATCGGGATGCCTTGGCCCGCAAGGCAATCCGCCTGATCGCCCGGATCCCGGTGGTGGTGGCGGCCTGGCATCGGATCCGCCAGGGTCTCGAACCGCTCGCGTCCGACCCGACGCTCGATCATGCCGCCAATTTTCTGTGGCTGCTCCAGGGCGCCAAACCGGACCCGGAACTGGCCAAAGATTTGGACACCTGCCTGGTGCTCCACGCCGATCACACCTTTAACGCATCCACCTTCGCCTGCCGCGAGGTGGTGTCCACCCGGGCGCACATCTATGCCGGAGTGGCCGCCGGGGTGGGGGCGCTTTCCGGCGAACTGCACGGAGGGGCCAACGCCCGGGTGATGGAAATGCTGAAGAATCTCGATGGGGTCGAGGACATCGCCGGCTGGGTCAAGGACCGCCTGGCCCGTGGCGAACGGATCATGGGCATGGGCCATGCGGTTTACAAAACCATGGATCCGCGCGCCATTATCCTGAAGGAGATCGCTTACCGGTTGGGGCAAAAAACCGGGCAGACCCAGTGGCCGGAACGAACCAGCGTGATCGAGGAAGCGGCCCTGGCCGAATTCGCCCAACGCGGCAAGCACGATATCAAGCCCAACGTGGATTTCTTCAGCGCCTCGGTCTACCACATCATGGGCATTCCGGGTGATCTCATGACCTGTCTTTTCGCCATTTCCCGGATCGCCGGCTGGTCGGCCCACGTGATCGAGGAAAAATTCGGCGAAGCTCAGGGCAAGCCCGCCCTGTACCGGCCGAAAGCGGAATACGTGGGCGAATACTGCGGGCTGCTGGGCTGCACCTATCGGCCGCAAGCGGAACGCAACCCAGCCTAGAAAACGGCAGCGGGAGGGAAGCCGAGGCCCGGGACTTTAAACCTGTGATGGGCGGGGGCAGACGGGGAAGGAACGGCGGTATTGGGGGGAGCCGAGGCCCGGGACCGCCGCGCCCCAGCGCGGCCTTCGGCGGCCGGCACGGTGGCGGTGAAGCGGTGCCGAATCTGATGATTCGTCTGCCAACCCGGTCACCGGCCGCTCCAGCGCCGGCAGACCTTTTCCCAAACCCCGCGAATGCGGCGCCGGGCGGCCTTCAACTGGTCCCAGGAAGCCAGCGCGCCTTCCTCGGTCGGCGGCCACAAACCGAGATCCAGCAGGGCTTCGAACTGGTCTTCCTGGAGTTTCGAGGTGCTCAGATTGAGGTGCAGGTGCAGGCGGTGTTCGAGCGCCCGGAGGGTGTCGAAGGCGACTATCACCGCTGCCGCTTCGCCACCCGCGATGTCGATGGCGGCCAGAGCTTCAGGCAGAGCGTCGCGCACGCTCACCGGCGGCGTCGGGGGCCGTTCGACTCCGGCGCACAATTGCAAGCCCTGAACCAGAAATTCCAGGTCCACCACGCCGCCACGGCCGAGTTTAAGATCGATCCAGCCGGCGCGATCGCCGCCGCGCTCTTGTTCCATGCGTCGTCGCAGGTGGCACAGGCGCGGCCAGACCTCATCCGGGGTCCTGGGCCGGGAGCAGATGGCGTGGGCTGTTTCGGTGAGCCGTGCGGTCAGCTCCCGTCGGCCCGCCACCGGCTGCATCCGCAGCAGGGCCTGAATTTCCCATAAGTCGGCGGTGCCACTGTAATACTCTTCCCAGGACCCGCGCGTGGCCACCAGGGGTCCGTAGTTTCCGGTCGGTCGCAGCCGGGTATCGACCGCGTAACCGGGGCCTTCCTGGAGCGGGATGCTGAGCATGTGGTTTAGCCGCTGAATCAGGCGCACCACCGGCTGGGGGATCTGATCGGGCGCTTCTCCGGGCAGCGGATCGTAGACGAACATCAGGTCCAGGTCCGATAAATAATTGAATTCGCCGCTTCCCAGTTTGCCCAGACCAAGGATCGCCAGGGGAAGATTCGCGGGCAATCCCTGCTGATCAAGCATCCGCTCATAGGTCTTGCGGACCACAAAGCGCGCCAGATCGGTGAGCGTGCGTTCCACCTCCGGCTGCCCGATTGAACCCGCCAGATCGGCCAGGGCGACCATGAGCAGCCGTTCGTTCTTGAGCCGCCGGATCCATTCGAGCGCTTCCTCGAAGTCCTGATGGGAAGCCAGCAGCCGATCGGCAAACTGTTCCCAGCTGCCGGCTTGCAGTTCCCGACTGGAAGCCGGGCCTTCCACCAGGTTCGGTTGCTGCGCCAGGAACGAAGCCACCAGTGCGCTACGCGCGAGTCCTCGGCAGAGATCGTCGAGCCAGGGGCCGGGTACGGCGAACAGGCGCATCAGTCCGGAACGCCGGGCGGCCTGCTGGAAATACTGTTGGATCCGGTTGGTCACCAGATCTTCCGGCACCTTGCGACCGCTCGTGAAAAGCTCCGCCAGGGTCCTGGCCACCGCGGCGCGAACCGGCTGGGGGAAGAGCTTCAAGGCGGCGTCGAGAGCGCGGCAGGACGGGCGCCGCCAGATGTTCTTCGGGTCATCTTCTCCCGGGCCGCCGCCTTCACCATCGGCGGCCGGCTTATCGCCGGCATCGGCGCCGGCATCGGCAGCGGATGAAGACTGGAACAAAGCGGAAAAGTGCTCGTGCACCAGGCTGCATACCCGTTGCAGTTGGCCCTCCAGAGCGTCGTAATCGCCGTCGTAGCCCAGGGCCACGGCCAGCCGTTGCCTGGCTTCCACGGTTTTGGGCAACTTCTGGGTCTGACGGTTCTGATCCAGCTGATTCCAGTGTTCGATCC
>MNZR01000134.1 GCA_001873705.1 Syntrophobacteraceae bacterium CG2_30_61_12
TTTCCGCCAGATGCCCTTGGCGTTCCTTTGGAATGACAAACCTAAACACGCTGAGCGGAATAACCGCGCCGGTCGGAAAACTCGCCCGAAAATTTACTTACGGGTCAAGCTCACGCCCCTTCCCCACTTAGAATCCTGCTTAGCATGAATATCAACAACCGAGCAATAAAAAAATCTGCTCCAGCAGACATGGTAAACGGACTCACCCACTCCCCCCCATGATCAAGTCGATGGTCGGAAGATCGCGCTGGTCAAAATACCGGAAAGGATCGGTCTGCTCATGTGATGTGGCGAGCGTACTCTTGATCCATCTTGAGGCCTTCGATATCGGTGGTTTTTTCGCCCCGGCGGGACTTGATCCGGTCGATCCCGCGTTTGGCCACCGCCCGTTTGGAAGCATATGCCAGCGCGACATCCTCGGTGACCAGACCCTGTCGATAGAGGTCCACGATCAGGTCGTCAAAAGTGGTCCAGCCGAAGGGATGCGCCTGCTGCATCATTTCGTAGAAGGTTTTACCCTCGGCCTCGCCGTTCAGGATCGCGTCCTGCACCCTGAGACTGGTGCCCATGATTTCGTGGGCCGCCACTCGGCCGCCGCCGACCTTGGGCAGCAGTCGCTGAGAAATGCACCAGCGCAGTGAATCGGCCAACCGCACCCGGATCAGGCGTTCTTCCTCCAACTCGAACATGCCCACCACCCGATTGATGGTGTGAGCGGCATCGACGGTGTGCAGGGTGGTGAGCACCAGATGGCCGGTTTCAGAAGCGCCAAGCGCGATTTCCATGGTTTCCCGGTCGCGGATTTCGCCCACCAGGATCACCTTGGGCGCCTGGCGCAGGGCCGCCCGCATGCCGTTGGCGAAACTATCGAAATCCTGACCCAATTCGCGCTGATTGAAGGTGGCCTTGAGCTGAGGATGGACAAATTCCACCGGGTCTTCGAGGGTGACCACGTGGACCGCCTTGTTCTGGTTGATTTCATTGAGGATGGCGGCGAGCGTGGTGGATTTGCCGCTGCCGGTGGCCCCGGTGACGAACACGATCCCGTTCAGTTCCCGAGCCACCTGGCGAAAGGCTTCGGGGGAATGCAGTTCCTCCAGCGACGGTACCCGGGTTGGCAACAGACGCATCACCACCGAGTAGCAGCCGCGCTGCGAAAACACATTGACTCGAAAGCGCGCCTTGTCCTGCAACTGGTAGGATAGATCGCACGAACCCTGAATGAGTAACTGGTTGATATTGCGGCGGTTCGCCCCGATCAGGGCCAACGCCGAGTTTTCCGTCTGATAGGGGCTGAGGGCGCGAATCCCTAAATCCGTGCAGGCCGTCCGCAGGAACCCGTCGACTTCGGCCTGGATGGCTTTGCCCACGGTGAAATTGATGTCCGAAAGGGTGGGATGCTCGGCCATGATGTGGAGGAGAATGGTGTCCAGTTCCCGTCTTGTCATGCCTTCACTGCTCCCGTGCCGGTCCATTTTGCCGGCGCGCCCGCCATCCTTGCGCCCGCGCCCGGTGTTGGCGTCGACCGCCACCGCTGTTTCACACCTCGGTGAAATCCGCCGGCGGTTCGTTAAGATAGGGCTTGAATTTGGTCTTGTCCACACATTTCATATAGGCCTCATCCGGACTGATCCGACCGGCCTGGAGATGCCCCATGATGGCATCGTCCAGGGTCTGCATGCCATATTTCTTGCCGGTCTGAATGGCGGAAGGGACCTGATGGGTCTTGCCTTCCCGAATCATGGCCCGAACCGCGTGGGTGGCGATGAGGATCTCCAGGCAGGCGATCCGGCCCTTGGTATCGATGCGTTTGAACAGGGCCTGGCTGACCACGGCCCGGAGCACATCGGCCAGGGTCGAACGGATCTGGTTCTGTTCGCCCTCGGGAAAGACTTCGATCACCCGGTCCACGGTCTTGGCGGCGCTCACGGTGTGCACCGTGGAAAACACCAGATGCCCGGTGGCGGCGGCTTCACAGGCCAGGCGAATGGTTTCCAGGTCCCGCATTTCACCCACCAGAATGATGTCCGGGTCTTCGCGTAAAGCCGCCCTCAAGGCGGTGCCAAAACTGTTCGTATGAGTCGATACCTCCCGGTGATTGATCACGCAGCTTTTGCTCTGATGCACGAATTCGATCGGGTCTTCGATGGAAAGGATGTGCTCCTTGCGCCGGCGGTTGGCTTCATCGATGATGGCGGCAAGCGTGGTGGACTTGCCGCTGCCGGTGGGGCCCGTCACCAGCACCAAGCCGCGCGGCAACAGCGCCAGCTTAGCGACCACGGGCGGCAGCCCCAGCTCTTCCACGGTCAGAATTTCAGTGGGAATCTCCCGAAACACAGCGCCGATCCCGTTTTTTTGCCGGAAAAAATTGGCGCGGTAGCGGGCCAGGCCGGGAATTTCATAGCCGAAATCGAGGTCCCCGGTTTCCTCGAAAGTCTTGATCTTGTCTTCCGGGGTGATTTCGTAAAGCATCGCCCGCAGTTCATCGTCGTCCAGGACCTTGTATTTGACCCGTTCCAGATCGCCGCGAATGCGCAGCACCGGCTGCTGGCCGGAGACCAGATGGAGGTCGGACGCGGAGTGATCGTGAAGCAGTTTGAAAAAGGCATCAATCCGAGCCATTGCAGCTCTCCCCCTTGAGCGTTGGTCTTGAGGCCACCGCGGCCGGCGCGGGTACGCGTCGGTCCGCCGCCGCCCGTCTTCACCAGAGCAGAAAGGCCGGACGCCGCCGATCCAGCCGCTGCAGCCCGTGGCGGCGAGCGGCGGCAAGCGCATCCTGGTATTCGGCGGCGGTGGTCGCGCGGCCGATCCGCGGATCGCTCGAGGCTTTCCCACAGGGGCGGTATTGATTCATAATATTGACATAGGTGTGCACGGAAATCTCCCGGGCGATGAATTCCATGACCTGATCCGTACCCGCCAAGCCCTGCGGCATCACCAGATGGCGCAGGAGCAGCCCGCGCCGTGCCAGGTTATTGACATCCAGTTCGAGATCGCCCACCTGCCGGTGCATCTCGCGCAGCGCCTGCCGGGCCCGCTCCGGATAATCCGGAGCGGCGCAGAAGCTCCTCGCCACCTCCGGGTCCCAGAACTTGAAGTCGGGCAGGTAGATGTCCACAATCCCGTCGAGCAGTCGCAGGGCGCCGCGATTTTCGTAGCCGCCGCAATTGTACACCAGCGGCAGCGTGAGGCCGTGTTCGATGGCAATGGGAAGCGCTTCCAAAATCTGGGCCAAGACATGGCTGGGGGTCACAAAATTGATGTTGTGGCAATTTTTTTTCTGCAATTCCAGCATCACTCCGGCCAGTTCCTCGGGGCTCGCCTGGACCCCTTCCCCGAGATGACTGACTTCGAAATTCTGACAAAAATTGCACAGCAGATGGCAATGGGTGACGAAAATGGTACCCGAACCGTTGCTGCCCACCAGCGGTTGTTCCTCTCCGAAATGGGGCATAGTGCTGGAGATCAGGGCGTAACGGCCGGTTTTGCATATGCCGGTTTCCCCTTCTAGGCGATTGACCCGACAGAATCGCGGGCACATCGTGCAGCGGGCGAGCCAGCGGCGGCTGCGTTCAATCCGCCGGTGCAGGGTGCCGTTCCGGTAAGCCGTGAGATAGGCTGCCGGCATGATGGTTTCCGTCTCCTTTTCCGGCCGGTTTCGGCCGGCGTAGCCGTGCACGAGCTATTTGCGGGAGCAGAGCCATGCCATTACGGCTCGGCGCAACCACCGCAACGCCCTGACGGGGCGCACTACGAACAGACGCCCTGACGGGGCGCACTATCAACCTGGGCGCGTTGGTAGTGGCGCCGTCAGGCGTTGGGGCGTTTCCGAAACCGCGGGCTCATG
>MNZR01000227.1 GCA_001873705.1 Syntrophobacteraceae bacterium CG2_30_61_12
TTCAGCCTAGCGCGGCCCACTGCTGCCACCCGGCGGCAAGCGGTTCCAGCGGTTCGTCGGCCGCGAGATCGGAAAGGGCGGCCCGCCGCAGCCGGTTTCTCAGGAACGCGCCCAGGGGCAGTTTATGGCCGTTCACAGCGATCCAACAGGGCAGCGGTTCCGGGTCGCTCTGGACCGAAAGCAGGGGAAACACCTGGGTGCCGGTGTAGATGCACACCTGATTGTCCTTCCAGGCGGAATCGTAGCGTTGCAGAAATTGGCGCGGCCGGGTCCGCAGCAGATCATCCAACGACCCCGGCTGATGGATTTCATTGATTGGTCTCAGGGCAAAGAGTTCGGTTTGCTCGTGGTCGCGGCAGATGATTTCCAGGGCCTGGCTGCGATCGCTCACCCCCGCATCGAACCGGCCGATGCCTCGCCATTTCCGCTCGCGGTTGGCGGCGAGGGCGAGCGCCAGACTGGTATCCCGAGCATGGGCCGAGTCCTCCCAGAGAAGAACCAGCGGCCGAACCGTGGTCGCCTCCAGCCAGTCGACGAGAGCGGCCAGGTAGCCGATATCCTGTTGCCGCAGCGAAGAAATAAAAAACTTGTCGATCCAGGGCAGCACCAGGTGTTCGATTCGGTCTTGGGCCAGCAGTTCGGCGCCGCTATCGAGCATCCGGCGGAGCCGGTGGAAACCCGGCAGCCAGAAGCGTTGGCGCAGCCTCACCCAGCGTTGCAGGGCCGCCGGGTCGGGATGCTGGCAGGGCTGAAGCGGCCCACTCCAGCCGAAGTTCCAGGTCCCAGCGGGGTCCGGTAGGGAGTGGCTCGGTTCGGGATCGTTTGGGTCGGCGTCCGGCGCTGCTGCCTGAGGGTTTATCGCGGTCGCCATTCGCTGCCGCAGGGCCTGCTCCCAATCCGCCTGGGCCCTTTTCGGTGCCACCAAGCGTTGCTCCCAGAGGTCCCAGAGTTGCACGAGCGCAGGTTCCGGGTGGGCGGCTTGCCCGGCAGCCTCCGCTTCACGCTGGAACCGCTGCCACCGTCGCCGGTCCGGAAACTGCCGGTCGAGCGATTCAAAGGCCCAACCGCCCATGGCCGCGAGACTTGCATTGTGGCAACTCAGCACCACCCGGCGGGTGGCACGGCTCACTTCCACGGCCAGCCGCCTGACCGCTCGCAGTTCTTCCACCTGCAGGGCCAGCACCGATTCCAGGTAGCGGCGCCCGGCACAGCCCAACCCGCCCCAATAAGTTTCACCCAGCGGTCGGGACGCCCGGCGGGTGATCACCGAAGCCGCGACGCTCGCCACCGGATCGGCTGCGATCGCCCGTCCTACCCGAAGCCAGCGCCCCCGGCGCCAGCCGAACCGCCGCTGCCGTCCGGGCTGGACGCCGAGGATGCCGAGGTCCCGCACCGTGAGTTCAGCCCAGGGCTCGCATTCAGCTTCCGCCGGCAGCTTGCTTTTGAGGAGCCGCCAGCGCCTGCTGTCGGCGGACGACAACCGGATCCGACCGGTAAAAGCGCGTCGGTCTTTCATGTGAGCCAGAAAAACCCTGGCGGAAAATGGTCTTTCCCTGAATTTACGCCAGACCGAGAGCGGGACCTTGGCGGCCAGAACGGCCCAGCCCGGTCCCGGTCGAGACCCATCGGCATGAACGAACACCAGCCATTCCAGAAACCACTCCCAAAGCGCTCGCGGAAGCACCGCACCGGTGGCCACCCAGCGCTGGAGCTGAACCAGCAACCGGCGCTGATACCCAATCTCGTCGCTGACCGGAGGCTGCAACAGCAGCAGCAACGCCCGTTCCCGCAACGCCGGCGAAGCAGAGCCGGTGCGGTTAAGGAGCAGCTCGAAGTGCTCCTCGGCGGGTTCGCCGCCGTTTTGGAAGCTCGCTTCCACCCGGCGCAATTGCTCGAAAATCTGCTGATCCATTCGATTCACCCGGAGGAAAAGCGGCGGTTCGCAAACCCTCCGCGCGACCGTCCGCCGATGACCATCCTTGTCCCTCGCGGCCAGGAGAGGGCGCGCCGCGACCAATCTGCTTCGTTCCCAGAGTACGCCAAATCTGAACTGGCGCCAAATGGGATGGCCGGCATGGTTCAGAAATATACTTGTGAAGGCTTAAAAGTTTCATTTCCACGCGGAGACGCGGAGGTTGATTTCAGGGCTCTTCTCCGCGCTTTCAGCGCCTCCGCGGGAAAACAAAACGTAACTTCTCAAGCTAAAAAGGTATAACTTGCCGTGGATAACCTTTGCCGCCGTCATTCCCGCAATCTTTCAACGGGAATCCGGTTCAGTCCCCCGCTGTGGCTAGATTCCCGTTAGCAGCACGCGGGAATGACGATCGGGTGTTACCCCCAATTGAACCATGGCGGATGGCTTACCGCCCCGGACGCTCGATCGCGGTTCGGGACCGGTTCTTTTAGACGCAAAAGGGGTTGACTCGGAACAAAGTTTGTTTTACCTAATTATGGCGGTCAACGAAGGTACGCTAAGGAGAGATGCATGTCCAATGAGTTGCAACAACAACCCTGCGCGCGCTGCCGCGATCCCGATCGGGTTAGCGGAAAAGCCCCACTAACCCTGGCCGAAGCGAAACCAGGGCGACCGCTCCAGGTTAAATCGATTGAAGGAGGCCGGAGCCTCTGTGCCCGAATGGCCGCTCTCGGCATTTATCCCGGAGTGGAACTGGAACTGCTGTGCAGCGGCTGTGGCGCTCCGTGTCTGGTCAAGGTGCGCGGCTCCACGCTCAGCCTTGGCGCCGGGGTGTCGCGGAAAATCAAGGTGGCGCAGGCTCTGTAGCCCGATGTTTGGAAGCGATCGACGACGATCGCTTTTTTAACGATTATCAAGTTAGGGAGCCCTAATTCGGATCAAAACGATCAGCCCCAATGGATGGCGGGAATCAGCAAGGCCCTGCGATGGTTCCCGGAACTGGCGGAAGGAATTGGATCATGACGCTCAAGCTGCTTCGGTATTTGAATCCGGGCGAAATCGGTATCATCCGCAAAGTCACGGCGGAAGGTGAGTTGGGACGACGCATTCGCGATATGGGGCTGGTTCCCGGCACCCCGGTGCAGGTGCAGGGGCGCGCTCCCCTGAACGACCCGGTGGCGATCCGGGTGCGCAGCTTCACGCTGAGCCTGCGCAACAGCGAGGCTGATTTCATTCATGTGGAAGTGGAAAACGGCTCATGACCAAGTCCGATGCTGACCTTCTGATTGCCCTGGCCGGCAATCCAAACTGCGGCAAAAGCACCCTGTTCAACGCCATTACCGGCTCCCACCAGCATGTCGGCAACTATCCCGGCATTACCGTGGAAAAAAAAGAAGGTTCTTACAACCTGAACGGCACCCGATTGCGGCTGGTGGACCTTCCCGGCACCTATTCGCTCACCGCCTATTCGCCCGAAGAACTGGTGGCCCGGGACTTTCTGGTGGAAGAGCGGCCGCGGGTGGTGATCAACATCGTCGATGCGTCCAACCTGGAACGCAATCTCTATCTCACCATGCAAATTTTGGAACTGGGTATTCCCGTGGTGGTGGCCCTCAACATGATGGACGTGGCTGCCAACCGCGGCATCGAAATCAACTTGCAGGCGCTGGCCCAGCGACTCGGGACCCTGGTGGTGCCGACCATCGCCCGGCGTGAAAACGGCATCCCGGAACTGCTCGAGGCCACGGTCGAAGCGGCCGGCGACCAACGCACCTGGGTGCCTCTGGATATTTCCTACGGTCCGGACATCGATCCGGTGCTCCAGCGGATGCAAGAACTGATCACGGCGGCCGGGTTCCTGACCGAGCAC
>MNZR01000369.1 GCA_001873705.1 Syntrophobacteraceae bacterium CG2_30_61_12
GAGCCGGTCGGCGCACGCCGGGTCCAGGGTGGTGGAGGGTTCGACCGGGCTCGGCGGCGGTGCGTCGGGGGCTGCGGGGGCCGGTTGCGGTGGGCGGATCTGGAGCCGTTCGGTCATCCCGCTGAGTTGCAGGCTGATGAGCAGGTGGCGCAGTTCCCGCACCAGTTCGCCGGGATGGGGGCAGACCTTGAGAGAAGCTTGTTCGGCGGCTGATTCACCCATCGCTGACTTGACTCCCCCTAAAGGCCATCGGCTCAGGAGCGCGCGACCGCTTCGATCCGGTCCCAGAGCAACGCGGCCAGGTCGGTCTTGCTGATGCACGGCAGGGGTTCGACCCGGCCGTCCGCATAAATCACCTTGACGCGATTGGTATCGGTGGCGAAACCCGCGTCGGCTTCGGTCAAATCGTTGGCGACGATCAGATCGCAGTTTTTCCGGCGCAGTTTTTCCGTCGCATTGGTCAGCAAATTTTCAGTTTCCGCGGCAAACCCCACCAGCACCTGACGGGCGGTCTTCCGCTGCCCCAGGCCGGCGAGGATATCCGGGGTGCGTTCGAACCGCACGGTCAGGTCCCGGTCATCCTTCTTGAGTTTCCGCGGCGCGGCGACGGCCGGGCGGTAATCGCTCACCGCGGCGCTCATGACCACGATATCCATGGTTGCGGCGAGGCTGGTGATCGCCGCGTTCATTTCCGCGGCGCTGGTGACCCGGTGGCAGGTGATGCCGGGCGCCGGGGTGAGCGCGCTCGGGCCGCTCACTAGTTCGACTTCCGCCTGGCGCCGGGCGGCTTCGGCCGCCAGGGCATAGCCCATCTTACCGGACGAAGGGTTGGTGATAAACCGCGCCGGATCGAACGCTTCCCAGGTGGGCCCGGCGCTGACCAGCACTTTCTTCCCGGCCAGGCTGGGCGCGGTCAATAGTCGCCGCAGGGCTTCCACGATGGTGGCGGGTTCCGGCAACCGTCCCGGTCCCTGTTCCTTACAGGCCAGTTCCCCGCATTCGGGTTCCAGGATGGCGTGCCCGAATCCGCGCAGGATATCGAGGTTGCGGCGCGTTGCCGGATGCATGTACATGGCGCTGTTCATGGCCGGGCAGATCAAGACCGGTGAAGTCACCGCCAGCATAACGGTGGTCAGGTAATCGTCGGCGATCCCGGCGGCCAGTTTGGCGATCACATTGGCGGTGGCCGGGGCGATCACCGCCGCCTGGGCGCCGCGGGCCACCTGAATGTGGCCGATTTCGGTTTCCATGCCGCGATCGAAAAGGTCCACGCAGACCGGCCGATCGCTCAAGACCTGCAAGGTGAGCGGGGTGATGAAGTGAGTGGCGTTCACCGTCATTACCACCTGGACGGATACCCCTTGCTTAATGAGCAGCCTAATGAGTTCAGCGCTCTTGTAGGCGGCGATCCCGCCGCACACTCCCAGCACCATGATTTTCCCGCGCAGAATCGCCATCGCCGGCTCGTTTCTCATTGGTTGACCGCGGTCGGCATCAAATGAATTTCGACGTGGGTGTAATAGATTTTTTCGTAGATCGTGATCATGCAGAGGCGATCCGGTTTCTGGAACATCAAGGCCGATCTTCGATGGCGGATGCTGCCCAGTAGTTTCCAATTATCCTTGGCCATGGCGGTGGTAAAAAACCCGATCAGGCTGCCCTGATCCACCCGTCCCTTGAACGCCAGCACGCCGCTCTTGAAGCTGCCCCCTTGAAACACCTGGGAGTCGTCGCGCACCAGGGTGAGTTCGTTGGGAATCGGAACATCCTGGAAATCATAATAGAGGGTGGACGTGGTCGAAGTGGCTGCCGGTTGCGGGGAGGTTGGAGCGGGGGTGGTATTACCCGTGCCCGGGAAATTAGCGCAGCCGGATAACGCCGCCAGCGCCAGGGCGGTAACGGCCAACAGCAATCCGCGTTTACCCATCAGGCTCTGCAACATGGTCTCCTCCTCCTGGTACCGATTAATGAAAAAAAGGATTGGTTCGTTTCTCCCGAGCAATGGTCGTATCCGGACCGTGGCCCGGAAAAACCCTGGTTTCGCCTTTCAGGGGAAACAGCTTTTCCTCCACGGAGCGAATCAGTTGATCGTAATCTCCGCCAGGAAAATCGGTCCGTCCAATGGAGCCCGCAAACAGGGTATCGCCCACAAAGATGATGTTTTCATCCGGCAGATAGAGGGAAACGTGGCCGGGAGTGTGCCCCGGAGTCTCCAGCACTTCCATGCGGATCGAACCGAATTGGAGCACATCGCCTTGCTTCACCCAGGTGTCCACATCCCCGCGAATGGAATTCAGATTCGGTGCAAACAGGGCGCGGAGTCCGGTCTTGTTGTTGTTCAAAAGAAATTTATCCCGTTCGTGGAGATAAATCCTGCCGCCGGCCAGGTCCTTCAGGGTCCAGGTTTCCAGCACATGATCAAAATGGCCGTGGGTGTTGATGATGGCTTCCAACTTGAGCTTCTGCTCGCGCAGACGGCCGGCGATCCGGTCGGCGCTGCCGCCGGGATCGATCACCACCGCCAGGCCGGCTTCCTGGTCTCCCAGCAGATAACAATTGGTCTCTAAGCTGCCCACCACGTAACGTTCGAATAGCATCTCGTTATCCTCTGATATTGATCCGAATCATGCCGCACCCCGGCTAGCGCGGCGGTCCGCTGATCTATACTTGCTAAGGCTAAGAACCTTCATTTCGCGTGGGCTCTTTCCTGGGAGCGCGGGCATCTTGCCCGCCTTTAATAATGAAAGATCTTATCCTAAACGGGTATATCAATTGGAAGCGGGCAGGGTGCCGATCACTTTTCGCAAACGATCAATTCCTCCAGCGGTTTCCGGTGGGATTGCTGGCGGCCGTGAGCCGGATAGCCGATGGCCACCACCGCCATCAGTTCCAGGCGCTCGGGGAGTTCAAGGAGTTCCCGCACCCGATCTTTATTTTTCAAAATCTCGCCGATCCAGACCGCGCCCAGGCCCTGGGCATGACAGGACAGCAGCAGGTTTTGCAGAGCGGCGCCCACGGCCTGACAATCCTTGGTGCGATCGTAACCGGCGGATGCGTCCATAAATACCGGAACCAGCACTGCCGCCGCCCGCAGCGTGGTGGCATAGCGGGTAAGCCCGGCAATGGCGTCCTTCAAGGCTCCGTCCCAGATCACGGCGAAGCGCCAGGGCTGGTTGTTCAAGCCGGACGGCGCCCAGGACGCCGCTTCCAGGGCCGCCAGCACCTGCGCCCGGTCCACGCTGGTTTCCTCATAGTGGCGTACGCTTCGCCGCGATTTGATCAGTTCGTGCAACACCGCTGCCTGATCCAATTGAGACATGAACCCTCCTTTACCGCTGCTCCAAGGCGTGGTCTAGCCAGGACCTGCCCCGGGCGGCCGCCGATTCATCCGGTGACCTTGTTATCGCGCGCCGGCCGATTGCTTGACGGCGACCTTGCATCACCGAGAATCCGGTCGCCCCGGGGCGTCCAAGGGTATCACGGCGCCAATCGGCGATTGCCCGCCGTGGACCGCGCGCACCGCAACAGGTGGTACTGCAAGTGGCCGCGAACCGGCGCCATGACTATAGTCTCTCTTCTAGCAGGTGGTCAACCATGCCGTTGCCGATCTGGACCTTCACCGTCGCCGCCGTTTCTTCCCGTGGCCGGACCGGATTGCGGCAAACCGCCCAATGGCCCCAGGGTGATTATACTTGTGAAGGCTTAAAAGTTTCATTTCCGCGCGGAGACGCAGAGACGCGGAGGTTGATTTCAGGGCTCTTCTCCGCGCTCTCAGCGCCTCTGCGGGAACACAAAACGTAACTTCTCAAGCTAAACAAATATATATCGGTCGGCTTCATCTTGGGTCTGGATGATTGAGCCCACCGTTGTGCGAATTCGCGCCGGTCAGAGTGTGCGCGGCCCTCCCTGACT
>MNZR01000373.1 GCA_001873705.1 Syntrophobacteraceae bacterium CG2_30_61_12
GGATTCGCCCAGGAACAGAAACGCGAACAGGCCCGCCAGGATTGGTTCCAGGGTCGCGGTAATGCTGGCTCGGGTCGAACGGATCAGATTGATCCCCTCAAAATAGCAGCCGAAGGGAATCAAGGTCCCGAAGATCCCGATATAGAGAATCCACAGCCATTCGACGGCGCTGTAAGGCCGCATGAAAGCGCGCAGGGGCGGATAGGCCGCGTTCCAGAACAGGGCGGCAAAAAACAGAGCATAGAACAGCACGGTCCAGGGATGATAGCGCCGCATGCCCCGTTCGCCATGCACCGAATACCAGGCGAAGGCAACAGCCGAAGCCAGGCCGCTCAAAATACCGAGCCGGTTCATGGCGAACAGATCGAGGTTGTAAGCCCCCACCACCAGGTAACAGCCCAGGGTGGCCCCAACGACGGCGATGACGGTGACGGCGGTCAGCCGTTCCCGGGCAAAGACGACGGCGTGGATGGCGATGAAAGTCGGCGCCAGGTACTCCAGCAAAATCGCTGCCGCCACCTGGATCTTACTGATGGTGAAAAAGTAGGTGAACTGGACCATCGCCATGCCCACCACCCCAAGAACCAGAAAATAGGGAATGTCCCGGCGCGCGATCGAAAGCAGGCGGCGGGCCCGCGGCAGGAGGAAGAAAAACAACAGGACGGAAGCGATGGTGACCCGCATCTGCACCACTTCGAACGGAGAGACGCCGTGGTTGAAAAGAAACTTCCCCGCGGAACCGGAAACAGCCCACAACAGAGCAGCCAGAACCACGAAAAAGTAACCACGACGAGGGATCGCGGAGATATCTTTGGTGGACATGATTTCCTTCATGGTGATGGAAAAAGCGGCGCGCTGCGATTCCCAGCGGACGCCGGCATCGCAAGCGGGAGCGACCCGAGGGCAACGGAACCGATCCGCTTGTTCCTGGATATTCGACCCAAAAACCGGACCAGGGCAAAAACACAGTATCTCGCCGCTGTAGCTGTAGGTCAGGTTGCGACCAGCGGGAGCTACCTGACACTCTTGACGACCTGGCATCCTCACACAAGTCAGGGAGCGCTGCGCGCACCCTGACCTACGGTTGTGATGCTCCATCCGGTGAGCATCGGAGCGCCTGCCGCGATCCCGTGCGGCGTCCGCCGGACGAAGTCGCGATGTTGAATATCCAGCGCTTGTTCCCGAACCTTGGCTTTACGCCGCCGCTTTGCTAGCATAATAGAAAATGTGAGTCAAAAGCTATTGGTAACCAGTTCACCCGTCAACGACAGGAGGGAATATGACCGGTCAAGACCTTCCGGGAATCGATGAACTCCGGACATTCGCCGAGGAAGCCATGCGTCAGGCCGGCACCGAAGCCATGCACTTTTACGGCAAGGGGGACCCGGAAATCCGCTTTGATGAAAACCTGGTGACCGAGGCGGAATTGCGCCTGAGTGAATTCTTCAGTTCGAGGCTCAAGGATCGTTTCCCGGCCCATCAGGTGTTTGGCGATGTGCCGCTCAGGACTCGGTATGTTCACGATCAGGAAGGGTGCCTCTGGGTCTATGACGCCTTGGACGGGGTCGCCAATTTCCAGGCCGGCATCCCGCTCTGGGGCACCTCACTCGCGCTGTTGGAAAATTTCTGGCCGGTGTTCGGCATGTTCTATATGCCGGCCAGCGGCGATCTATTTTACGCCGAAGCGGGCAAAGCCGCCTACTGGAACGGCCGCCGCATCACCATCCCGGAATCCCGGGAAGTGAGCAATGAAAGCCTGCTCTTCACCTATTCCCGCTTCAACAATCATTACCGCTCCGGCTTTCCGGGGAAAATCCGCAATCTCGGCTGCACCGCCGCGCATCTGTGCTACGTCGCCGCGGGGCGCGCCGAGGGGGCACTGCTGTCCAATGTGTCCTACCAGGACCTCGCCGCGGCGCAAATCATCCTGAACGCGGCCGGAGGAGAGATCCGCAAGGTGAATGGCGATAAGTTCTATTTGAATGAATACATGGAAGCCAAACGGATCGACGAACACATCCTCGCCGCCCCGCCCGTCGCCCATCAGATGGTCAAGCTCTATTTGGAACGCGCCGCGACCGGGGTAACAAAGGATTCGGACTGATCCGATCCCCAGGCGTGATCGCAAGTATCCCCATTAAGGGCAGACCCCAGCGCAGTGAAAAACACCCTCCTAGGGGCAGGCCGTCGTGCTTGCCCCTACCGGCCTCGCTGCTCGCACCGCAAACCCTCCTGGCGTCCCATCTCGAATTTCGGTGCGCTCCCGGGCCATGATGCCGGCGAACCTGAGGCTGGTATTGGCGCCGTTAGGCGCTTTCAGAGCGCATGGCAGCCCAGGCAGCAAACCCCTTCTCCGCCGTTGTCGGCTTGGTGTGTTGAATCCGGAACAACAGGATTCGCCCGGCTGTCTTGATGGATTTGGCGAAATCAAGGCTGTTCGTACTATTCGGCTTCTCGCCGAACCTTGGTGATGTTGGCAAGCTTTTGCGACACAATGGCATTGAGCGATATCCCGGCTTGCGCCGCCTCAATCGCAAGGGCGCGATGTAACCGCCGATCGATCCGCACATTGAACTGGCCACTGTACATCTTCCGTGCCGGTGCAACCGGAACCGGTTCACCATGCTCTTGATAACTTTCCTTAACCCCTTCCCAGGCAGTTGCCAGCTCTCCCAGAGCTTCCTCGGGCGTTTTCGCGAATGCGGATACCTGAGGCAACTCAACAAAATGCGCCACATAATCCCCTTCCTCATCCAAAAATACGTTGACGGTGTAACCGTCGAACCGATCATGTTTCTTCATGTTCAACCTCATATTGCACAAGGAACTGCTCCACCTGGTACCCTTTTGCCGTGCCGCTTTCGGCTTGCTGGATGGCGAACCTCCGCCCCTTTGGTGAATACCAGATCTGATGGCTGCCCTTCTGGTGATCGAGTGTCCACCCAGCTTGGCGCAAAAGCGTCTGGAGTTCCGCAAAAGACAGCCCTTTCGGGTTGTTTATGGCGCGGGCCAGGAGTTTATCCCTCCTTGTCATGTTGTGACTATATATAGTTACGATCACTAGCTCAAGAGCTTTCCTTTCCCAGCATGCGCTAAAGCCGCGTATGCCACGGACCATGTTTCCATAGAAGAAATCCATGCCGGTTTAAAATGAGATCTTTCATTACCAAAAGCGGGCAAGATGCCCGCGCTCCCAGGAAAGAGCCCATACCAAGGGATTTTCCATGACTGTGGAGCCGGTGTGGTTGGGGTGAACATTTTGCTTGACTTGGGGTCCTAAATGCCGTTAGAAAGTTATTGAATGATTGTTCATTCATGTTTTCAACCGCGGTTGCCGGCTTCGGCTCGGTCGTTCAGGAGGCGCTCCCATTTCTCGCTCACCGCGCGGCAAAAATTCCGATAAGCGCCCGCGCATCCTCGATGCGGCGGTCAAGGTCTTCGCCCGCAAGGGTTTCTTCCAGGCCCGGGTGGCGGAAATTGCCCGGGAAGCCGAAGTCGCCGACGGCACCATTTACCTCTATTTCAAGAACAAAGACGACCTGCTGATTTCCATCTTTGAAGAAAAGATGCGCCAGGTGATCGCCAGTTTCCGCTCGGCCATCGCTCGGGAAACCGATGCCCGGGCCCGCCTCCGCTGCCTGATCCGGATGCACCTGGAGGGGTTCCAGGCCTATCCCGAGCTGGCCGCGGTGCTGCAAGTGGAACTGCGTCAGAGCAGCCGGTTCATGCGCGAATATGAAAAGGTGGAATTGCGTCA
>MNZR01000163.1 GCA_001873705.1 Syntrophobacteraceae bacterium CG2_30_61_12
GTGGCTGGGGCTGACCGGGTTTGTCACCCTTTTGATCGGTATGGGCTTGAGTTTCTACACCAGCCACTGCAAGCTCTGGCTGGTCGCCGAAGCTGGAAATCCCACCAGCCGAATCGTTGTGGCCGGGCGCAGCAACAAGAATTCCCTTGCCTTCGAAAGTGAATTCAACCATCTTTGTGAACGGCTTCGGCTGAGGCTGCAAGCTCGGTAGAGAGGATTCCCCGGTCATGAACAGCTCGCTCCTGTTGAGCATCACCACCTTCGCCTATCTCATTTGCGCTCTTCTCTATCTGTTGGCGGTCATTTTTCGGCTGCGTCCATTGCTTCTCTTTGGGACGCTCTCCGGATTTGCCACCTGGCTCCTGCAAACCGCCGCCATCCTGCTGCGCTGGAAAGAATCCCATGACCTCGGCTTTGGCCATGCGCCGCTATCCAATCTCTATGAATCGCTGGTCTTTGGCGCCTGGGCCGTTATGCTCATCTATCTGATTACCGAAGTCAAAACCAAACAGCGGGCGCTGGGTGTGTTCCCGGCCACGGTCGCCTTTCTCGCCATGGCCTATGCCTCCTTTTCGCCCGAGGTCAGTGCCAAGATCCAGCCGCTGCTCCCCGCGCTCAAGAGCAACTGGTTGATTGCCCATGTGGTGACCTGTTTTCTCGGCTATGCCGCCTTCGCCATTTCCTTTGGACTGAGCGCCGTTTATGTGTTCCATGGCTTCAGTTATCCCGAGATCGATGACGGCCGGCATCAGACTTCCTGGGTCCCGGATCGAAAACATCTGGATGAGCTCAATTACCAGATGATTTTATTCGGTTTCCTGCTGCTTTCCCTCGGCATTATCACCGGCGCGGTGTGGGCCAATTCCGCATGGGGTTCCTATTGGAGCTGGGACCCCAAAGAGACTTGGTCGCTCATAACCTGGCTCATCTATGCCGCTCTACTGCATGCCCGAGCGGTCCAGGGCTGGCGCGGCGACCGGGTGGCCTGGTTGTCGATGGTCGGCTTTGTTTCGATGCTGTTCACCTACTTTGGGGTGAACTTCTTGTTATCCGGTCTGCACAGCTACGGATCCAGCTAGAAGTTTGTCCAAGAACCGTCGTTTCGATCGATACCAAGAAATTTCCCTCACCGTAGCACATCGGACCGGCAAGATTGCTCTCTTCGCATCGCGCCGTTCGAAATGGCTCAAAGGCATTCGCGGACTGACTGCTGGAACCTGCGGTAACCGGTGCCTTGCAAGCGCCGACTGGAGTCGGCTAAGATTCGAGGTGGATGATGTTTGGACTGGGCCCCGGTGAGCTGTTGATCGTCCTGGTGCTGGTGCTGTTTTTCTATGGAGGCAAACGACTGCCTCAGATAGGGGACGGCCTTGGCCGAGGTATTCGTGAATTCAAGCGCGCCATCAAGGGAACGGAGGGCGCCCCGGGGGTGCCCCGGAATACCCCGGCGGATGAAAATGGACCCCGGCCGCCAGAACCGAACCAGGCATCCAGGGAAACCGGCCGAAAGTAGCGGTTTTGCTCACGCCCCAAGTGGCGAATGCCGCTGCGGGGGGTGATTCACAGCGCCGGCGGCGTGATCACACCGTCATTGCCCTTATCCCACAAGGGGTGAAAAGTGCTCCATCTGGTTTTCAGCAGAATTGCCAGGTCTGGTCCCAGGAGTCGATGGCGCCTCCCAGGGTCGAATAGTGTTTCGGCCCCCAACCCACGGAGTATCCCACATGTTTGGCATTGGGTTTCAGGAGCTGTTGCTTATTTTCATCATTGCCCTGATCGTGGTCGGGCCGAACAAACTGCCGGAGATGGCCAGAACGCTGGGCAAGGGTCTGGCCGAATTCAGGCGGGCCACCAACGATATCAAACAGTCCTTCGAGCAGGATGAGACGGTCAAGGAGATCAAGCAGGAGTTTCAATCGGCGCAAAGCATGGCCCTGCTGGAAAATCGTCTGGCAACGGCGCCGACGATAACGCCCGAGGGACAAGCCGGCGAGGATCCCGAACCGAAGCCGGTCGCCACTGCCGATCCTGCCGGCGCCGAGGCTGCAAGCACCGATGCGAAGGATGCCGCTCCGCCCGAACCCGAGAGCGGAACACGGCAGCCGCCCTCCCCTTCGGATCTTTCATAAACGCGGACTGCTCGCACGGCTGCAAGGGGTTCATGGGACCTCACGTCGCGGCGCTCCGCACGGGCCCTGCACTTTTCCGACAGGCTGAGTTTTCAGAAGATCCAAAGGTACGGCCTCGGTGGTGAACGGCTAAGATCTTTCCCCCAGTTGATTTGAGAAGTGAGCGAACCACATGAGTGAATCGCAGATGCCGTTTACCGAGCACCTGGAAGAACTGCGGCGCCGATTGATCTATTGCGTGATCGCGGTAGGGGGCGGCTTCGTCGCCTGCTATTTTGTCAAGGAGGCCATTTTTTCCTGGCTGATGCAGCCGCTGCTTCAAGCGCTGCCGGAGGGTCAAGGGCGGACCTTGATCTACACGGCGCCGCACGAAGCCTTCATGACCTACCTGAAGGTTGCCTTCATCGGTGGGGTCGCTCTGGCCATCCCCGTCATCCTTTACCAATTCTGGCGGTTCGTTGCGCCAGGCCTGTACGAGCAGGAAAAGCGTTACTTGTATCCGGTGGTGATCCTTTCCACCGTTTTCTTTGTGGGTGGCGCCGCCTTCGGATACCTGGTGGTATTTCCCTACGGCTTTGAATTTTTCACTTCATTTGCTACCGACTACCTGGCCCCCATGATCAGCACCAAGGAATATCTTTCCTTTGCGAGCCGGCTGTTGTTGGCATTCGGCCTGATTTTCGAGCTGCCCCTGGTGAGCTTCTTTCTCGCTAAGCTGGGAATTCTGCGGGCGTCGTTTTTGCGCCGCCAGAGAAAGTATGCCATTCTTCTCATTTTTGTGGTGGCATCGGTATTGACCCCACCCGACGTGTTTACTCAGACCCTGATGGCTATCCCGCTCCTGGTGCTCTATGAGAGCAGCGTCTGGATCGCGCACTTCTTTGGCCCCAAGGACCAGACCGAACCGGCTGGGGAAAACCAATCCGAACCCGTGACCTAGTTCAGCGACATCGAAGGGAACTGCATCGAATGGAACCGATGATCATTATTTTAGCGACCCGAAACCCCGGAAAATCTTCCGAATTCAAAAGCTATTTCAAGAACTTTCCGTTCATTTTCAAAGACTTGAACGACTTCGGTCCGATCCCTGAAGCGGTTGAGGACGGTCTCACCTTCGATGACAACGCCTACAAGAAGGCGAGTTTTACCGCAAGGGTCCTTGGCTTTCCGGCATTGGCCGACGACTCCGGTCTCGAGGTGGAGGCGCTCAGTGGTGCTCCCGGGGTGCATTCAGCGCGCTTTGCCGGACCCGATGCCACCGATACCGCCAACAATGACAAGCTGCTGGCTGCACTCATCGGCATCGGCAACCGTAAAGCTCGATTTCGCTGCGTCTTGTCGCTGGCGGTCCCCAGGGGGCCGGCCCTCACCTACGAAGCCGAATGCGCGGGCACCATCCTCGAAGCCCCCCGCGGCCGCGGCGGGTTTGGTTACGATCCGTTGTTCTACTATCCAGCACTCGGGAAATCTTTCGCCGAACTCACCGTCGAAGAAAAAACTCGGGTGAGTCATCGCGGCAGAGCGCTCCAGGAGATCCGGGCTGAATTCGACAAGGTTCTCGCCTGGCTAAGAATTCGACTCGAGGAGGAAAAGCGTCTGCGGGTCGGTGACATCTGTCGGCATGAACTCCAGGCGGGGTAACCCCGC
>MNZR01000110.1 GCA_001873705.1 Syntrophobacteraceae bacterium CG2_30_61_12
CCGCCGTCGACCGAGCTTTCGGGCACGCTGTCAACGCCTGACGGCGCCACAACGAGCCCAAACGCTCAGCCGCACCAGCTTCCGCGATTGACCGCTCGAGCCCTAAACTTTCTCCGAGCGTTCTTGCAGCTTAGCTTGCTGACGCCGCGCCTGAAGCACCCGCAGATTTTCCGGCAGGCCTCGTTGTTTGGCCTGTTCGCTGCGCAGGGCCGTCAGGGCTTTGGCCGACAGCGGCTGCTTCAGCGGAAAACCATACTTTTTCTTGTATTCGCGTGGAGTCAGATCGTGGCTGCGCAGATGGTTGGCGGTCACTTGGCGAAAGGCGGCGCCGCACTCCAGGCACACCACCTGGTTCTCCTGGATCGATTCCGCCGGGCTCATCCGCACCTGGGTTGCCGCTACCGGGGCCACGCCCACGCCCCCAGCAGGACCATCGCTCAGCATCCGGTTTTCATCCTCGGCCGCCCGGATCCGGCGCAGCGTGTTGTAGACCATCATGAGCGCTTGCTCCACCGCATCCACATCCATACGCGCTCCGGTGACCTCTGCCTGCACAATTTCCGCGGCCAGTTCCAACAATGACTTATCCATTCCCGAACTCCAGCAGTTGAAAGGCATTTCACTTTATACCTTGCTCATCTATGCACAAATCACTTTGCTTTTCAACGCTTTTTTGCTGCAACTATCTATAAACATTTTTTCATTCCGGCCGGTTCCCTGCCATGTAGCAGCGGATACCCGCCGAATGAGCGGAAACGAGGAGACCCGTCCATGGCACCTGCGGAAAATATCAGCCCGATCGGGATGCCTGGAGCCGGGAAAAGCAGCAACAAAAAACCCCTGCCCCTCGGAACGGGGGGCAGGGGCAATAAGGAGCAACAACTCGGGTCCGGCCCTGGTTGGCCCAGGTCAGATGGTTTTTACTCGGCCTGCTGCTGTTCGTACTTGGCCTTGACCCGAACCAGGAACAGGGCCACCGGCCGATACGCCAGGTGGGCCCATTTGGCGAACGGCACTTCCAGCACCAGCATGGGGACCGCGATCATCAGGTGGATGATGTAAATCGAGTAGGTGGCGAAAGGCATGTTGAGGTGGCGACCGAAGTGCACCAGAATACCGGTCAGGGTGGTGAGCTGCAAGAGGATCAGAAACACCCAGTCGGTGGAATGCGAATTCTGGTACGCCGGTTTGCTTTTCTTGAGGCGTCCGATCATGGCATAGGTGGCGCCGTAAAAGATGGCGAAGGTGGCATAGTAACCGAGCAGGCGGATCGGGTGGAAGAAGGGATAGAAGACATCCCGCTGGAAACGCAGCGGTTCCCAGGACAGCCCAACCACATGAATCCCGCCGGCCAGGAACACGGCCACCAGAAGAAACGCCGTGGAATACCCCGTCATCAGCATCAGGTGGACGAACCACTGGGTCCGGTCATCGCACTGGCCGAAGCGTTTTTGGGTCAGGAAGTTGAGCAGCAGTTCCTTGAGTTCGCTCGCGTAGAGCTTGAGCGGGATCTTGGTGAGCAGATCCCCCATCATGATCTTGGCCGACCGGAACACGTTGCTCAGCAGGAAGAAGGTCAGGATGCTGGCCATCACCATATCGGCGATTTCCATTTTTTCCGCAGGCCAGGCTTTCTGCAACGATACCCGCTGCATATCCCATTCACCATGGAACACCAGCATGCCCAGACCCACCAGCAGGCCGACGATCACCAGGGCCATGATTTCGAATTTTTCACTGGTGTAGAACTTCCGCGAAAATCCGGTCCAATCGTAAATTGAAGTGAGATATCGGCGCATGACCATCATGGTTTCCCCGGGATCGGCGCCGCGCGGGCATTCAACGGAACAATTGCCGCAGTAGTAGCAGAGCCAGGGTTCCGGAGAACTGACGATTTTTTCTTTCAACCCCATCTGGGCGTATTTCATGAACTTGCGAGGGAATTCGTTGCCGGGCGTCGACAGCGGGCAGGTCGCCGTGCAATTCCCACAATGAAAGCATTTGTTGGCGTCTTTGAGCCCAAATGCTTTCAGATCCTTCATCAAATTAGGATCCACCTTAACACTCATGCTGAAGCCTCCTGGTCTCCAATCGACCACCTGTAATGATCAACAACCAGCCCACGCGCTCGGAACCGTTATTGCACTCCGACCGCCGCTCGGCCTTGGCCAAGCGGAGGGTCGGAGGTGTCAGCCCGATATTCTCCGCCCCTCCAGGTCTACATATCCTTATAGGGGTTCGGTCCAATCTTTTCTAGTTGCTCGGCGAAGTCATCCAGCAACTTCGGCAAGGTGTGGTAATCGATGATGGAACAGGTTTCGAACCGGACCCGTTCGGATTCCAGCACCAACCGATCCAGGGTTTCTTTCACCTTGCTCAGGCGGATGTTGGCCAGTTCGCTGCCCTTCACGAAATGGCACTGATAGTCGTCGCCGTGCTTGCAGCCGAGCAGCATGATCCCATCGATGCCCTTGGAAAGAGCATCGGCAATCCAGATCAGGTTCATGGAACCGAGGCAGCGCAGTGAGATCACCCGCACCCAGGGGTTGTACTTCATGTGCCGGACCCCGGCCATATCGAGCGCCGGGTAGGCGTCGTTTTCGCAGGCCAGGATCAGGATCCTCGGCTTTTCCTCGTCTTCCTCGGGGATCTCCATGGACTTGATCATATCGCCGATCATGCCCACCGAGTAATTCTTGAACGAAATGATCCGCTCCGGACACGCCCCCATGCACACACCGCAGCGCCGGCACCGGGTCGGTTGCGGCAGCGGATTGCCCTTTTCGTCTTCGTTGATCGCCCCGAACGGACATTCCTCGGTGCAGCGCTTGCACTGGGTGCAGCGTTGCATGAAAAATTCCGGAAAGGTCAGATCGCCCACCCGCGGGTGCACCGCTCGGCCCTGGGACGTCAACTCGACGCACTGAATCGCCTTGAGCGCGGCACCAGCGGCGTCTTCGGCGGCGGTCGCACTGCCCATCGCCTTGCGCACGCAGCCGGCGGCGTAGATCCCGGTGCGCCGGGTTTCATAGGGAAAGCAAATGAAGTGCGAGTCCGGATAGCCATGGCGCAGCATGGGCAGTTCCGGCCCCTGGCGGTATTCCAGATTGAGCAGATCGGAGGCATGGATGACATCCGGAGTGAGGGTGAATTCGCCCGCCGGCGGTTCATCCGCCCTCTCCTCCTTGGCCTTCACATCCGGGCCGAAGGCGGTCATGGGCACCATGCCGGTGGCCAGCACCACCAGATCAAGCTGATCGATTTCCACCGTTTCCCCGAGCAGTTCGTCCAGCGCTTCCACCTTCACCACGGACCCATCGGCATGCACCACCGGGTCCTGGCAGCGAATGAAGATCACCCCTTCGTCCTGAGCTTTCCGGTAGAAATCCTCCGCCTGCCCCGGGGTGCGCATTTCCTTGTAGATCATGAACACATTGGCGTCCGGATTGTTTTCCTTGATCGACACCGCCTGCTTCAGGGCGGTGAGGCAGCAGACCGTGGAACAGTAACTCAAATGGGCCGGGTCACGTTGTCCGGCGCATTGCAGGAAGGCCACATTGGTCACCGCCTGGCCGTCGCTCGGCCGGGTGATTTCCTTGCCGCCCGCGCACAGTTCCTCGAACATCACATTGGTGATAACGTTCGGCGATTGGCCGAAGCCCAGCTTGGCATCCAGTTTGGTGGGATCATAGGGGGCCCAACCGGCCGCCAGGACAATGGCGCCGGCGCGCTTTTCGATGGTTTTTCCGCCCTGATCGACGGTCACCTTGAAAATACCGGGACCGCCT
>MNZR01000075.1 GCA_001873705.1 Syntrophobacteraceae bacterium CG2_30_61_12
GTAACATGGCGACTCGCCACGGTAGGTCAGGTTGCGACCAACGGGAGCTACCTGACGCTGTTGCCGCCATCGCCTCTCCACCCAAGTCAGGGAGCGCCGCGCGCACCCTGACCTACGCCACCGCCCGATACTGGACAGCGACACGGCGACTCGCCACCGCAACACGGCGACTCGCCACGGTAGGTCAGGTTGCGACCAACGGGAGCTACCTGACGCTCTTGCCGGATTTTCACAGCAGTAGATTCTTGTTGATCATTGCGCCTCTTTGCGCTCTTAGCGCCTGTTGGGCGCGCTCTTTCGCGGGATGAACACCGATCACCCGGCCTAGACTCCATTCAAGGATGATCCCAAGGGTCCGCTTGTCCAAACGTAACCAGACGGATTCTCATGGAATCAGCGAATAAGACTGGTCACATTGATGAACATCAATGGAAAAGGCCGGAATGACTTCCGGCCTTATGCACGTGCTTCCGTTTATCGCCTGATCAGATTTTCCTCACATTGGCCGCCTGCGGGCCTTTGGCGCCATTGGTGACTTCAAAAGTCACCTGTTGACCTTCCTCGAGGGTCTTGAAACCGCTCCCTTCAATGGCTGAAAAATGAACAAAAACATCCTGTCCTTCTTCAGACTGAATGAAACCATAACCCTTCTTTTCGTTGAACCACTTCACTCGACCTTCTGCCATGTTCCTACACCCTTTCTATTGAAGCCATAAGGTTTTGCCCGAATTTTCAAGCTATTCTGGAAATCATTCGTTTTTTCGGGAATGACCGACCACCCCAGAGCGACCTAAAATATCGAGCTATCCCAACAGTGGGCTAATATATAGACAAAAATCGGAAAGGCAAGCGGAAAAGCAGGCCCGCCAAGAATTTTGCCGGTGTTCACCAAAGCATTTTGATCCTCCCCATGCTTCCGACGAAAATCCATTGTCACGCCCTCGGGAAAACCCGTGTCGCTAATCCCGGTAACCGTTCCCGAATCGGACCTCGACTGAAGCCCCCGGCTTTCTTGGCGGAGACCTCCAAGAAAGCCGGGATGCGCCAAGGGCGCGGCTTTGGAAAAGGCACCTTGGCTGGTCTTCAGGCGCACCCGCTCCGGCTCTAATCGGCCATGGGACCGATGGCGGCCGCGGCCGGGAGGTCCTGATCGAGTACTCGGCGAACGCTGCGCAGCAGCAGTCTCAAATCGTAGGGTTTATATACCACTTCCTTGGCGCCCATTGCGGTCAGCGCGGCCGGCGAATCGTCGGCGGTAAAGCCGCTGGCGATCAGCACCCTGGCCCGCGGGCGCAGTTCGAGCAGGGCCCGCAGGCAGCGTTTGCCGCCCATGCCGGGCATGATCAGATCGAGGATGACCAGATCGATGGCGGTAAGATTGGCGCGGAAGATTTCCAGGCCCGCTTCGCCGCTGGGCGCGCTCAGCACCCGGTAGCCGAACTGCCGCAGCACCTCTTCGCCGAATTCGCGCACCAAGTCTTCATCATCGATCAGGAGAATGGTTTCCGACCCACCCTCGGGCTCGCTTTCGATGCTCCGTGCCGGGCCGGCAACCGCTTCCTTGAGCGCCGGAAAATAGAGTTCGAACCGGGTGCCGCGACCCGGTTCGCTGGAACAGATCACCTGGCCGTCGTGACTCTTGACGATGCCATGGACGATGGCCAGTCCGAGACCGGTGCCCTTGCCCACTTCCTTGGTGGTGAAAAACGGATCGAAGATCTGGGGTTGGATGTGCCGAGCAATGCCCTGACCGGTATCGGCAACGCTCAGGCGAATATAATCGCCCTTCGGCAGCCGCGGAATTCCCCCGTCCACAGCCTCCTCCAGGTTTACGCGACTGGTTTGGATCCGCAGGCTGCCGCCGTCCGGCATGGCGTCCTTGGCGTTGATGGCGAGGTTCATCAGCACCTGTTCGATCTGGGTGGCATCGGCATCGATGGGCTCAAGCGGGTCGGCCAGATCGAGTTCGATCCGAATCATCTTCGGGATGGTTCGTTCCAGCAGGGCTCGGACATTGAGCACTTGTTGGTTGAGGTCGAGCGGACTGCGTTTGCTTTCCACCTTGCGACTGAAGGTGAGCAGTTGGGTGGTGAGTTCACGGCCGCGATGGGTTGCGCGCAGGATCTGCTGCAAAGAATGCTGCTCCTGCTGGTCGTGCCCATGCTGCGAACCGGCGGTGAGGAGCAGTTCGGTGTAGCCCTGGATGGCCTGGAGCAGATTGTTGAAGTCGTGAGCGATGCCTCCGGCCAGGGTACCCACCGCTTCCATCTTGTGGGCCTGACGCAGTTGTTGTTCCAGTTTCTGGCGCTGCTCCTCGGCCACGCGCTGGGCCGTGATGTCTTCGATGAAGCCCTCCAGATAGAGCAGGTTGCGGGCCTGATCGTAAACCGGCCAGACGTTGAGATTGGCATGGAACACCGAACCGTCGCGGCTGCGGTAGTCGCGCTGAAATTTGCCCGGCTGCTTGGATTCGATGATTGCCGCTACCAGACCGGAGCGCTCGGTGGGATCGGCATGCAATTGCTCCGCCCGGAGCCCGCTGCGGAGCATTGCCTCGGGACTGGGGAAACCGAACATCCGGGCAAAGGCCGGGTTGACGTTGAGGATTTCCCCATCGGTCCGGATCTGAAAGATCCCCAGTACCGCCGTTTCGAACATCCGCCGATAGCGCTTTTCGCTCTCTCTCAAAGCGTCTTCGGCGCGCTTGTGTTCGGTGATGTCCTTGACCGTTCCAACAGCAGCGGCCTCGCCGCGGACACGGCTGAGTCCCACATGCATGTTGACATAGATGCGCCTGCTGCCGTCCTGGTGCAGCATGCGGAATTCGTACTCGGAGGGAGCGGCGGCGCCGGCCAGTCGCGAGCGATGGTGTTCGTTGACCATGGCGCGGTCCTCCGGCGCCACCAGCTCCGCATAGGCGGTTCCGATCAGCTCCGTTTCAAGGTATCCGGTCATCCGGGCGAAGGCTTC
Organism: Syntrophobacteraceae bacterium CG2_30_61_12; assembly: GCA_001873705.1. Lineage (GTDB taxonomy): Bacteria > Desulfobacterota > Syntrophobacteria > Syntrophobacterales > DSM-9756 > CG2-30-61-12. The sequence continues at coordinate 2,971 of MNZR01000075.1, forward strand.
GTTGACATACATGAAGCGCCCATCCTGGATCACGAACACGCCGTCCTGGATGTTTTCGATGAGCGACCGGTATTGTTCTTCCGATTCCCGGAGCCGTTTGGCCACTTCCTTGCGCTGTTCGATTTCTTCCTCGATCGCCGTGTTGTTGGCGTGGAGTTCCCGGGTCTTGGCTCGGATTCGAGATTTCAGGAGCATGCTGAGCGCCAGGAAAGCAACCAGAAGGGTGAGCGCTGCCCCAAGGGCCCAGAAAATCGATCGGTGCGGAAAGGATCGGGCCTGGATCCCGAACCATCGATCCAACACCTGATAGTAGCCTGAGGCTTTATCGTTCTTGAGCCGTTGCAGATCCTGATCGATCCGCTCCAGCACGTCTCGATGACGGCCTTTGGGCGCTGCGAAATAGAGCTTTTGCGGGCTGATCACGATGGGCGTGATCTTGACCTGGTAGCGCCCTTCATGGTGCAGACCGAAAAACTGCGAAACCAGACCGGCATCGCATTTCCTCTGATCCACCAGGGCCAACACCTCCTGATAGTCAGCCGTTTCCATGAATCGGCAGCTTAGGCCGAACTGGTCGATGAGCTGGCGCAGGTTGTGGTAATGCCGGTCCTCGCGGAGCACCGCGATCCGCCGGCCGTCCAGGTCGAGGATTGATTCGATACCCGATCCCGGAGCGGCATGGATCTGCCCCCATTCGGTGATCACGCTTTCCCGGGTAAAGTCGAACAGAGCGGTGCGCTCGGGGGCGAAGGCAATGGCTCCCAGCAGATCGAGTCGGCCGGCCTCGAGCTCCCGCAGACAATCATCCCAGGCACACGATTGATACTCGATCGCCCAGCCTGCTTCGGCGGCGACGGCGGCGAGGATGTCGACGAAAAAGCCGTGGGGGGCGGCAGCCTGGTCGATGAAGCTCACTGGCGGGTTATGATAAATGCCGACGCGCAGCCGTATTTCCGCGTCGGCGCCGGGAGCCCACAGCAGCCCCAGCAAGGCGGCCAAAATCCAGGTGTAAAGGTGTTCATGCCTGGTGCCGCATATGACATCCGCTCTGCGATCGCCCAAGAGTCCACTCTTCCCGGAAATAAACCGTAAAACCCTAATATTCGCCCGGATGCACCAAGGATGCATCCGGGCAAGATGATGCCTCGCGTGCCTTTGCGCTCTTGGCGTCGTTGCGGTGGACGCCTACCATTTCCACTCAATAACGAACATATCGGCAACCATGCAAAATCCTTGAGTCCCTGGCGGTGCCCTGGGTGGCCGTTGCGGGGCCGAGGTTCATTGTTCCGGTTCACCCGCGCCGGTGCTTGCCCGCGGTCGGTGGTGCCGGTGGATTGGGCCGCGGGATTTCCCAGTCGAAGCAATCGGGGAGCGCGCTCCCCTGGTCGAGAAAAAGGGATTTGGACTGGCATGCTTCACAGTAGCGGCCGCGGTCGATTTCCTTGCCGCAATCAACGCACTGGCTCATGGTCGAAATCCTTTGAGTTCGAAATATACCGGTTTAGGAAGAAATCCATCATTACCAAATGCGGGCAAGATGCCCGCGCTCCCAGGGAAAAAACCCACAAGAAGTGAACAATTTCATCCTCAACGAGCATGGTAAGAAGATGCAGGGGGCGGCCCTTGACGCTACTTGCGCTTGAGCACGAAAACCTGCCGCACCGGTTTCACGGCGATGACCTCCTCAACCTGCGCGAGTTGCTGGGGATTGGCTTCCAAATCCTCCCAGTTGCTCAGCACCGTGTCGGCGCCGTCGCGCATGAGCAGCATCGGTGCGGTCTGTTTGGCGGGGTGCTTGCCCTGGTAGAGCAGCTCCTGTTTGTCTTCCGGTTTGACGAATCGGCGTTCCACCGAAAAGGCCTCGAGCGCCTGGTAGATCACGGCGGAGCTGAAATCTTCCGCCGCGAACGGTTTGAGTTTGCCGTTTTCAAGGATGAAGTAGCGCTCTTCCCCCGGGGTCTCAACGGCGTCGGCCGGCTTGCCGGCGGTCTTCTTGGCGGTCATCACGAAATACTCCTTGATTTTGCCCTCTTCGAGCAAATTCTCGACGATCGAATGGGCCTCGAGTGCACTGCGTGCCGCGCATGGCGCCTTGCAGATCATGCACCGGTAGACCGGCAGATAACGGTCTTCCAATCGGCACCAGGTGAAGCGAGGGCGTTCGGATGCCGTCACGGCTGCCCTTTCAGGTCGGCGTTCGATCTCATTCCTCCAGGGCGTCGCTCAATTTCTTGATGCTTTCCTCGAGATCGCTCAGCAAATCGGGGGCCAGGGTCACACCCTTTTTCGACGGGTGAAACTCGCTGTCGTCGCCCTTGTAGAAGGTGCGGATGTCGATATACTGCTTACCGCGAAAAACGTTCAATGACACGCGAATTTCCTCGAGTGCGTTCTTGGGGAAAGAATGTATCAATCGGTTGTCTTGAGCCATGGGGAAATCCTTTCTGGCGCCGGAGTAACGGACCCGCGGCGGGGAGGTATCGGCTGGCGCGACCCGCTTTCCCGGGTCGGCACCAGGGGTTGCCGGCGGCCGGCGGGTGACAGATCGAACCGGACCGGCTAGAATGGCTTGCCGAAAGTGAATGGATCGAACCTCCGCGGTTCTGGTGGATCGGCAACGATGGGGCCTTCAATTCGAATTCATTATAGGGGGTGAGGATGTGGGATGCAAGTTCGAGCCGGTTTCCTCGGCGTCGGCAGGGGCTTTTCCTCGATGCCTCGTTGGCGGACCCGGCAACGCCGGCAGCAAGACCCAAGTGGCGGCCGACCACGGAATTAGGACCTGGTTGTGCCAGTGAATGATCCTGCATGCCGGCAGCGCCGGTGGACGGTTCTGGACGATGCCAAACCTCGGTCCATCACCGAGGTGGTGGATATCCTACTGCGCAATCGGCGGGTGGAAAATGTGTCATTTCTCCACTCCGATCTGAACGACCTCCAAGCCCACCTGGGGCTGCTGAACCTGGATCAGGCCGCGCGCTGCCTGGTCGATCGCCTCAACCGCCACGACCGGCTGCTTTTGATCGGCGACTACGACTGCGATGGGATCAGCGCGGCGGCCCTGATGAGCCTCTTTCTCCGGGACCTGGGCTATACCGAATTCGAGGTGATTCTACCGACTCGCGCCGAGGGCTACGGCATTCCGGCTCGCGCCCTCGGCCGGGCGCCCGCTCCCGGACTGGCGATCGTCATGGACTGCGGGACCAGCGAGGTGGAAGCGATCGCGGCCCTGAGGGCGGCCGGCGCCGAGGTGATTGTGCTCGATCACCATGAAGTACGGGCCGGGGCGACCGCTGCCGCCACCGCTCTGGTGAATCCAAAACAGCCGGGCTGCCCGGCGCCGTTTCGGGAACTGTGTTCGGCCGGGTTGGTGCTGCTGTTTCTGATCCGCGCCCGCCGTCATCTCGACCAGCGCTGGCCGCGGCCGAAGTTGGACGGCCGCTACCTGGCGCTGGCGGCGCTGGCCACCGTGGCCGATATGGTGCCGTTGCTGGAAGCCAACCGGATCATTGTCCAGGCCGGGCTCCGGGCCCTGAATCAGGGGCGGCTGCCGGGCCTGGAACAGCTCCGATCCGGCGCCGGTCTGGCGCGGACGGCGCTGAAATCGAGTCACCTCGCGTTTCAGCTGGCGCCGCGGATCAATGCCGCGGGGCGCCTGGCCGATCCACTCCAGGCCTACGACCTGCTGCTGGCCGTGGACGCCGGCTATGCGGCCCTGCTGGCGAACGAGTTGGACCAGCTCAATCGCCGGCGGCAGCGCCTGGAGCAGGAAGCCCTGGCGACCATCCGCCAACAGTTGCCGGCCGCCGCCGCCGGATTGGGGCAACGCACCCTGGTGTTGGGCGATGCCGCCTGGGACCCCGGGCTGATCGGCATCCTGGCTTCCCGGGTGCGGCGCGAGTTCCATTACGGGCCGGTGATCGTCTGTGCCTATGACGAGTCGGCGGGGGTGGCCAGAGGTTCCGCTCGCGGCATCCCCGGCTTCGACCTGCAGCAGGCCCTGGGCGCCTGCGATGGGCTCATGACCCGCTGGGGCGGCCACCGGATGGCCGCCGGCCTGACCCTGCCCCTGGCCAATGTGGCTGCGTTCCGGGAGGCCTTCGAGGCTTACTCGCGAGGCTGCGAACCGGCGCTGTGGGTGCGCGAGGAACGGATCGATCTGGAACTGGACCCAGGGCTCATCAGTTCCGGCCTACTGGACGCGCTGGCGGCGCTGGAACCGCATGGGATGGGCAATCCAGCGCCCCTGTTCCTGGCCCGCAACCGGACCGTGGCGGTGCAGCGGACCTTCGGACGCCAGGGAACGCACGTCAATCTGCTGGTGGACGGGACGGTCCCCGCCGTCTTCTGGAACGGGGCCGAGCCGGCTCGGAATTTCCTCGATGGCGGCCACGCGAGTGCCGATCTGGTGTATGATCTGGACTGGGACAATTATCGGCAGCGACCGCGGATGCGGATCCAAGCGCTGCTCGCCGACGGCCGCCGAGGCCGCTGATTATACTGGTTTGGGATCGGATGTTTCATTGTCAAAAGCGGGCAAGATGCCCGCGTTCCCGGGAAAGAGCGCATACGAAACGAAACTTTTTACCCTTAACCGGTATTGTTACCGCCAGCCGATGAGGGAACGGCATCAACCCATGGCCTATTATCAATATGTCGCCCGCGACGCCCGCGGGTCTTTGCACCAGGGCGTGCTGGAAGTGCCGGATGTGAAGGACGCGGCCCGCAGGCTGAAAGCCGACGGTCTCTATCCGGTCAAGATCAAAGCGGTGCGGAGCCGACGTCCACGGCGGGTGCCGGAACAGCAGGTGATCGGGTTTTTTAAGGATTTATCCGATCTGCTGCTGGCCGGCGTGCCGCTCGACAATGCCCTGGCGTTGATTTCCACCAGTCAGGGCCACAAGCTGTTTCAGCAGGTGGTGCAGGATGTTTTGAGCAGCGTTCAGGGCGGCAAGGACTTGTCCGATGCCATCGGCGGCTACCAGGACGTGTTCGGCGTTCTTTCCGGCTACATGATCCGCGCCGGTGAAGCCAGTGGAACGCTGCCCATGATCCTGGGCAACCTCGGCGAATACCTGGAAAGACGTCGGGAATTTCGGCGCAACGCGCTGTCGGCCCTGATCTATCCCTGCATCCTGATGGCGGTGAGCGGGGTTTCGATTTTCATCCTGCTGATTTACGTCATCCCCAAGTTCGCCCAGATCTTCCAGGACCTCAACCAGAAGGTCCCGTTCTTGACCCAGTTGCTGCTCGACGCCGGCGTGTTTCTACAAAGCTACGGCTGGACCATTCCGGTGAGCCTGCTGGGGCTCTACCTGCTGGCCCGATCCCTGTACCGGCAGCCGAAGGTGAAGCGGGCGGTGCATACCTTGCAACTGCGTTTGCCCTTCAGCCGCTACCTGGTGTTGCACGCCGAATTGACCCGTTTCTGCCGAACCCTCGGGACCATGCTGGTGGCTGGGGTGCCCCTGATCCGCGCCCTGTCCCTGGTGGAGGAACTGATTCTGAACCAGGCGCTGCGTGAGATTCTGGCTCCGCTCCAAAAGGAAATCCGCATCGGCAACGCCGCCAGCAGTTTCTTCCGCGCCCGCAAGATCTTCCCGCCGCGGATGGCCACCATGCTGCGGATCGCCGAGGAACAGGGGGCCCTCGGCGAACGCCTGCTGGAACTGGGCGACTATTTTGAAAAAGAACTGCAGCAGACCGTGCGCAAACTGATGACCCTGATGGAACCGGCGGTGATCGTGGTGGCCGGTGGGGTGATCGCGGTGATGGTGATGAGCATGTTCACCGCCATCTTTGGCATCACCGATATCCAGTTTTGAGGTTGACCATGGAGCGTGAAAGGCAGCCGGGACCGGCCGGCTTCACCCTGGTGGAATTGATGGTGGTGCTGATCTTGATCGCACTCGCCTCGGCCATGATCATTCCCAAGGTGGGAGCGGGCTGGGGGCGCCTGGAAGAGAAGGAATTCCTGCAGGAGCTGGTGCGAACGTTGCGCGGGGCCCGGGTGCGGGCAATGAACACGGGCACCACGGTGGTGTTTGGAATACTGGGCGACGAGCGGCGCTACGGGGTCGGTCCGGCGCTCAACCGAAAGATCCCCGACAACATCAGGATCAACGCCGAGAACATGGAAGTGGATCGGGCCGCCGGCCAACACCTGATCCGGTTTTATCCCGACGGCAGCCAAACCGGTGCTGAATTGCAGGTGATCGTGGACGAGAGAAAATATTTCAGGATCAGTCTCAATCCGTTGTTCGGCACCGTGAGTTGGCGCCGGGAATCCTAGCGAGGGTTGCCCTTGGCTGGTCTGAATGGGAACAATCGGCGGCGAGGTCGCGCCGGCCCCGGCTTCACCCTGATGGAAGTGCTGGTGAGCCTGGTGGTGGGCACCCTGATTGTGGGCGGGGTGATGGGGGTGCTTGGGGCTTCTCTCCACTATCGCCAGCGGGTCCTAGATAAGAGCGCCGACTGGCCGGTGCTCGAAGCCGCGGCGCAACAGGTCCTGGCGGAACCGGAAGCCTACGTCGGTGGCGATATCCCCTTGCCTGACCTGCCCGGCGCGCCGGTGGTCCGGGCCGAATGGACGCGGATCGAGTTGATCTCCGGGGGGCTTGAGCAAACCGAGGACCTGGCGAGCCGGTCTCTGTACCGGGTGGACCTCGTCTACCGCAAGAGCCGGCTCCATTTGAGCCTGGTTAAAGGTGCCGACAATGGCCCTTAGATCTTGCCGCTGGCGCCGCGGTCGCCGCCGGGTCGGGGCCCGGTTTCGGCGCGGCCCGGCTGATTCCGGGTTCACGCTGGTGGAACTGGTGCTGGCCACCTTCATTTCCGGCCTGGTGATCGCCGTGGTTTCGGCGGCGCTCAGCTTTTCCCTGCGGCTCTGGGAACGGAACCAATATCGCAATCCTTCCGCCGGACCCCAACTGCTCGATCTGCTGACCCTGCAGATCGGTTCCTTTTATCCTTTTCCGGTCCGGTTCGAAGATGGCCAACGGGCGCTTTTTATCGGTACCGCCAATTCGCTGCTCCTGGCCACCGGCTATTCGGTGCGCGCCTTGTCCCAGGGGGCGCCGGTGCTCGCCCGCTACCTGTATGTGGAGGCGGAGCAGAGGATTTACTACGCGGAAATGCCGCTCGATCCCTATCACCCCGAGCGCATCAAGGAATTTATCGGTGCTTCGCCCGGCGCCGGCGTTGGAGGGGCGGTTCGATTTTTTGCCGTCGAGGCGGTGCAGTGGGGATTCGGCTTTTGGGACCCGGAAGCGGAAGACTACTCGCGGCAGTGGGAGAATCCGACCGCATTGCCGATCCAAGTGCGGGTGACCGGAGTCTGGGGGGAAAACACGCCGGCCTGGGCTCGGCTGATCACCCTCGGCTTTCTGTTTCCGGAAGGCAATCAGGTGCAATGAAGCGCAACCAGAACGGCCTGGTCATCATCGCGGTGCTCTGGATCTGTGCCCTGATCATGTGGCTCGGGCTGCAGACCAGCGCCAATATCCGCTTGCGCAATGAAGAAGAGGTGCAGCGGATGCGGCGTTCGCGGGCGATCTATTGCGCCCTGAGCGGGGTCTACGAAGCGCTGGCACATATGGGGGAGAACGTTGCCCTGGAGGATAATCCCGAAGCATCCTGGATGCCGGACGGCAAACCCAGGATAATGGCGCTCGACGGTTGCCGGGTCATGGTAACGGTGGAAGACGAAACCACCAAGGTCAACGTCAACCAGGCCGGGCCGGAAGCCTTGCGCAAGGTGCTGGAGCGGGCCGGAGTCGACCCGGATGGGAGTGAGGCCCTGGCGGATCGGATCGTGGATTTCCTCGATCCGGACGACTGGCCCCGGCTGGAAGGGGCTGAAGCGGACAGCTATGAGAAGCAGGGGATCGGCTATCCGCCTTTTAACGGAGTGTTGCAAAGCCTGGATCAGATGGTGCTGATTCCGGGCATCGACGCCGATTTATTCTGGGGCCGAGGTGATCGAGCGCCGGTCAAATCGGAACGGAGCCGCGGCCGCGACCGGCCGCTCGCTTTTCCGCCCAGGGATTCCCTGTTTGATTTGTGCACCGTGTATGGTAACAATACCGCTTTGGCGAAAGATGAAGACGATGCGCTGTTTGACGCAAGGTCGGAATTCGCCGAGGAACCGGGGATTGTTCCCTGGACCCCGGGCAAGATTTACCGGGTGCTGGCCGCCGGCAGCCTGGATGGCGTCGAAACGGGCGCGGTGATCTGGGTGGAAGCCCGTTATGACCCCGGGACCGCCAAGGGGTTTTCCGTTCTCTATCGCAAGATCCTGTGAGTCCTGCTGCTCTTGGACCGGCCAGGGGATTCCCGGTGCGGTCCCTGGGCCTGGATGCGGCGGCAGCCTACTCCTGGAAGAAGATCCTGGCGTGAACAGGTCCAATAGATGGTGAATTTCGACTTTTTCAAGAGGTCGCGGCCGAAGGAACTGGTGGCGATCCTTGCCGGGGCGGATGCAATCGAATGGGTGCGAGGTCGCAGGAAGTGGCGGTCCTGGGACCTGGAACAGGTGCGGAGCATTCCGATCGGCCCCGAGGAAAGCCTGTTCGACTGCCTGCCGCGCCTCAATTTGCGCGTTCGCGACAGCGCCGCCTGCGCCTGTTTGGTGATCGTGGCGCGAGCCTATTACGGTTTTCACCGGGAATACTATCCGGCCGCCCTGGCCGACCAGCTCCAGGAAGCCATCGAATTCGATTGGGACGATAACCTGTTTTACGAAGGCGATCGAACGCGGCACTTTGCCGGCCGCGCCGTGGCCAGTGGAGATCGACTTCTGGTGCCGGTGTTTTCCATGCGGACGGAGCTCTACGAAAAATTCCATCAGGCCCTTGGCGGCGCTTCCTTCGCCCGGTTTACGCTGGTTCCCAGCGCCCTGGCTTTTCCATCCGAACCCCCCACTCGGGAAGCTTTGCCGCCGCGCCTGGTCGGGTTCTGCCACGGTCGCCGGGCCACGGAACTGCATCATCTGGCGGATGGATCAGTGGTCGATTCGCTCCTCCTCGACCGGCGCCGCGGTTCAGCCCGGCTGTTTTCGTCGGCCCTCGACCTGCTGGCGGCCAGGGATGGCGAATCCACCGAGCCGGTGACCTTTTACTGCCGGGATGCGGCGAACGCGAGCGCGGCCATCGAGGAACTCGGGGGAGCGGGTTCCAGCTTGGTCCAATTCAGGGTCGGGGATGCTTTCCTCAAGCCCTGGCTCGAGGCTCTTCTACATCAAGACCAGATCCTTGCCTTCGGCGACGATCCCGAACTCAATGCGCGCCGGCTCCCCAAGGTGACCTATCCGATCCTGGTTTGCCTGCTCATTTACGTTCTGTTCGCTCTGTTCCAGATCCACGGTCACGGCAGTCTTGCGGTGCAAGCGAAAAGCTTGCGGCAGCAGCGCCAGCAGTTGGAAACCAAGTGGAAGCCGATCGAGGAACGGCGGGCGCGGATGGCTCAGCTTCAGGAGGATCGGAAATCCCTCACCCAGTTCGATGCCAAGAGTCATCCGGTATTGCAGCTGTTGACCCTGGTGACCGAAATCACGCCGGTGGACACCTGGCTCGAGTTTTTTGCCATCAACGAAAAGGAACTGCGCTTACGGGGCCAAAGCAAAGCCGCGGTGAAATATGTGTCCGAGCTGGCCAAGATCGATGGCTTCGAAAACGTGAGCCTGGTGTCTCCGATCAGCCGGGACCCGCGTTCCAACAATGAACGCTTCAACCTGAAAATCGATCTGGATTCAGAAAAGCTCAACAAGCGACTTCATGACGTCGAAATGCTGGCCGATGAGGAGCCGGCGGTCGTCGCCGGCGGCAAGCCCGCCGAAAATCCAAAGCCCCAGCCGGAAAGCGGTGACGATAAAGGCCCCGCGGACGTGCCCGAGGGCGGCAAGGCGAGCGACTGATGTTGCAGTACCTCACCCAGTTGTGGCAATACTTCCGCCGGCACCGGATGCAGGCCCTGGCGCTGGTGCTGTTCTTGGCGGTTCTGGTGGCGATTCATACCTGGTGGCTGCGCCCGCTGATGGACGAAAGCCTTGATCTGACTGAGCGGATCGGTCGGGAACAGGGGCTCATCGCCAAATATCAAGAAAAACTCGAACAGGCCAAGGAACTCCGCAGCCAACTGGAGGACCAGGAAAAGGAACTGAAGCGAATTCAGGAACGGCTGGTGCAAGGCAAGGACCCTTATCAGTTGGCGGCTGCTCTGGGGGAACTGGCCGTGGGCAAGAAGACCGAAGACCTGACCCTAAAAAGTTACCAGGTGCTGAATACCGTCGAATACGGCCTGTACCGGGAGGTCCGCCTGCAATTCATCCTGTCCGCCAACATTTCCGGGTTCTACCAGTTCCTGGCCGGGTTGGAAAGTTCGCGGGAAGCGATTTCCGTCCAGGAACTCAATGTGCAGCAACGACGAGTGCGCCAGGGTCCGGACCTGTCGGTGACGGTGGTGGTTGCGGCCCTGATGGAGAAGCCGAAAGCGGGCGGGAATAAATGAGGTTGCGTTCATGAAAAGCAAGACCAGTAAAGTGCTGACCGGCCTCGGCTTGCTGATGCTTGTGGCCGGTTGTGCTTCCCTCCGGCAGCCGGTGGCGCCAATCGCCACGGCGGAAGATCTGAAGTCGCTGCAACAACAACCGGCGGGACCCGATGACTCGAAAGGAGTGCGGACCAAGCGCGTCGACCAGGTTTCGAAACAGGAACTAAGCAAGACCCTGCAAAACATTCCAACCCAGATGCGTACCGGACTCCTCACGCCACCCTCCGCTCGAGCAAGCGAAACCATCGAGCCGGTCGCCAAGGACAAGCAAAAGATCCTGTTCAATTTTGACAAAGCCGATATCACCGAAGTGACCAGTGAAATTTTCGGCAGCTACCTCAAGGTCGGCTACGTGATCGATCCCTCCCTACAGGGGCGGATCAGTCTCTATCTGGAAGGTGAATTCTCGAAACCGGAACTGATTCAGCTGGTGACCCGGGCCTACAGTGCCAGCAATGTTTCGGTCACCCCGCGAGATGGTGTCTACTATATCCAGCCGGTGCAACGCTCCGCCAGCAGCAGCCTGACCGTGGCCGATTCCTTCGTGCTGAAGGCGGATGCCAAGGGCGTGCGCCCGGTGATCGTGGTGTATCGGCCGAAATACCTGGATGCGACTCAGGCCATCAACACGGTGAGGCTATTCCTGACCCCGGGGCGGCCGATGATCGCCGATACCATGACCAACAGCATCCTGTTCGCGGAGGATACGGATAACGCCAAAACCATCCTGGACCTGCTCCGCACCCTGGACATGGATGTGCTGCGGGAAATCGGTATGGAAGTGGTGCAGCTGAAAGCCCTGTCTCCCGGCGAGGCGGTCAAGAGCGTTGAGGCGCTGTTGGGCAAGCTGGCGGTTTTTCAGAACAGTTCACTCAAAAACAATATCGCCTTCCTGCCTCTGGAACAACTGGGCGGGGTCTTGATTCTGGCTCAGAACAGCCAGATGCTGAAACTCGCCCACCACTGGCTCACCGCCCTGGATGAGCAGGGCCAGCAGTCCGGCGATCAGATCGAAGTGTATTTCGTGCAGAACGGTTTGGCCAAGAACATCTCCCAGGTCCTGACCTCGGTGTACGGCATCAAGCAGTCCGGTACCGGTCAGGACCTGAGCCAGGAAGTGGTGAGATCGGGCGGGATGAGTTCCGGTTCCGGTTCCGGATTTGGATCTAGCTCCGGGTTCGGCTCGAGTTCGAGTTCCGGTTCGGGCTTCGGTTCGAGTTCCGGTTCGGGTTCGAGTTCGGGTTCCGGCTTCGGCTCCAGTTCGGGTTCCGGCTCGAGTCGGAGCAAGGGCTTCGGTTCGACCACGGGATCCTCCACTTTCGGCACCGGCTCCAATGTCGGTCGGGGAGGTGGGATTCAGGTGGCGACGGGCCGCTCCGAATCGCCGTCGCTCACTGGCGAAGTGACGGTCATTTCCGACGAAAACAACAACGCCATCGTGGTCCGGGCCAATGCCGCCGATCAAACGCGGATCAAGGCCACCATCGAGGCCCTGGACATCGTCCCCCGCTCGGTCCTGATCGAGGTGCTGATCGCGGAAGTCGCTCTGACCGATGAAATCAGCTACGGCGTGGAATGGTACATCAAGAACAAGGGCATGAACATCGGCGGCTATGAAGGCAAATATGCAATAGACTTGGGCAACGGCCAGGGCTACGACCCGAACACCAAAACCGAAGGCAGCAGCAACAGCCTGGGGGCGACGGCCAGCGGTTTGAAGCTGTTCTGGGGCAGTCTCGACGGCGATATCGCCGCCCTGGTCACCCTGCTCGCTTCCAAGACCAAGGTCCACATCTTGTCCTCGCCCACCCTGCTGGCCACCGACAATCAGGGGGCGAGCATCACCGTTGGCGGCAGCGAACCGATCCTCACCCAGCAGTCGCAAACCCAGACCACCACGGCCGACACCACCCTGATCAACAGCGTGCAATACGTGGATACGGGCATCATCCTGAACGTGATCCCACACATCAACGATGGCGGACTGGTGCGCAACGAACTGGATCTCACCATTCGCGATGCCAAGAAGAACACCGTCTCGGGAATCGATTCACCGGCCTTTACCGAGCGCAAGGCCAGGACCACGCTGCTGGCGAAAGACGGTCAGACCGTGCTGATCGGCGGCATCATTCAGCAGCGAAACGATCAGAGCAAGAGCGGCATCCCGGTGCTCAGCGACATCCCGATCATTTCACCGCTGTTTTCGACCACCAGCAAGAGCGGCGATCGCACCGAACTGATCATCGCCATCACCCCCCACGTGCGTCGGCGCCAAGGGGATGTGGCCTCGGAAGAGTTCCTGCACAAACTCAACAACCTGAAGCAACGCATCCGGACCGAAACCGGCATCGAGGAACGCGACCTGTCGCTCATCGGCAAGCCCAAGTCCGATGCGCCCCAGTAAGAATTGGGGCCATGATCGGGTGTTCCGGCCGCGGCAAGGCGACCGAGCGGATCTTCAGCCGGCGCGCTCAGTTGCCGTATTGGAAAGTCCCCACCGGGCGCTGGTTGGCACGGGCCAGCGCGATGATCGCATCCAGCTCTTCCCCCGGGTTTCCCTGAGCCAGTCCGGCGGAAACCTGGAACTGGATCGGGGCTTCCGCACGGAACCCACTGCCGGTCTGGCCGAGCAGTTCAGGGATGCCCCGCTGCTGGAAATCGGTGATGAAATCCCCAACGATCCGTTCGGCTTCGAGCAAATCCGAATAAGGCAGCAGGGTGACGTATTCATGCACGGCGAGCCGCGATGAAAAGCCGCCCACCCCGCCGAAGTGACGGCTGAGGAAGGAACCGAGAGCGCGCGGCAGTTCCTGGGCGGCGATGTGCCCCAGTCGCGCCGTAATCGCCTCCATCCCGGTGACCGTAAACAGGGCCAGCGCGTAAATCTGCTCCGGATGGCGCTTGCTCAGATGGGTCTGATAACGCACCTTGAACTGGCGCCGGGAATAGAGCCCCGTGAGTTCTTCCTGAAGGCTTTCCAGGCTGCTCAACAGTTCATCGGTGAATGGGTGCTGAAAATTTTCAAACTCCTCGGGCGTTCCCTGGAACACGATCCGGCGATCGTAGAGCACCAGCACCCGGTTGGAGATGAAGAACACGTCCGGAATGTCGTGGCTGATCAGGACGGCGGTGAATCCGAAGCGCTTCTTGTATTCCGCCACCATGCTCAGGATGGCGTTTCTCCGGATCGGATCTTGACCGGTGGTGGGTTCATCGAACAGAACAATCTCCGGATCGGTCACCAGGGCGCGTGCCAGAGCGGTGCGCTTGCGCATGCCACCGGAAAGTTCCGCCGGATACTTCTGTGCCACATCGCTGAGTTCGGTCTGCTCCAGGCGAGCCATCACCCGTTTGGCGATTTCCTGCTTACCGAGGCGGGTGGTTTGGCGCAGCGGCAGGGCCACGTTATCGAACACGGTCATTGAATCGAAAAGCGCGTTGTTCTGGAACATGTAGCTGATATGGCTCATGTATTCGTCAATTTCTGAACGATTCATGCGGCTCAGCGGCCGCCCGCGGAAATAGATCTCCCCTCCGCTCGGTTGCAGCAACCCAACGATATGCTTGAGCATGACGCTTTTTCCCGTGCCGCTCAAGCCGACCAGCGTGGTGACATCGCCTTCGTAGATTTTCAGGTTGACCTTTTCCAGGACGGTCCGATCGCCGAAGCGTTTGGTCACGTCCTTGAACTCAATCAGAGGCGCTCTGTCCATGAAGGTTTCCCCGTTCCCGCTAAACCCGACCCAGAATTCGGCAAGGGTCGAGTCGACTGCTGCTGATATACTGGTTTAGGATCAGATGTTTCATTACCAAAAGCGGGCAAGATGCCCGCGCTCCCGGGAAAGAGCGCACACGAAATGAAACTTTTTACCCTTAACCGCTATAATTCCAGGCGGCCGACCGGGCTGGATGCTCCGCCGACCGCGGATATCCATTTGCACCGGTCCGACCGAATGGTGTATACCACACCCGACGCGCCCCGGTCCACTAGGGCCGGCACCCCGGCCGTCACCCCCCAGCGCCGAAGGGAGTCGAATGCGGACCATGCCTGCCGCGGCAACCCGAACCCAGTTAGCCACGATCATTGCCGTCCCCCCCCCGGGGTCGCCGCGCCCCAGCGCGAAACTACTCCTCCGCATCTACCTCGCCATCGCCGCCCTCCTGACCCTAGCCCAAGTTGTCGGTTGCGCGTCCCTGCAGGGTCAAAAGGCCAATGCGGAAGATCTCCAGGCCACCGTGGAAGCCTTCAATTCCTCGGTTCGATGGGGTGATTTCCGAACCGCCAGCGCCATGATCCCGGATCGGGACCAGGATAAATTCTGGGAAGACGCCGAAACCTTCAAGCAAAATACCCGTATTGCCAATCTTGAAATCCGCACGGTCAAGATCGAAGGTCTGAACGGTCGCGCGCATATTGCCTTCACCTACTACCGATTGAGCGATCCCAGCTTCCGATCGTTGGTGCTGCACCAGACCTGGCGCTTCGAT
>MNZR01000016.1 GCA_001873705.1 Syntrophobacteraceae bacterium CG2_30_61_12
CTCTCAACCGCCGAGGCGGTCCTACCCACCGGTCACGAGTGGATCGACAAGATGAAGACGGCGCGGGACGAAGTCCTCGCCCAGATCGGCGATCCGGCCCGGACGGCCACTTGAAAATCCCCCACTTGTGGCCGGGTACTTTTCCCCCACCCGGAAGACAAGTTAGGCCGTATGGGGGCCATTTAACGTCCTGATCTAAGATATGATTTCCTTTTTCATCCCCGAATTTTCCACCTCAAGGGTGGGGGATTTTCATGTGGCCACAAGTGGGGGAATCAAGGTGGCCGTCAGGGCTATCAAAAAGTTACCACGAAACATATGAACCAGTTCCCCGGTCCCAAAGTGGGTAGCATAGCCCCTGAACGCGCTGCTCATATCATATGCGGATGATGCCTTTCACATCATCAAGTCAAAAACCGGTCAACGATCAAAGGCCGATTTGGACGCCCTAATCGTATTCCGACCCCTACCGTGTGAGGTATGCTATACTGGTTGAGAATGAAATGCTTCGTTTCTTATGTGCTCTTACCTGGGAGCGCGGGCATCTTGCCCGCATTTGGTGATGAAAGGTTTCATCCTAAACCGACATAAGCATTATCGTACAGGCGTGATTCACCAACCGCGGGCCGTGATGGACGAAGCGACTGCCGGGAGAGAAACCATGGCCAACCGGCCAAAACATTTGGAGGAAATTTGCCGGCGCTTTGGCGTGGCGATTCTCTATGTTTTCGGGAGTTGTGCCGACCAGGTGGCGGATTGGCTCGAAGACCGAAGATGCTGCCTCAATATTCAAAATTCCGACGTGGATCTGGGCGTGGTGCCGGAACCTGGGACCCGACCGAACGTGAAGCAAAAGGTGCTGTTGACCATCGCCATCGAGGATTTTCTGCGGATCAGCCGGGTGGATTTGGTGAGTGTGCCGGAAGCGGATCCTTTCCTGGCCGCCAACATCATTCGTGGTCACCGACTCTATTGCCGCGACCCCCATGCCGCGGATGAATACGATCTGTTCATCCTGAGGAGGGCGGGGGACCTGATTCCGCTCGAACGGGAACGCCTGGCGCTCATTCTGGGGTCGGAATCATGACGCGGGGTTTCATATCCAGACGAATCGTGGCGGACCGGATGGCCTGGGTGGAAGAGATGCTGAGCCACATCGGCTCGCTGCCCTGCTCGGATCGCACCGCCTTCTTTGGTGACGCTCGCAACGTGTGGGCTGCGGAATCTTGTCTCAGACGCGCTCTGGAAGCATTGCTGGATCTTGGCCGACACATCCTGGCGAAGGGGTTTGCGGTCGGGGTGAGCGAGTATAAGGAGGTTGCGGCATCGCTGGTGACCAAGGGGGTCCTGAGTGACTCGATCGGCGAGACCCTCCGGGTGCTCGCGGGCTATCGCAACCGCCTGGTGCACTTCTATCACGAGGTTACAAAGGATGAGTTGTTCGAAGTCTGTTCGGAGCAACTGGGGGAGTTCCACCAGGTCCTCAGCGCTTTGAAAACCTGGATCAATCGCCATCCGGACCTGATTCGCGACGACGATCTCTAGAGCGGACCGGAAGCAACCGGCCGGTTACCACCTGCACCGAGCGCCGGACCATTCTGGACCCGATCCGATGAGACGTATGCAATTCCGTTCGCACCGGACCCCGGCCTTGACCGGCGAGCGGGATCGGCAGCCGCAAAGCTAGAGGGCAGAAGCGATGCACTTACGAAAACGGGTATTGGTCACCGGCGGCGCCGGTTTCATCGGCTCCCATTTGTGCGAACGATTGCTTCAGGAGCAATGCGAAGTCCTGTGCGTGGACAACTTCTATACCGGGAGCAAGCGCAACATCGTCCACCTGCTTTCGCATCCGTGTTTCGAACTGGTCCGTCATGACATCACCTTCCCACTTTATCTCGAAGTGGACGAAATCTACAACCTGGCCTGTCCGGCTTCACCCATTCACTATCAGCGCGACCCGGTGCAGACCACCAAGGTGAACGTACATGGTTCCATCAATATGCTGGGGCTGGCCAAGCGCGTAAAGGCCAGGATCCTGCAAGCATCGACATCCGAGGTCTACGGCGACCCGGACGTTCATCCGCAGCCGGAAGGCTATGTCGGGAAGGTCAATCCCATTGGCCCCCGGGCCTGCTATGATGAAGGCAAGCGCTGCGCGGAAACCCTCTTTTTCGACTACCATCGCCAGCACGGACTGCGGATCAAAGTGGCCAGGATCTTCAACACCTATGGGCCGCGCATGCACCCCAACGACGGTCGAGTGGTTTCCAACTTCATCATGCAGGCCTTGCGGAATCAACCGATCACCATCTTGGGTGACGGCACCCAGACCCGGTCTTTCTGTTACGTGAGCGACCTGGTGGACGGCCTGATGCGGCTGATGAATACCCCCGACGAGGTGACCGGTCCGGTGAACCTGGGCAATCCCGCCGAACTGAGCATGCGCGAGTTGGCCGAACAAGTCATCCAATTGACAGGCTCGCGCTCGTCCATTGTGCAACAGCCCTTGCCGCCGGATGATCCGCGCCGCCGCCGGCCGGACATCGCCATGGCTCGCCGGTACCTGGGTTGGAACCCCAAGGTGGACTTGAAAACGGGCCTGATGGCTACCGTTGACTACTTCCGCGCCACCTTTGAGATGGGCCGTAACGTGGCTATTGGCAAAGTCTGAGCGGAGTGCAAGAGAGGGGACCTGCGATCTCTCTGCCGCAGGGCTACCCATGGCATTGCAACCACTGGATTTGCAAGACGATTTGTACGCGATTGGCGTGGATGTCTAGCCCGCTCACTTTGCATGGAATCGCAAGATGGTTTGGACTGAGTATCGAATTTGCGCCAGGCAAGACCGGTAACGATGAGGGTTTCTGGGGACTCGGGTGGGAAGGACGTCGGCCTCCATCCAACACCAGATCGGCGATCTCAGCGGGGAAAGGGCGTGAGTGTTGCTCTAATTCAGAGCACCGTTCTTTCGACCGATGCTGGCTGAACCTGTTTCCCGTACCATGATCAAGGAGAAACTCTTGCATCGCGGTTCCATCGGCTGCCCCCCGAGTCCCGTTGTCGGTTCACGCTCCGACCGAGACCTGCTGGTGGTTCAGCTGAACGTCCCTGCGGAAGAGGGAGAGGGTGACTATTTCCACCGTTCTTTTGCACCCGGAAAAGCCTTGTCGGAAAACTCCGGCGTCCATGTCATTAGTTTGACCAATGAGCATCGTCGGAAGTTTGCCATCATCGAGGCGGCCGATCTGCTGGTGATCACCATGGTGTGCGACCTGGATCTTATGCCGGTCGTCGAACGTCGCCGCTGGGCAGGGTTGCCGACCGTATATGAATTGAATGACGATGTCTTCGACCTGCCGGTATCGAACCCGCGTCGCGCCTTCTACTCCAATCCCTTCAACCGCCAGCTCACCGAACTGCTGATGAAATCTTCGGACGCGGTGCAGTTCAGTTCCAGTGCGCTACAGATCAAGTACGGCCATTACCACGACCGATCCGCGGTGTTCTCCAATCAGCTCTCGTATCTCCCGCCCGAACGCCTTTGGCGTAACCGCCGGCCGGTGGTCGTGGGCTGGGGCGGGTCGATGGGCCACCTTGAAGACCTGCAAACGATTTCCGATGCGCTTTCCGGATGGTGCCGCACTCGTGATGATGTGAAGCTCCATCTCATGTGCGCCCCGGCGATCGCTGAACTTTTCGATGCGGTGCCGGCTCACAAGAAAACGCTTTTCCCGCCTGGTTCCATGCTGGATTACCATCAGTTCTTGGGTACCCTGGATATTGGCATCGCTCCCCTCAACCCGGTTTCCTACAACTCGGCCCGGTCCGACGTCAAATTTCTGGAATATGCGTCACACGGGGTCGTGCCGGTGTTGCAGCGGGCCCGACCCTACCTGGAAACGGTCCGGGAGGGGAAAACCGGTCTGATGTTTGACACCATTGATGAACTGTTAAGGCATCTGGATCATCTGGTGGCCGATTATCGCGATCGCGTGCGCCTGGGGATTGCGGCCCGCGACTTTGTGCTTCGGCACCGGACCCAGGTCCGGGGTGCCGTGGAGCGGCTTGCGTTCTATCAAGGTCTTTTTCCGAGCGGGGCAACCCGCACCGCGAGCGGGCACGTCCGGGGTCGGTTCGAACAATGGTCCACCCTGGAAGGTGCGGTGCGCCGCGGACGCCACCTGGTGTTGTTGCCGACCGCTTTTGAAACAGCCTTGCGGGATGGTCTTTATGCCATGGAAAAAGGTTGGGGCCGGGAAGCCGGAAAATGTTTCCAGATTGCGCAATCGCTCTGCCCCGATGCCTATCTTCCGTATCTCTATCTCAGCGGCTGTGCCGGAATGGGCAGCAAGGAAGCTGCCGCCTGGGCGAAAGAAGCCCTGGCCAGGAATCCCGAGTCCCGGATGTGCCGGATGATCTTATCAGCAACCGCGAAAACTGCCGTTGGCTGAAAACGATCGGTCAAGGACTCTGGTACCGACAAGCCGATTAGCGGCAATCTGCCATTTGTTGCCGTTCTGATTCGGTTTCAGATGGCCTTTGCAGAGCGCTTCATTTGGACGCTTGCGCAGCCTTGCGCGGGCCGGCGATCCAAAGGCGCGGCAAGAAGTCAATCTCGGCCTGACTCATTGACTGTCATTCTCGCCAAAGCATGCAGGAATGGTGAGGCGCGGCCAAGAGCCAAGAGTCGTCGGTCGCCCTATCGATATTCCGCTAACAATATACCGGCTGTTTCGAGCCCCTTGATAGCTCTCTGGTGGCACAGATCATGCTTGTAATGGCGTGACAGCCAGAAACATTGACGGGGCAGATCCTTTCCGTTGCGAGGCTGGAGAAATCGCATCGGGGCTGCCCGCTGTTAGTAGACACGTGAAGAAGGAACAGGTCGATGAAAGTTGTGATCTTCGCGGGAGGAATCGGAACGCGGATTTCGGAAGAATCCCACCTCAAACCAAAACCAATGATTGAAATCGGCGGAAAGCCTATTTTGTGGCACATCATGAAAATATACGAGAGCCAGGGATTCAATGACTTCATCATTTGCCTAGGCTACAAGGGGTACATTATCAAGGAATATTTCCTGAATTATTATCTTTACAATTCTGATGTGACCATCAATCTCCAAACCAACAGCCATGAAGTCCACCGGTCCAACTGTGAGAATTTCCGCATCACCCTGGTAGACACGGGCCTCTTGAGCGGCACTGCCGGACGTTTGAAGCGAGTAGAACGCTACATCGACAATCACGAGTTCATGCTCACGTATGGTGACGGGCTTGCGGATGTGAATCTGAACGAACTCCTGGCGTTTCATCGTGCTCGCGGAAAGATCGCCACGGTAACCGCTGTACAACCAGCCGGTCGGTTCGGTCTATTGGGAGTGGACGAAGCCGAGCGGGTCACGTGTTTCAATGAAAAACCTCTTGGAGACGGGGGCTGGATCAATGGCGGTTTTTTCGTGCTGAAGTCCGAGGTGTTTTCTTTCCTGCCGGAAGACTCCGATCAGAAGATGTGGGAACAGGATCCCCTGGAAAACCTGGTTCTCGGTCATGAACTCGTTTCTTACAAGCACCACGGTTTCTGGAAATGCATGGATGCCTTGCGAGACAAGGAGGAGTTGGAAAGACTCTGGCAGTCGGGGCAGGCTCAATGGAAGACATGGTGATGAACCGCGCTTTTTGGAAGGGGAAGTCGGTTTTCCTGACCGGTCATACTGGTTTCAAGGGCAGCTGGTTTTCCTTGTGGCTGCAACATTTGGGAGCTTGTGTTTCCGGCTATGCGCTGGCTCCGGAGAGCGGGGAGTGCCTGTATCATCAGGCTAGAGTGGGCGAGAGGTTGCACACGACCTACGGTGATGTGCGCGATGGTGAAAGGCTACACACCGCGATCACCTGGGCCAAACCCGAGATAGCCCTGCATTTTGCGGCACAACCGCTGGTGCGCGCATCCTACCAAAATCCAGCCTATACTTTTGCGGTCAACGTGATGGGAACGGTCAATTTCCTGGAAGCCATACGCCGAACGCCATCGGTTCGGGTGGCGGTAGTGGTCACCAGCGACAAGTGCTACGAAAATCGAGAATGGCGGCGGGGCTATCGTGAGAGCGACCGAATGGGCGGCAGTGATCCCTACTCATGCAGCAAAGGGTGCGCGGAACTGGTGACATCCGCGTATCGCCGTTCCTTTTTCGAAAATGGTCGGGTGGCGGTGGCCACGGTGCGGGCCGGGAACGTGATGGGCGGTGGGGACTGGGCTGAGGATCGGCTGGTTCCTGACCTGGTGCGCGCATTTGCCGGTGGCCGCATGGTGAAGCTGAGATATCCGAAGGCGGTGCGACCGTGGCAGTATGTTCTCGATCCGCTTCGCGGCTATATGATGTTGGTCCAACACCTGTGGCAGGCTGGAGCGACCTATTCAACCGCCTGGAACTTCGGCCCCGGGGACGAGGCTGCCTTTACTGTCGAGGACGTGGTCCGGGAAGCAGCAGGTCGCTGGGGACCTGGAGCTTCCTGGGATGTGGATAGATCCTCTCAGCCCCGTGAAAGCCAGCACCTGAAACTTGACTGCTCCCAGGCTTGCTCTCAGTTGGGCTGGATACCCCTGTTCGAGTTGGAAACCGCCCTGGATTGGACCCTATCCTGGTATTTGGCCCATCATTCGGGAAACGCGGACATGCGCGCCTTTTCGCAGGCGCAGATCGCGGCATATGAAGACCTGTTGGCGGTTGCTCCAGGTCAAACCGAAAGCTGCCGAAGGAGATCGGCGTGAGCGACCTGCGAGAAAAGATGCTTAGGCAGCAGGCCATTGAAGCGGCTATTGCGCATTATCAGCATGCTCATGGGCGGACCAGCAAGTTCCTTCCCGGGGATCGTGTTCCTTATGGCGGCCGCATTTTCGACGCGGATGAGATCGCCAATTTGGTGGACGCATCGCTTGATTTCTGGTTGACGACCGGTCGCTATAGCGAAAGGTTCGAGGGCGAATTCGCCGACTTTCTCGGTGCTAGGTATTGTTCCCTCACCAACTCTGGATCATCGGCCAATCTGCTCGCTTTTATGGCGCTCACTTCACCAAAGCTTGGCCGACGACGCATCAACCCCGGAGATGAGGTGATCACCGTGGCTGCCGCGTTTCCCACCACCGTCGCACCCATTATTCAATATGGGGCTATACCCGTTTTTGTTGATGTCTCGCTCCCCACTTACAACATCGACGTCGCTTTCCTCGAGTCCGCATTATCCGCAAAGACAAAAGCGGTCATGATCGCCCACACCCTCGGGAACCCCTTTGATCTCGAGACCGTATCAGCATTTTGCAGACAGCATGATCTCTGGCTCATCGAAGACAACTGCGACGCTCTGGGGGCTCGATATTTCCATGATGGGCACTGGCAATTCACCGGGACCTTGGGACATCTCGGCACCTCCAGTTTCTATCCCGCGCATCATATCACGATGGGTGAGGGAGGAGCCGTTTACACCAACGACCTCCAACTGAAAAAACTAATAGATTCCTTCCGCGACTGGGGCAGGGATTGCTGGTGCCCATCGGGAAAGGACAACACTTGCCGACATCGATTTGAGCAGCGATTCGGTGAACTCCCACCCGGATATGATCACAAGTATGTCTACTCGCATTTCGGGTACAACCTCAAGGTCACAGAGATGCAGGCAGCCATTGGCTGCGCTCAACTGCGGAAGCTTCCGTCTTTTATTTCCCGAAGACAGACCAATTGGCAGTTGCTGCATGCCGGTCTTTATGACATGCAGGACGTTTTCATTCTTCCCCAAGCGACAGCGAGTTCCGATCCCTCGTGGTTTGGCTTTCTCATTACCATAAAGGACGGCAAGCTCTTCAACAGGCATCAGATAATCAGCCACTTGGAAGAAAAAGGCATTCAAACCAGAATGCTGTTTTCGGGCAATCTGCTCAAGCATCCTTGTTTCGATTTGATGCGTGGAACCAACACGGGTTATCGTGTGGTCGGAGACCTTGAGGTTACCAACCGGATCATGCGCGATTCATTCTGGATTGGAGTCTATCCCGGGTTGAACGATGAAATGATTGCCTATGTTGTTGCGGCGATCCTTGAATACGTGGAGTCACGGAGATGATGAAGGTCACCGAAAGCTCCATTCCCGGCTGTTACGAGATCATTTCTCGAGTTTTCCGAGACAATCGAGGGACGTTCGTCAAGACATTCCATCACGACATGTTTCTAGAACATGGCCTGACCACTCAATGGAGGGAAGAATACTACTCCGTCTCGCACCACGGTGTTTTGCGGGGACTCCATTTTCAACTTCCTCCCCATGATCACGAAAAGCTCGTGTACTGCATCGCCGGACGGGTGTTGGATGCCGTGGTAGACCTGCGCAAGGGCTCGCCAACCTTCGGCCGGCATGTTTTGCTGGAGCTGGATGCAGGGAAAGCAAACATGCTCTATGTCCCCCGGGGGCTTGCCCACGGGTTTTACGTTCTCAGTGACTCAGCAATTTTGATCTACAAGGCTTCCTCCGTTCATGCACCCGAGCACGATACCGGTATTCACTGGAACACCGCTGGAATTTCATGGCCGGACAAGACTCCTCTGACGTCGCCACGGGACAATCAGTTTAGCTCATTGGATTGTCTGGATTCCCCTTTCATCTTTCATCAGGGTCAGGCAACGGGCAAACGAAGAAATCGTTCCACCGCCGGCATTGGCACTGATAACGCATATCGTTGAACAGCAAAGGGCTTGGTAACATGAAGTCGGCTCACTTGGATCACGGGGTTGCACCCAGCAACAAATGGATAGGGCTTGTATGAAGATCCTCTTGACGGGAGCGACAGGATTTCTTGGATCTCGTCTAGCGACTCATCTCCATCGAGCGGGTCATTCGGTCTGCTACCTGCGCCGTCCTCAGTCTGTCGTGGCAAGGGAGGTGGCTCACCTCCCGGCCTATGTAGTTGAGCCGGATGGGTCCGGTATTCGAGAGGCATTGACTGAGGTTAGTCCCCATGTGGTGGTGCATTTGGCTGCCCACTACGTCGCCGAGCATCGCTTTGAAGATATCGAAGCCCTGGTGAGCAGCAACATCCTCTTCGGCAGCTATCTCTTGGAGGCCATGCGCCTGGCAGGAGCCAAACACCTGGTCTACGCGGGCACCTCCTGGCAGCATTATGAGGGCGCCGAGTATCGGCCCGTGAACCTTTATGCGGCGACGAAACAGGCATTTTCAACACTCGCGGATTACTATCGCGACACAACGGAGATGCGGATCCTGGAATTACACCTCTACGACCTCTACGGTGAAGGCGATACAAGGCCTAGGCTCTTGAACCAACTGCAGTCCGCCGCCGACTCAGGAACGGAACTGGCGATGTCGATGGGGGAGCAGCGCATCCATCTGGTTCATGTGGATGATGTGAGCCGAGGCTTCGCCATGGCCTGCCGGCAGGTCCGGCAACAGGCTGCGGGCGAGCGTAGAGTATACCGACTGCCGTCATTACGATCAGTCTCTTTGCAGGAACTCGTTGCAGCCTTCAGTGCCGTTAATCCCCATCTGCCTGCCAGGGTCGCGTGGGGCAAGCGGCCTTACCGTGCGCGCGAAGTGTTCCTCCCCTGGGATGGCCAGGAAATCCTACCGGACTGGGTTCCACGCATCGGACTGCAAGAGGGTTTGCGATGGTTCCGAGGATGCCGCTGAGGAACATCGGCGTTTTACTCACAAACGCATGTTTGCAGTTTCGCGAGTGGAATCGCGAGGTTTCTTGATGGGTAGTCTAGCCTGGTGGCAAGTTGGCGGTGATTCTGCTCTCACTGCCATGCCAGCAAACGGCCAAGTCGGGGGGAAATTGGACCGGTCAACCCCATAACCACGAGATATTGCCTTTGGATGTCGGAAAGATGTCAATATGAGTCGGGGGTGACAGTTCCTACTTTAACGCTATTTAAAACCAGCACGATGCGAACGGATGATGTGATGGGAAAGAATCATTACAAAGAAATAAAAACGATCTTGAATCATTGCAGGAATAATCGCGGTGACCAAGAGATCGTTTCCGCGCTTTCCGAAAACCGTATTTATATTTACGGAGCTGGAAATGTCGGTACCGCGGTTTGTAAGCTGTTGCACGATGCTGGAATTGAGACAGAAGCTTTCTTGGATAGGAATTGCAACAGTGGAGCAATGCATCTGAATAAGAATATTTACCAAATGGATTACCTTGATGCATTTACGTTCAACAAAAATACGGACTATATAATAATATCATTCATCGCGAGTCTTGCGGAAATGAAAGCAATAAAAAATATTTTGAATGGAAAAGGATTTAAGAATGTAATACATTTCTATGATATTTATAGATTGTTGATAACTAATCGGCTGGCTCTCAAGAGTTCTAGTGCTTTTTTTGTTGCAACCGACGTTCTAATCGATTTCGATGAGATAATGGACAGAGTGTTGATGTCAAGCGAATTATGGCAAGACGAAATAAGTAGTAAGACATATCTTGACTTTGTCAGCGTAATATCGTCAGCAAATCCTGACCTATTTTCTCCAATGATTTGTCAGCAACAGTATTTTGTCAAGGACATCTTTTTTAATAAAGGCTACCTTCGGTTCATTGACTGTGGCGCCTATGAAGGGGATACGGCTGCCGCACTTGCAGCAAATACAGCGACGGCACGAGCCATTGTGTGCTTTGAGCCTGATCCACAGAATTTTATCAACCTTTGCACAGCAATGAGAAAGCAAAGAGTGGCGAACGAACAGATTTTGTTCCCCTGTGGCGTCTGGCATCGGAGCGAAATGGTCCGCTTTCGGTCAGGAACCATGAGCACCAGTATGATCTCGGAAATCGGCGATAGGTATATCCAGTGTGTGGCGATAGACGATGTTGTTCCCGACTTCAAACCCACGTTTATCAAGATGGACGTCGAGGGGGCCGAGTACGAAGCGCTGCGAGGGGCACGGAAGACCATCAAGGAGGTTACGCCTGATCTTGCCATCAGTGTTTATCACCGGGTCGAACATATGTGGGAAATCCCACTTCTTCTGAAAAGCGAGCATGCTGACTATGCTTTCTATCTCAGAAATCACGGGCGGCATGGCGTGGAAACCGTAATGTATGCCACTTCACTCTAAGATTCTTGTACCATTTGTTTAACGAAATACAGGTTGGGGGTTGCGATGAGAGACTACATAAGAAAATTACTATTTATTGTACCTCCGGTTTCACCAGGAAATGGAGCGATTTCAAGAAATCTTGCTAGTTACAATGAAATACCTTTTGGTGTACTTTCTTTGGCTACTTATATAAATAAATATTGCAGCAAAACTGTTAATATTAATATCTTAGATTTCAATGTTTCTAATGATTTAGCCTTTGTTGATAAGATAAAGAAAACCATGGAGCAATTCAAACCCGATATAGTGGGGATCTCAGGGCTGTTTAACTCTATGTTTAGTTATGTAAACGAATTTTCCCGTTATGTAAAAGAAATTAATCCTAGTCTCGCGCTGGTCGTCGGCGGAGCTATTGCTACAAACTGCTATGAGTTGCTATTTAGTCACAACCCGTATATTGATGGTGCGTGCTATGCCGAAGGAGAGATTCCAATGCGCCTGCTCGTCGATGCGGAGAATCCCTTTTCACTTTTGGAAGGGCATCCATCCTGGATCACGAGAAAAAAAATATCCTCGGGTGTTACTCCCAGTCCCACATTCATCCAGGATCTCGATGAGATCCCTCCGATCAATTATGCAATGGTAGATCTTGAAAAATACGACTCGCGGTGCCGGAATAACAACCCGATCAAGCATGAAGCAGAAGACACCGCCGTCCGACTTCCGTTCGTCACGACAAGAGGATGCCCTTTCAATTGCATTTTTTGTGCGGCGAACTCCCTTTCAGGCAGAAAGGTAAGGTTCATGAGCGCTGAAAGGGTCATTTCCGATATCAAAAGAGCAAAAGAGCAATACAAGATGACCAAACTGGTGATTAATGATGACCAGGTACTCATCGACAAGAAAAGGATCAAGAAGATTCTCGATGAAATCTCCGATTTTAATCTAATTGTCGAGTTTCCGAGTGGATTGAACGTCAAGTTCATCGATGAAGATATTGCCGTGAGATTGAAGCGAGCAGGGCTTGAAGTGGCCAATCTTGCGGTTGAGTCAGGTTCTGATCATGTATTGAAGAAAATCATTGACAAGCCGTTAAAAACTGCTGATATCAAGCCAGCAGTAGATGCCCTTAGGAAAAATGGTTTACTTATACATGGCTTTTTTATCTTCGGGTTTCCTGATGAGAGTGAAGATGACCGTATAATGACTATTGATCTGATCAAGGAAATTGGATTCGACTGGTCAAATATTTATGTTGCTGCACCCCTTATGGGGAGTAGGCTTTACCAGATTTTTCTGGAAAATGGCTATATAAAAGACGAAATCAACTTTCTGGATGCCAACATATATCAATCTAGCCTACGGTCGTCAGAAGATATCGGCAAATACGTCTATCGGGTGAACCTTGATGTGAATTTTGTAAACAATTACCGTATGAGAGTCGGCGATGATCAATTGGCTGAGGGTTATTTTAGTAATGTGGTGAATAACCACCCTCGCCATGCCTTTGGACATTACTGTCTTTCCATGGTGTACCAACGTCTTGACCACGATAACTATCGGAGTGGCAAACACATGAGGGAATTCCATGAGATCGTCGCAACTGATGATGAATGGGCTGATCATGCTAGATACTTCAATCTCATCTGAGCACAGCGGGGTTAGCTGCCGCAAGGTGGCTGCTGCAAAGGACACCCTCTGCCGTGCCATAGCTCTTGAAGAGCCTGTTCCAGACGGCATCGCTCAGCTTGCCGGGCATCCGATATTCATCTACGGTGCGGGCAATTACGGTCGTATCATATACAGCCTGCTCACCCAAAATGGAATTCCCTCCCCTGCCATTCTTGGGTTTCTTGACATGGCGGCCACCGAAAACAGTACTCTGTCAAGCCTTCCCGTGTACCAACCGCATGCTTCATGCGTTACCAGGGCATTACGAAAAGAGGCGCAGGTGGTAATTTCAATTTATTCCAGCCTTGCGGAACACGCCGCCATCATCGCATCGCTCCATGGCATGGGATACCGGAACGTCCGAAGTGGGTATGAAACGGCGCTCTCTTTTCACACGGCCAACGATCCGTCCACCCGCATTGCGGAAACCGGTTTTCTTCGTGCAAGCCTGGCAAACATCATGCGAGGCTCCCAATTTTGGGAAGACAACCGTAGCCTTGAGACGTACGTGAACCATTTTGTAGGGTATGCCCGATGTGATTTGGACAGTTTCGTCGTTGAAACCGATCACCGGCAGTACTTTCCGCCTTCGCCCCTGCGGGTCAAGGGAGACATGCGATTTATCGATTGTGGGGCGTTCGACGGCGATACCATCCGTGATCTTCTCGAATACTCAGGGAAGGTGGAGAGCCTCGCCCTCTTCGAGCCATCCGCACGGAACTTCCAGAAGCTTACAACCTACGTGCGAGAAAACGAAGGAGATATCGCAGAGCAATTGACGCTTTTCCCTTGTGGTGTTTGGGACAGTACGGAGCGGCCATGTTTCGACGGCACTGCACTCTCGGCAAGTGCCATCTCGAATCGCGGTGACGAGTTCATCCAATGTGTTGCGATCGACGATGTTCTTCACGGCTTCAGCCCGACCTGCATCAAGATGGACATCGAAGGAGCCGAGCTGCATGCGCTCCGAGGCGCGGAAGAGACTATCAGGCAGTGCAAGCCCGATCTGGCTATCAGCGTCTACCACTCACTCTCCCACTTGTGGGAAATCCCGGATCTCATCCGTCAATGGGTTCCAGGATACCGATTTTTTCTTCGCACTTATGGTTCCGCAGGCTTTGAAACGGTAATGTATGCCGTTGATACTGATTGACAGCAGGGGAGATAAAACATGAATGCAATAAAAGTGGCAGGTGCAGGTTATCAACGCAGGGAGCTAAGGCAATGGCTTCCTCTCACAACTCCCTTTGCGTTGCATCTCTTTCCCTCTCACTACTGTAACTTCAGATGCGCGTACTGCGTCCACGGTCTTCCAGCCGATAAGATAAGGTCCATGGGGTCCAAAAAGACAATTATGGATGTTAACCTATTTGAAAAGTGCATCACCGATGTCCTGAACTTCCCGGAACGCTTACAGGTTTTAATCTTCGCCGGGTGGGGAGAACCGTTGACTCACCCTAATATTGTGGAAATGGTTGAATTGGCAAAACGTAATGACGTCGCCAAACGAATAGAAATTGTGAGTAACGGTGCGATGCTGACGAACGATCTCTCGAAAAAACTTATTGAAGCAGGGCTAGATCGTATTCGAATATCGATTCAGGGGCTAGATTCTGTGAGATGCAGTGACGTTGCCGGAGTCAATGTCAACTTCGAGTCTCTTCTCGACAATATCCGGTACTTCCACGCGAACCGCAAAAACGCCAGAATTTTTGTAAAGACCGTCGACGCTGCGGTGCCGACTGATGCCGATCGTCAAATATTCCATGGAATCTTCGAGGGAATTTGTGATGAGATCGCTGTTGAACAGGTAATCCCGGTTATAAAAGGCATCGACCACTCAAGATTCGGTAGTGAATTCAACAAGCGACATTGTGGCGGCTTGGCCGTCCCAGTCGCCGTATGCCCATTTCCGTTCTACATGTCCGTGGTCCATCCCGACGGCAGCTATGCTCCATGTTGCTCGTCCGAACTTCCTTTGCCCCTTGGAAACGTTGGAGATACTTCCATCACCGAGATCTGGAACGGAGAAGCCCTGTGGAGATTTCGCGTCACTCATCTTAAGGGAACTCGAGGTGGCGCCACCCTGTGCCGCAGGTGTCCGCGCCCGCAATACGATATTCAGGAAGGAGACGATCTTGACCCGTATGCCGGCGAACTGCTTTCCGCTTACCAACGTCTAGCGCATATTTAAAAGGATACGCCATGAGTGCCGAAATTAAACCCGGCTTCAATTATGACAGAAAGAAACTGGCAGACATTATCCCGCTTAAAACCCCATTTACGTTCCTACTCGCCCCCTCTCACGTATGCAACCTGAGGTGTTTTTACTGTTCTCAAGCAAAAGATCGCGAAGATCTCATCAAGGATGGCTTTCGCTTCAAGTTGATGGACTACGACGTCTTTCTCAAGTTCGCCAAACAGTTGAAGCGGTTTCCCGATAGGCTCAAACTCGTTTTCGTCTCCGGCATGGGCGAACCCTTGATGCACAAACGTCTTCCCGACATGATTGCACGACTCCGGAACTTGGATGTGGCCGAACGCTTGGAAATATTCACGAACGGCCTGCTCTTGACCAAAGAAACCAGCGAAGCCCTTGTTGACTCGGGACTCACCCGAATTCGCGTTTCGTTGCAAGGGTTAACCTCCAAAAAATACAAAGAGATATCGAGTGCTGACATTAGCTTTGAGGACCTGCGCCACAACCTTGCGTATTTTTTCAAGGTACGTAAGCAGTGCAAACTTTATGTGAAAGTAATCGATGTGGCTCTGGAACCGGGCGAGGAGGATAAGTTCTACGATATGTTCCGGGATGTCAGCGATGAAATGTTCATTGAACGCTTCGTTCCCTATCAACTGACAATGGGGGACTATGACAATGCCGCCGGTGTTACGACAACCGTGTACGGCGACAAGATTCTTAGTGCTGATGTCTGTCCCGAGCCCTTCTTCAATTGGCAAATCGACGTCGATGGCAACATCTACCCTTGTTGTCCCCTTGGGCTACCCAAATCCTTTTCCGTCGGCAACGTTAACCACTCAACGATCTTCGACATGTGGAACGGCGAGAAGGCACGGCAGCTGCGACTCCAACTGCTCGGTAAGCAGCGTTCAGCACACTATGTCTGCGGAAGCTGTCGAGTCTTTCTGTCGAAGCTGACTCCCGCCGACCGGCTCGACGACGATGCCGACAGGCTGATCCCCCTTTTTGAAAAACTGTAAGGAGTGATGTCAGATGAAAGCCGAAATTAAGCCGATCGCCGACCTCAATCGCGTGAGGCTCGCCGATGCCGTCCCCCTGAAGACGCCATTCGCGCTGTACCTCTTTCACACGAACATCTGTAATTTCAGGTGCACCTTTTGCGCGCACAGTCTGGGGCGCGAAGGGATGAAACGGGAGTATGGCTTTGTGCCTGAAGTCATGCCGATGGAGGTGTTCGAACGCACCATCGAACAGATGAAAGCCTTTCCTCGCAAATTCAAATTTGTCTCCTTTACCGGCCAGGGAGAGCCTCTGACCAACAAGCGTCTTCCTGACCTGGTCATGCGCCTGCGGAAGGCCGAGGTTGCCGATGTCACCGAAGTCATCACCAACGGAGCGCTGCTGACCCCAAAGATCAGCAGGGCGCTCATCGACGCAGGACTGGATCGGATGAAGATTTCAATCCAGGGTATCAATACCCAAGCCTATAAGACTATCACGGGGGTGAATGTCGATTTCGACAAATTTGTCGAGCAGGTGCGCTTTCTCTACGAGCGGAAAGGAATGATGCAGCTTTTCGTCAAGGTCATGAACATCTCCCTTGCTCCTGGCGAAGATGAAAAATTCTACAAGATCTTCGGCGAAATATCGGACCGCATGTATATCGAGACTTGTCGTCCAGTGTACCCTGGCGTCGACTATGGAGACAGGAGTGAAGATGTAACCATGGACCGTTTCGGACGCCAGCATGATAAACGTTTGGTCTGCCCCCTCTGCTTTTTCCACCTCGCCATCTGGCCCAATGGCGACGTCGTTCCGTGCGATACGATCCTCAAGCCTATCGTCCTGGGCAATGTCAATGACAAACAGATGACGCTGAAAGACATGTGGAATGGCCGGGCACACCGTGAGTTCTGCGCGATGCAACTTCGTAAGGAGCGCATGATCTCCAATCCGCAGTGCACTAGGTGCATTGCCCCGGATGACGTTTGTCACCCTGAGGATGCCTTAGACATCGATGCTGAAAAGATACGGACATCGTACTATCAGTAATTGGGAACAGGGCAAACCATGTCGAAAAGCGGCTTTTGGGATGGACTGCAAGGAGAGAAGGGCTTCGTTAGCCGAATCACGATTCAGCTAGCATGGGTATATTCGTCATGACAAGAATACTTCATATTACAGCCCATCTTGGCGGGGGCGTTGGGAAGGTGCTTTCTCGGCTTTGTGGAAAATCAGTGCGGCCGCGAAGTGATGTTCAGCATACCATCATATGCATGGAACATCCGCAAAAGTCCGAATTCAGGGATTACGTCCTGGCCAGTGGTTCTGAGTTATTGGTCTGTCCTTCAAGCGGTTTACTCAACCGTCGAGTCGCCGAAGCTGACATCGTTCAGGTGGAATGGTGGCACCACCCCGTTGTGGCGGGCTGGCTTTGCGCAGGGGTGTTGCCTCCCATGCGGTTGGTGGTGTGGAGCCATGTCTCCGGGCTTCATCCGCCCGAAATTCCGCTGGGGTTCCTGCTGGCTCCTCATCGTTTTCTTTTTACCTCCCCCTGTTCCTGGGAGCATCCCCGGATTATTGGACTCGATGGTGAACAACGGCATAGAATCGATGTTGTGCACAGCTCCGGTGGCTTCGAAGATTTATCGGAACGCTGCGCAGCACCGCGAGATGGCCCCATTCGCGTCGGATATGTGGGGACTCTCAATTTCTCCAAGCTCCATCCTGAGCTTCTGGATTTCTTGGAGGCCGTGCCCTTGCCCAAGTTTCGACTGACTCTTGTAGGTGATCTAACAGCAGGCGAGCAACTGATTTCCCGCGCTGCCTCCAGACATTTGACCGACAGACTCGAGTTGCCCGGTTACAAGGCCGATGTAGCCACTGAACTTGCCCGCTTCGATGTGTTGGCCTACCTTTTGAATCCCCTCCACTACGGCACCACGGAAAATGCCCTGCTGGAGGCCATGGCTATGGGGGTGGTGCCGGTGGTTCTGAATAACCCGGCAGAGCGGCATCTGGTCACGCATGGAGAAACCGGTCTCATAGTAGATTCCCCAGCAGCCTTTGCCGAAGCGCTGGTGTTTCTGGAGGATCACCCTGACAAGCGTAACATACTGTCCGCCAATGCAAGCGTTGATGTGCGTGAGCGTTTCGCGTTGCAGCGCACGATCTCGCTGCTCGAAACTCACTACCGAGCAGTTTTGGAGGAGCCGAAACGGGTGTTCGACTTCCGGTCGGTATTTGGGGGCAGGCCTTCCGATTGGTTCCTTGCCTGCCAGGGATCGCAAGTCTGGCGATTCAAGGGCAACAAAAAACACATGGAGCTCACCGGAAAGAGTAGCAGGGGGCCTCATTACCTTTACGAAAAGACCAAGAGCTCCGTATTCCACTACCATCACACCTATCCGCATGACAGACAGCTGGAGTCCTGGGCGCAAAACCTGGAGGCAAGATAGAAAGAAATAAGTTCAATGCTGCTATCGATTTAAAAAATTCATAATGATTCTAAGGCGCGCAGAGGGTCTTGACCTTCTGGACGGAATCATTGCTGCACAATTCTCTGATATTTCCCTTATTCACTGGATGTCGCCCATGCAAAGCCACGGATTGGGAATGAGTGAAGAGCAACAGCCCCATATCTTTCCAAAGGTGGATGTCATTGTCCCTACCTATGATTACGGTCATTATCTGAATGCCTGTCTGGCATCGATTAGAGCCCAAACCTATGCCGACTATTCCGTCCTGATCATCGACAATGCATCCGAAGACGATACTGAAAAGATCGCCAGGCACTGGCAGAACAGGGATTCCCGCTTTCGTTATGTTCGCAACGATACCAACCTCGGACTGATGGCCAGTGTTCTGAAGGCCTACGCGCTCACCCGGGCTGAGTTGGTTCTTTTTTTGTCCGCGGACGATTTGCTTGAGCCCCGGTTCCTGGCACTTGCGGTTGGGGCACTCGATCAACATCCCGAATGCACATTTGCCTACAGCGCATGGAAAATGTTCGTTGATGATCCCGGGAGTCAAAACCATGGTGCGGAATACCGCTATTTCTCTCCGCATGATTGCAGTGGTTGCTATGATGAAGCAGCATTGCTGCTGGCTCACAACTGGATCACCAACTCGTTCACTCTCTTCCGCCGAGAGGTTTGTGATGCCGTAGGGGGGGTTAATCCTACCGACCTGCAGCATGTTGGTGACTGGTACACTTGGATGCTGTTTTCTGCGAAGGGTCCGGCCTGCTATATCCACGAGAGACTTGGGCGGTATCGAATACATGCCAACACGGAAACAAACCGGTTGGTCGCCAATTACCGGTCCGGTTACGATCATATTCGCTTTTACGACCTCATCTTCGAATCGGAGCTTTGGCCCATGCCGATCCGCTTGGCTGCCAAAGCGCATCAAAGCCGATGGCTGACAGGCGAACCCCTGACGCTCATCGCCCGAAAGATGGGTGGTGAGCGAGCCGAGCCCTTGATGCGACATTTCGTAAGCAGGTATCGCGATGCATTCTATGTGGCCATCGCTCAGAGTGTTCTCCAGTACACGCCCAGCAAGAATTTCCTGGATACTCCGGAAAATGCGCTGGCCCTTCTGCGAGAAGTGTTGCTTCACGATTCAAGCAATGCGCAAGCGGCTATGCTGTACCAATCCTATCGTGGACAAGGTCGATCCAAAGGGCTGTTGATCACGTAGGTGTTCTTGATGAGTTGTTATGCGCGCAGTCGTGTTGAACGAGAAACTACACCTTAGATACGAGTACCGCCGTGAACAAATTGATCCAACTGAGAAATGCTAGAACGACCGGGCGCCATTGGGGCGAAGCGAACAACGAACGCGAGTTCGCCACATTCTCATGTGATCATCCGAATCAGGCTGGTGCGCATATTCGGCAGATTTCGTCCCATGCCAGTAAATACGTCACCATTGTGATACCGGTTCATGATGCTTTGGATTTGACTCGAACCTGTGTCAACTCTATTTATACTAATACTCCCTGCGGGACTTACCAAATCATTATTGTGGATAATGGGTCAACGCATGGCGTGCGAGGCCTTCTCGACACGAGGAATACATCCGAGTCCATCAGGGTGATTCGGAATCGGGAGAACTTGGGATTCGCCAAGGCCTGCAATCAAGGCATCCGGAGCGCTCGGGGGCACTTTGTTCTACTGCTCAACAATGATACTGTCGTGACCGCGGGATGGCTGGACGCATTGCTTGTGGAGATGGAACAAAACAAAAAGGTTGGCATTGCGGGATCCTGTTTGCTCTATCCCGGCAGCACCCGGATCCAGCATGTTGGAGTTTCGGTGGGATGGCACAACGGTGTCCTGTTTCCATACCACGTTCATAGGCTGCGTAAGGTTGAGCATGTTCCGGATGCCCTCCGAAGTCGCAAGCTGAAAGCCGTAACAGGTGCCTGCATGCTTGTGCGGCGTGAAATACTCGATGTGGTGCCCGGATTCGACGAAATTTATCTGAATGGCTACGAGGATATCGACTTCTGCTTTCAAGCCTTGAAAGCGGGTTTTGACATTCACTATTGCGGTAAGAGCCAAGTATACCACCATGAGTCGATGTCGAAGGGGCGGCACGATCGCGACGGGGAAAATCTTTGGAGGTTGAATAAGAAATGGAATGGGATCGTCGAACCGGACGAAGACGAAATGACAACGCATGCAGCCCTACGCGAGATTGCGGCACGTGAAGAATTGCAAAGAAATCCTGACAGCTACAAGTGCATATCGATGCTTCAGGGTATCTCTCTCGAGCGCGGCGACTATGACGAGGCCCGTGAATGCAGAATGGGAAGACTCCCTGCCGTGCCCGTCGTCACCATTGTTATTCCCACCTACAATAATCTGGCGCTCACAACCCAGTGCCTCAAATCGATTCGCGATACAACTTCCGGCATCCCTTTTGAGATTATTTGCGTTGACAATGCTTCCAGCGACGGCACGGTCGAGTTTCTCAAACGTGAAGAATCTCTGAACAAGTTGGTCCTGGTCAGCAACGGGCAGAATCTGGGTTTTGCCAAGGCCTGTAACCAGGGCGCCAAGCTCGCGTTGGGAAAATACCTTGTGTTTCTCAACAACGACATCATAGCCTTGGACGGTTGGTTACGGGAAATGCTCAAGTGCATGGATGGCGATGCCAGTGTCGGGATGGTCGGGAGCAAACTTCTGTATCCGCAAGGAACAGTTCAACACGCCGGAGTCGCTTTTGGAGAAGACGGTATACCTTTCCACATATATCGTTTTGCGGATCCCGAGGCTGCCTATGTGAACAGGACACGCGAGTTGTCCGCTGTCACCGGGGCGTGTTTCCTCGTCCGGCGAGAGGTATTTTCGAAGTTGGGCGGTTTTGATGAGAAATACGAGAACGGCTTGGAGGACATTGATTTTTGTCTTCGCATTAGAGAACAAGCACTGAGGATTCTGTACTGCCCGACAAGCGTCCTCTATCACATGGAAAGTGTATCGGAGGGGAGATTTAATAAGACATTGGATAACTGTCGTTATTTCTCCGCGAAGTGGGGAAGGGGACTCAATGCGGATGATGAGAGAATATGCGCGGAGGACGGCACGGACATCCGGCGAATTCGTCATCTTGAGGCTTCCATGCGCCAGGGCATGGGGTATTCCCGGAAAACCGTCATCGACTATAGGATCGATTCCACGCCCCTGTGCGAGCAACTCACGGCGAGTCGCGATTTGACCACACCAAATCCCTCGTCGAACAAGGCTTCTTTGCTGTCCATTGTTATCCTGTCACTGAATCAGTCGGAATGGACCCGGGCATGTCTGGAAAGCATTAGGAAGCACAGCACCTTGCCTTACGAAATCATCCTGGTGGACAACGGATCGTCAAGCCGGACCATCAGCGCTCTCCTGGATTTCACCGTTAATGATCCACGTATTTCCGTCATTCTCAATGCTCGAAACAAGGGGTTTGCCGGGGGCAACAATCAGGGGATGGCCCTGGCCCAGGGCGATTACATCTTGTTGCTCAACAATGACACGCTGGTTACCGCGGAATGGCTGGAAGGCCTGGTGAAGGTCTTCGCGGATTATCCCAAGGTCGGCATCGTGGGGCCCATGTCGAATCATGTTGCGGGCCCGCAGCTAGTGGAGAGCGCCCGATACGGGAATATCACGGAAATGGAAGCCTTTGCGTCGCGCTGGCGGAAGGACAATTGCGGCACAACCTTTTCCGTTCCGGCCGTTATAGGATTTTGCATGCTCGTAAGACGGCGAGTGATCGATGCAATTGGCGGACTGGATGAACTTTTCGGTGTAGGGAATTTTGAGGACATCGATTACTGCTATCGAGCTTTCCTTGCGGACCACGAAATCCGGGTTGCCCGTGATGTCTTTATCCATCATCAGGGCAGTCTCACTTTCAAGGCTGAAAATGTCGACTACGTCAGGTTGATGAAGAAGAACTGGGAACTCTTCAAGGCGAAATGGGGTCTGGATCCCGGTCTTGCCCTTGCCAGGGGACAGAGGACTGTTGTGCTCAATAAGGAACGGGCGCTGCGACAAACGATTGCTCTTCCTGATCTTCGGGAAACCCACGAGTACGACGCGGAAATGAAGCTCTGGCGTGGCAGATCAACCAAGGCGTACCCCTTGAACAAGACCGGGAGAAAGGCGGGGCTCCCGGTTGAGCGCGAGTCTCGCGGTGGAATTGCCACCACCGCCGAATCGCTATCCGCAAGTGCTTTCCAACCTCCCGTCACCGCCAATAATCCCATGCCCCGGATATCCATCATTATTCCGACGTACCAGAATGTGGACCTTACCCGCCAATGTCTGCATGGGATCCTTCACAATAAGGCGGACATTCCATGCGAAATAATCGTTGTTGACAACCACTCTACTGACGGCACCGAGTTGTACCTTCGAGAAATGCAGAGCAAGGGCATCCTCAGAGCTCTATTCAACCCCATGAACGCGGGGTTTGCTCGGGCATGCAATCAGGGGGCGCAGGTGGCTCAATGCCCATTTCTCCTTTTTCTCAACAACGATACCTTTCCCATGAAGGGATGGATGCAGTCTCTACTCCAAATCGCGCTACGGGATGAAAATGCGGCCATCATTGGAAGCAAGCTTCTTTATCCTGACGGGAAAGTGCAACATGCCGGCATGGAACTCATTCACTACGACAAGGGAAGGAAGTTGGCACGCCCCGTTCCCGGACATCCCCATCGGTTTGCTGACAGCAATGCCGCTGAGGTGAATCAATATCGTGAACCGGATATGGTGACAGGTGCTTGCATTCTGGTGAGGAAAGAGGTCTTTTTTCTGCTCGGCGGTTTCGACGAAGTCTACCGCAACGGGGTCGAGGATGTGGATCTTTGCCTCAGAGCCCGTTGTGCCGGATACAAGGTGGTGTATCAGCCCGAGTCTGTTGTCTTCCACTACGAAGGGCAGAGTCCGGGGAGATTTGACAAAGAACCGGTCTGTAAAAACCTCTCGATCTATTTCGCGCGGTGGGGGAACCAATTCGGTACGGACGGGCGCTTGCTCATCCCGCAACCCCCACGCATCATTCGGTCTCAGACCAGCCTATTGGTCGGTGATCACGGCGGCCCATCAATGGCACCCGGCCCATCGAGCGGCTCCAATGGAGAAGGGCTCAGAATTTGCTTGTCCAGGTTCTCGAAGTGATGCGGCCACGGCGGAGCCCAGTGTGCTTGAATAGAAGCCATCAAGGAGTTCACAATGTGTGAAATGAACAGCAGATCATTGCAGTCGGAAGAGAAGCCAGACCAATCCGGGAAACTCCGCGATGACATGGATTGGGGTGCCGAGGGCGAGAGGAAATTCGCCGGGGGCAGCTATGAAGAAGCCTGCCGATGCTTTGAACGGGCCCTGCAATGCCGGCCTTTTGACGCCAAGATGCACAACAACATGAGTGTTGCTCTCTGGCAACAGGGCAATACCGGCGATGCCCTTCAACATCTGACGCAAGCCCTTGAGCTGGACCCGGATGATCGGGATGTGATCTTTAATTGCGGCAGGATTTTTTGCAAGCTGGGTCGCCAGGAAGACGCGCGCGAGATTCTGGGAGCTTTCCTTGACAGAAATCCCGGGGACGGCGAGGCCAAAAACGAACTGGAGCGATTGAATACGCCGGCACAAGATAGTCAACCCGTTGACTCCGCGGCTTTTTTGAACCAGCAGGGAGAGGAACAATTCGCCAGGGGGAAAAAGGAGCACGCCCGGGTCTGCTTCGAGTTGGCGTTGGAACACAATCCGGATAGCGCGCGTGCCTGCAACAACCTCGGCGTCCTTTATTGGGGTGAAGGCGATCTAAAAAAGGCACTGGAGCATCTCTACAAAGCCCTGGACCTTGACGCTGAAGATGCGGAAATCCTTTATAACTCAGCCAAGGTATTGACGGCATCCGGTGAAGTGGAAACGGCTGCGGATTTCCTACAACTCTATCTGCAAAAGCACCCTCGGGACGAAGCCGCCTGGCAAGATTATAGGCAACTCATCAGCGAGAGCACGTTCGCCTGGAACAACAACGGATTGGCTCCGGAGGTCGGTGACATTTATCTCCACATGGGGCAGGCGCTGGCAGCAGCCAAGGACTATCCGGGAGCAGCCGAAGCCTTGGGGCGGGCGGCCATGCTCAAACCCGATGATGCGCAGCCGCTCTATCAATTGGGACTCCTTCATCTCGAACTCGAGCAAAAGGAAGACGCCATTCGCATGTTCCGGGCCGGCTTGGAAAGGGATCCGGAACACCGAGGGGTGATTCTTGCCCTGGCTCGCGCACTTATCGAAGAAGGCTGCCAGGAACAAGCTCGGCCCGTGTTGGAAGCTTATCTGGCAGGGCACGAAGACCAAGAAATGGCTTCCTATCTTGAGGATGCCGGGGCCACCAATGAGCAGCCTCAGCTCGCCTGACGGGTGGTTGGCGAGAAATCTCCGCTGCCTTGCCTTGAGCAATCCCGGGCTGGCCGAGCGCTTGTGCGAGCCGGTCGCGGGCGATCATGTGGAGGTCCTCGCGGCGAAAACGGGAATCGCCACGGCTCGGTTCAACCGAATCCCCGAGTTATGGATTCAGGCGCCGGATGATCCCCGGGGCGATGCGGAAAAAACCGTTGCCGCTTGGGAGAGCCCAGATGATGGCCCGGTTCTGTGCCTGGGAGTGGGCCTGGGCTATGAGTTGAAAAGTCTACTCGACAGGTTGCCCTCCGAACGCCGGATGATCGGCTATGAAAGAGACCCGTGGCTGCTGCGGCAGGCCTTTCGGTGTCACGATTTCTCCAAGAATATCTTGTCTGCTCGATTGTCCTTCCTGCTCGGCACGGATTTGGCCGATGCGCCGATATCCGTTCCACTCAGCTTGTTCCGCCATCCCGTATTGGGTTCCCTCTACCAATCGGAAAATGACTATCTGGATCACCGGGTTGGGGAAAAAACGTCACGGCGCGCGATGGTGGTGTCCGGGGGCCTGTTCGTTCAAGACGTTGAAGATGCCTTGAAGCATTCCGGTTTCAGCATCTTGACCTGGGACCCGAGAAGGGTGTCGCGCAAGGAAAGCGTTCATCAGTTGAAGCGCTTCGGCCCTGAACTTGTATTTGCCATCAACTACCTTGCGGGCTTGCCGGAGTTGTGTCGGGAATTGGGAATTCCGTGTGTGATCTGGGAAATCGATCCATGTATCGAACGTCTCCCAGTCGGGTCCAACCAGCATGACCTGACCATGATTTACACTTACCGCAAGGGGCATGTGAGCCGCTACCGTCTGGCCGGTTTTTCTCATGTGGAGTATCTGCCGCTGGCGGCCAATCCGAAACGCCGCTATCCAATGCTCCCCAATGCCGACCAGGTGAGTAGATATGGAGCGACGATTTCGTTTGTGGGCAACTCCATGAGGGACCAGGCAAAGGCGCTCAAGAAAGTGTTTGCCGAGGTCTGCCGCCACAACTCCATCTCGGACCCGGACCAACATTGGGACCAGGCTCTCGGCGCCCAACAAATGGACCTCGACCGGGATGTGGTACGGTCCGCATTGGCACGAACACTGAGCAGGGGCAATTCGATCCTTGCCGATGGCAACGGCCGGCTGGTGGACGTGGCTGCGTGCGCCGCGGAAACGGCTGCGTCGGACCGACGCATCCAGCTGATCGCTGCCCTGGCGACTCATGGTTTCGGTATTTCAGTTTGGGGAGATCCTGGCTGGGAGGAAGGGTGCTCGGCGGCTGATTACCGTGGGTGGGCCGGCCATGACCGGGAATTGACGGCGATTTACAATGCCAGCGTCATAAATTTGGACATCAACCGCCTGTACCAGAGCGATATCGCCACCATGCGTGTTTTCGACGTGCTCGCCTGCAAGGGCTTTCTCCTGGCCGATTGTTCTTCCGCTGTCCAGGACCTGTTCGAGGTGGGCGCTGAACTGGTGGTGTACCGCTCGACAAAGGAACTGCTTCACCTGGTCGAGTATTATCTCAAGCATGAGAAAGAGCGGGATCAAATCGCCGAGGCAGGGCACTTGCGAGTGCTGCGGAACCACACGATTGAGCAAAGGATCGCTTGGGTCCTTGCTGAACTCGGATGAGAAGAAGGGGTCTTGATCATCGTTAGGGCCATTTCAAACAAGATCACCCACGGAGGCACAGAGGACCCAGAGAAATTCCAAGGTTTTTCTCCGTGTCCTCCGTGTTCTCTGTGGTGAAAGCCTTTTGCTGTGGACGAAACGATGATCGTCGCCGAGGAAAGGTATCGGCCGGCATGAAAATCAGCCTTTGCATGATCGTGAAAGATGAGCAGCAGCTTCTGGCCCGTTGTCTTGATAGTGTGCGCCATGTGGTGGACGAGATGGTGATTGTCGACACCGGATCCAGGGATCGGACCCGAGAAATCGCGTCTTCCTACGGCGCCAGGATGGTGGATTTTACCTGGACCAACGACTTCGCCGCGGCACGCAATGTCGCGCTTGGGCACGCCTCCGGAGATTGGATCTTATGCTTGGATGCGGATGAGTTGTTAAAGATGCCCGTTGGCGGAAGCGGCCTGGACCAATTGGCCGCGGCCGATGAGGCGGACGCCTATTCCGTTCCGATTCAGAACAACAAACTGGAAGGGGGATTCGAATTTCATTACGCAATTCGATTCTTCCGCAAGCTGCCTGGTATCCGATTTATCGGCAAGGTTCATGAGCGCGTTGACGAGAGCCTGTTCCATGAACAAGCGCGCATCCGCCAGGCCCCGTTTTCCATTGAACACACCGGCTACGCGATTCCTCCGGAAGAGATGGAGGAAAAGCTCAAGCGCAATGCCAAACTGCTCCAGGATCAAATCGAGCAGGATCCCGGCAACTGTTTTGCGCACTACTACCTGGGGCTGACCTGGATCGGCCTGAAGGAATTCGACAAGAGTTTCCTGCATCTGCGGAGAGCACGGCAACTCGGTCCCGCGACGATCAATCTGAGTTGCTTGATCGATAACATCCTGGCCTACCATTACCTGGATCGAGAAGATTACCTGACGGCGGCAACCATCGCTCGCCGTTCACTGCGCGCACTGCCGGAGCAGAACACCGCCAAGCTATTCCTTGGAATAGCCCTTTTCAACCAGGGATCTCACCGGGAAGCCCTGCCCTTGCTGCGGGCCGCCTATCAGTTTCTGCGCCTCCCGATCGAGAGCAGGCGGACCCAACTGAGCCAGGAACACTCCTACAACGAGGCCGATCTGCTATGGGCATTGACCCGATCCGCGGCGGAGACGGGAGACTACGAAGGGGCCTTTGCTTACGTCCAACAGGTCCTGCGACTGCGGCCCGGGGACGCCAAGGCCTATCTGGCCAAAGCGCTTTGCTGCCTTTCGCTTGACGCAACCGTCGAAGCGAGAACCGCTCTCGCCAGGGCTCGGCACTTGGGACTGCCGGCTCGGGATCTGGCTTGGGCCGCATTGCAATTGGCGCTCAAAACCGGGGACCTGAATGCAGCCTCGGCCGTTCTGATGGACCACGCCGATGCGTTGCTGGAAAACGATATGGGTCGGCAAGCGTTCGCAACATGGGTGGACCGATACGTCCGGGCGGGCAAGGAGGACACTCTTTTCAAGCTTCTGCTTCAAATGAATCAACAACATTCAGAGAGTCCGGCCATTCTGGATGCCTTGGCTTTTACCGCAATCAGGCAAGGCCGCTACCTGGATGCAAGGCGAGCGCTGGAGAGGCTGTCGCTCCTGGTCCCATCCCAACCCGATATCATGAAGCGGCTGGCGGGAATATACCTGCATCTGGGGCAGCGTGAACTGGCGGCACGGATGCTCCAAAAGGTGCGAGCGGCGGACCTTGAGGGACTTGGTTCCGCAGTTGGGAACAGTTACCCCTTGCCGAAGGGGGGCACCGATGGGGGGCCATTCAACCCGGCTTCCAGCGGGATTTGCCGCCGCGCTGGTCCGGAGGTCCACGATGGGTGATCCGGGCAGCCTCTCGGTGTGCATGATTGTTCGGGATGAGGCTCGCCGGATCGGCAAGGCATTGCATTGTTTCCAGAGCTTCGCCGATGAGATCATCGTGGTCGATACGGGGTCTCGAGACGAAACCAAGGAAATTGCCCGCGGATTCACACCAAATTTGTTCGAGTTTGCTTGGTGTGATGATTTCGCGGCGGCCCGCAACGTCTCACTGGAACACGCCCATTGCAGTCATATTTTATGGCTGGATGCCGATGATCTGGTGGACGATGAGAATATCAATAAAATATTGCGCTTGAAACGGCTATTGGACAGCAACATCGCTTACTCCTTGGTGCTGCAAGATGTCCGAGCGGGAAAGCCGAGGCATTCCCTATAC
Source organism: Syntrophobacteraceae bacterium CG2_30_61_12 (assembly GCA_001873705.1). Taxonomy (GTDB): domain Bacteria; phylum Desulfobacterota; class Syntrophobacteria; order Syntrophobacterales; family DSM-9756; genus CG2-30-61-12. Next base: position 28,828 of record MNZR01000016.1, read on the forward strand.
CAGTTGCGTTGCGTACCCAATCGATCCGATGTCCGTTTCGAGGGCCGTATTCATGAGGTCCTCGATCCCAGTGCCGCAGCCGCGGGTTTGACATTTGCCAGGGTGGACATCACCATCACCCACCATGGTTATGAAGATCCCTCCCTGTTCCGCGCCAAGGTGGAACGGAATATTCAACTGATCAACCGGGAAATCCGGGCCGGGCGAGACGACACTCGGATCCTCTATTTTCTTGCTCAAAGTTACGGTTATTTGGGAAAATCCGAGGAAGCCGTGGCGACCATGCGTGAGGTTTTGAACCGGCTCGAGAGAAATACTCTGGAGCACCCCTTTTCGCAATCAAGTCTTACCGAACAACGGCAGCGCATCACCGATAGTTGCCTCTTTCTTGCTGCACAACTGAGCGCGGCCCAGGACCAATCCGGCGCCCGTCGCTACCTTGTTAAGGCCCGGGCCGGAGCTTTCGATGATCGTTATGCGCTCTATCAAGTTGGGAACCTGCTGCAAAAAATCGGCGACCATGAGCAGGCCGTCGCCGTATTGGCGCTGGCTTTGGAATCAATCCAGAACACTTGTCATCTGCCTCGGCTTCCTGTCACTGATGCCAATATCTACGCACAGATGGCCTACAGTCATTATTGTCTGAACCGGCGCGCGACGGCCTTGCAATGCATCGAGAACGGGTTGCGAACCGGATCGAGCCTGGAAATTTGGCAGCAGATCGCCGCCAAGGCCATGCAAGAGGGACGCTTTCAGTTGGCTCAGGAAGCCTATGACTGTGCGGAACAAGATGGTGAATTAGCCGCGGACGGTTACTGCAACATGGGGTTGTTGCGAAGTAAAATCGGCGATCATTCGAAGGCTCGAAGATATTTCGAGATGGCCCTGGGAAAACAGAAAAACCATTTGGATACCTTAATCAACTGGGCGCATTTGGAGCTCAGACTCGGCCGGTTCATGAAGGCGTGCCGACTCTATGCCGGTGCCGTCGAAGCCGGCAGTCGCGGCCTGGATGTCATGCTGGCCTATTGCGCCACGGCGTATCGCACTGGAGTCACCGACAATCGAGTGATCAAAGAGATCCTAGAAAAACAAATGGTGGAGGAGTTTGGTCGCACGATTCCAGGATCGGCGGCCGCGGATGTCAGGGTCCTTTTTGGCCTGGCGAAAAGGATAGTGGAGGAAAAACACCGTCCCGGCTTGATCCGTTGGGCGCTAATTCTTGAAAAGCACGTGATGGGGGAGGGGCGCTAGCTTAATGCATTGGGCAAGTTTTGATCCATTCACCATTGAAGATGCCTACTGGCAAGACAAGATGGGTATGCCCGTGGCCAATTTGGAGTTCCTGCAGGCGATCTTGGTGGCTGGGGATGTTGACAGTTTCCGCTTCTTTTGTGCGGATGCGGCTCAGTCTCGGAAGTTCTCCAACAAGCTTCGGCAGTTGGTTCCAACGGCCGGTTCAAAAATTCAGGTGCTTCCCCAAGCGTTGGCGCCGCAAAGCCTCCGTCGGCAGCCGCCGGACGTGATGCACAATGGAGACTTCACTCACTACATGCCGTACCTCATCGAGTGGCGCAATCGTGCGTTTGCCGACCGGCCGTTTCCGATCACCGGCGTGACCCACTCTTTGGACACCGTTTCCTTGCATGGCAAGTTCATTCAATTGCTGCTCGCCAATCCCAAGCCTTATGATGCCATCATTTGTTCCAGCCAGTGTGCCGTCGATATGTTACGGAACTCTTTCGCCGGAATTCGTGAAGCCTTGAAGGTTGCCTATGGAGCGAGTCTGCCGGCCCCCCCTCGGTTGGTCCGAATTCCACTGGGGATCGCGGACCGGGAATTCACGGCGGGGCAAAAAACGGTGGCGCGCAGGCGTCTGGGAATTCCTGAAGATCGTTTTGTGTTGCTCCATCTGGCTCGTTTTTCCCCGCGCCGGAAGATGGACCTGGCGCCATTTCTCGAGGCTCTGGCCGGGCTCAAGGGCCGAACCTTTGCCGGTCGCTCGTTGCCGCCCTGGCAATTGATCCTGGCCGGAGCCGGCAAGAAAGCCGACTTGACCCTGGTGCAAGAGATGCTTGCTCGCCTCGGGCTCGATCGCGAGGTGCGCATCGAGCCCAACGTAACCCGGGAGAGGAAAGAGCTTTTGTTCCAGGCGGCCGACACCTTCTGTTCGTTGGTGGACAATCATCAGGAAACCTTCGGCCTGACGGTTGTCGAGGCCATGGCTCGGGGGCTGCCGGTCATCGCCTCTGACTTTAACGGCTACAAGGAACTGGTCTCACCTGGGCGGACCGGATTTCTGATCCCCACCTACGAGAGTCTCGGCCACGAACCTTGGGAGGCCTTGTCCGGGCTGCTGGATCCTTCCATGCTGCGGTTTTATCGAGCCCAGAAAATTTCTTTTGACATTGATACCTTTTCCGATGCGGTGGTGCAGATGGCGTTCAGGCCCGAGTTGCGGGAGGCGATGGGCCGGCGGGCGCGGATTCGAGCGGAACCGTATCGGTGGTCGTCGATCTTGAAGGACTACCACCAGCTCTGGAAATCCCTGGCGCGGGAAGCACGGATGACACGGGGCAAGAAGAATGTTGGTGGCAATCCGCTCCCCCTGTTGACCCCGTGCATGAACAGGAGTTTTTCGCATTTCCCGAGTGGCTCGATCTCATCCGATTCGATTTTGGGGTCGAGCGCCCATGCGAGTTGCCTTCCCAAAGGATTCGAACCCATTCGCTACGATGAGATGGCCATTCTGCTTCGTGACGATTGCCTTCACTTCATCCTGGAGCAGTTCGAAAAGGGAGATTGCAATGTGCGCGAATTGGAAGATGAGGTGGTCGATCGGTTCCGGATGGACCAAGACCTTGTCCTGGTGCATCTGGACTGGCTTTTGAAACATGGGCTGATCACTGTAAAAAAACTCTAAAGTCCCGGCGTCCAACTGTCGATCAAGAGAGCAAAGGACAGGAAGGACTGGTAGAGTTTAACCGGAAAAAGGCAAGGATGCCTCGACAACCATTCAAGGAGGAATGAACATGGCACTTCGAATCAACACCAACATCAACGCGTTGAACATTCAACGGAACCTGACCCTGACCAATCGGGACGTCGGGAATTCTCTATCGAGATTGTCGTCAGGGTACCGGATCAACTCGGCCAAGGACGATTCAGCCGGGTATGCTGTTGCCAACTCGTTCAAGGCGAAGATCTCGTCCTTGCGGGTGGCCTATCAGAATGCCGGTGAGTCCAGTTCCATGCTGCAGGTGGCGGATGGGGCTTACAACGAGGTTCACAACATTCTGATTCGGATGAAGGATCTGGCGACGCAGTCGGCGGGTGGGCAGATCACCAATGACAACCGAACGCTGCTCAACACTGAATTCACCCAGTTGCAGTCCGAATTGGACCGAATTTCTGAAAGCTCATCCTACAACGGTGTGAACCTGGTTTACAGTACTGCGGCTGGAACTGCATCTTCCTTCACCTTCCAGATCGGCGCCCAGAATGCGACCCATGATCAATTGAGCGTCAGCTTGAATGCCGTGTCAACCGCGGCTCTGATGGTGGGCACGAACGTCGGCATCGGTACGGCCGCCAGTGCCCAGGCCACCATGACCGCAATCGATACGGCGCTCACCAGCGTGAACTCGAATATGTCCACGTTGGGCGCTTATCAGAACCGGCTGCAGCACACCATGGACAACCTGAACATCATGGTGGAGAACTACTCGGCTTCCGAGTCCGCCATCCGCGATGTGGACATGGCCTATGAGGTGACCCAGTTCACCAAGAGTCAGATCCTGCAGCAGTCCGGCATGGCCATGCTGGCCCAGGCCAACGCCGCGCCGCAGCAAATTCTCCAACTCCTCGGCTAATCTCCGGGGACCAAACTCCAAACTACCAGTCCGAAGCCGGGGGGGCGCCGTCAAGGCGCCCCCTTTCTTGTTGATCCCTTGAGGTTTTACTAAAGCCGTCGGCGGATTCAGCCGATCTATCCAGTGAGACCATCACTGCCGGACGGCGCACCGAGCGGATCAACACCGCCGGCCGGCGGAATCATCATCGGCAAGACAAGGAGTTGGGTCATGGGACTGAGCATCAGCGGTCTGGGGAGCGGTTTCGATTGGCAGAGCACCGTCGAACAGGTGCGGCAGGTCCAGGAAAAGCAACTGCTCGGACCCTTGAACACACAAAAGTCGAGCTATAAAGACAAGCTCGATGCCTGGGACAGTATTTCCAGCAAACTGTCGGCTTTTCTCACCGCCGTTCAGGATATCAAAGACAGCACCGATTTCGATCTGTTCGCGCCCACGCTCACTTCCTCGTCGGCGTCGGTGGCCGCCGACAGTCTGCTTGCGGTCACGGTGGATTCCGGCGCCGGCCGCGGACTCTTCGACATCCAGGTGACCAATCTGGCCAAGGCGGAGAAACTTCAATCCGATAGCGTGACTTCAACAACGACTGATGCGGGCTGGACCGGATCGATCAGCGTGGGCGGCAACGCCGTCACCCTGGACGGCAAGAGCCTCACCGATCTGCAGGATGAAATCAACACCTTGAATACCGGTGACACCCCCACCGGGGTGGTGGCGAGCGTGCTCCAGGTTTCTTCAAGCGACTACCGGCTCCTTCTGACCAGCGAGGAAACGGGCGCCGCCGGGATCGATTTCACCGACGCCGCCGGCGACTACTTCGCCACGCTTCAGGCCGGAGAAGACGCTGCTTTCAGCATCGACGGGATCAGCATGACCCGCTCATCGAACACGGTCGATGATGCTATTGCGGGGATTACCCTGAATCTCATGGGGGAAGACCCAACCACCACGGTGACCCTGGATCTGCGCCATGATCAGGACGCCATGGCAGCGAAAGTGCAAGCGGTGGTCGACGCCTACAACGGCCTGGCCGGCTACATCAACGATCAGTTCAGCTACAATGCCGATACCCAATCGACCGGAGGGCCGCTGTTCGGCGATGGCATCACCCGCTCGCTCAAGAGCACGATGCAAAGTGCGCTGCTGGATGCGGGCCTGTACAATTACGGCATCACCTTTGAAAACGACGGCACCGTGAGCCTCGATGGCGTCGATCTGGAAGCGGCCTTCCAGTCCGATTTCGGTGGTACCGTTTCCGGTTTCAATGATCTGGCACAATCCTTGGAAAGTATCCTCAGTGGTTACACCGATTCGGTCGACGGTACGGTGAAGCTCCAGAGGAACAGCATCCAGACCAATATCGATCGCCTCGACGATAAGATCACCAACATGACGTCGCGGATCGACATGGAGATGGAACGCCTCACCAAACAGTTCATCACCATGGACGATGCCTTGAATCAAATGCAGAGTCAATCCAACTGGCTGTCGAGCCAATTGAGCAGCCTCGGCTACAGTTCCTAGCCAGGCGCATGGGGACCATAACTTTCTTGCAAGGGGGTAACTGATGAACACTGCCGACGCCAGGCTGAGCGCAGCCAATGGAGGGGCATCTCAAGCCATGGAAACAATGAACTTGACCATCCGCTGCTACGACGCGGTGATCCAGGATCTGGAGAAGGCCACGAAATTCCAGCGTGCGGGGGACACCGAGTCGTCCTTCGATCGCATCCGCCACGCCCAGGACGTCATGACCGAGCTGCTGGTGGGCCTGGATTATGAACGCGGCGGTTTGGTGGCTCAAAACCTCAGCCGGATCTACAATTTCATCCTGCGCCAGTTGATCGGTTTTCATGGCGCCGAGGGCGAAACCGTTTCCGGCCACCTGATCCGGATGCTGGAGGAATTGCGGGGCGCCTGGAAGCAAGTGGCCGCCGGTTGTTAGAGCAGGCCGGCCGATCATCGAGACGGACCGGGTAACGGGCGGACACGGCATCGATCATCCATTGATCTCCCGAGGAGGAACTACCCAATGATGCAGAATCATGCGTTGAGCGCCTACCAGAAGACCACGGTGGAAACGGCGGATCCCGTGGCCCTGGTGATCATGTGCCACGAAAGAACCATCCGCGATCTGGAAGCGGCCAGGCGATTCCACGGCGATCGGCAAATGCCTCAGGCTTACGACAAGATCCGTCATGCCCAGGATATCTTGACCGAACTCCTGGTGGGTCTCGATTATGAGCGTGGTGGCATCATTGCCGGCAACCTTTCGCGCCTTTACAACTTCATGCTGCGGGAATTGATCGCGGTCAATTCACAGAAAAACACCAGGGTCTATGAGGTTATCGTCAAAATGTTGGCGGAACTGAAGGATGCCTGGAGCGAGATCCATCGTCAGTATAGCCAAGAGGCGATTTCCCTCAAGGAACAACAGCCTTTGGGAGGTTCGGGTTACCAGGTCACGGGCTGAACGCAATCGGGTTGGGGCCGCCGATGAGGTGATCAAGGAAATCGACCGGTTCCCATGGCCATCGTCATCAACCTTCATGAAAGGAAAACCGATCCATGGTCCTCGGCAACACACTCCATCACGAACCTGGTTGCCTCGAAGCCATTGACAACCTGGCTCGGTTGACTGACCAACTTCGGCGCGCGGCGGATTCGGGAGACCCTGGTTTCGCGGATCTGGCCCAGTCCTGTGCCCAAGCTTTTCAGGATTTGCAGCAGGTTTTTGCCCTCAAATCGATTCCGACCAGGGATTCGAACGGCGAGGATCGGCGCGCGCTGCTGGATCGCTTGTCCGCCTTGAGCGCCAGGACCACTGCTTGTGCACGCGGTCTAGCGAGTGCCCTGGGCGAGACGGAACAGCGACTGCAAGTGCTCCGCACCCAGCAACGGGCGGCAAGAGGCTATCGCAACTGTCCGCGGCGGAGTTGATGGTGGGTAAGCGTTCACCCAAGGTGCCATTCCCCCGGGCAATTGAAAAAGCCGATTCAAGCAAAGGCGCGAAGCCGCAAGGTACCCTGGACCGTGAACGTTCCCGGAAAACCGGCAGTTACGATTTCGTAAATTTTTCCGTTCAAGTCTTGTTCACATTGAGCCGATTATCAGATTGCGAGTGGGGAATCTCCGCAAGGAGAATGGATCAACAGCCAGGAAGGCGCAGCAAGCGAGGATGGAGCCATGCAAATCAAACCGGAATCCATTCAACCGGTAGCAATCGAAAATTGGGCGACCAGGGAGCGTCTTGGAGAGCCGGCCCAGGCGGTCAAACCGGTGCCGAAGACCGATGCGGTCCAGGGCACGCGCCGGGAAAACAAATCGAACGGCGGCGGCCAACTGGGCAACAAGAATGCCGGTGAAGATCCAAAGCAGGCGCAGACGTTGGTCGACGAGGTCCAGTCGTATCTCGACAATCTCAATATTCAGTTGCATTTCCAGTTGGATGATCGGACCGGCGAATCGGTGGTGCAGGTGCTGGACCCGGATAGCGGGGATGTGATACGGCAAATTCCCCCCGAGGAACTGCTGGAAATCCGAGGCAAGCTGGAGGAATTGCGTGGGATCCTTTTCGACCGGCGCGCATGAAGGCCGGTACCGGGGATCGGTGCGCAATCGTCGATTTCTCAACGGTCGCTTTCATAAGGGTACCAATCGCCCTTGCGCACCCGTTCGACTTTGAGCACCACCATTTCGTTGGTGGCGGTGTTGAATACTACCTTTCTGCCCATTTGCCCGCCCACATCTTCCGATACCGAAGGCACCTTCAGCTTCCGCAGCACCTCTCGAGCCGCCAGAATATTCTCATGGCCGATGTCTTCCGGGGAGATTTCCGGGTTATAAGCGCCGCCGATGATCCGCGCTTCCAAATGCCGGGGCTTCGACCCGTAATGGAGCATGGTTTGCACCAGCGCGTAGGTCGCCGCATTGCCGAAGCGGGCCGTGGCCTGCCGGCGGTCGTCGGTGCGCGGGTACTGAAAATGGTTCATGCCGCCGAACCCCTTGTTGCGGTCAAACAGGGTCACCGCCACGCAGGAACCCAGGACCGCGGAAACCAGGGTCGGGGTTTTGGTGACGTAGATGAAACCTGGGTTCAGAAGGTAATTCACCTCAACCAGGTCAGGGGTGCTGTCGTTCATCGCTGATCCCACCAGGTTGCCACAGCCAATCAAAAAGAGTCACAACGCCGGTAAGCCGGTAGTCTTGGTCCGGGGGCCGGCTCATTTGGAGCAGAGGTATTTGGGCAGCTCTCCGTTTTCCAGACTCCACTGGTAGCCTTTGCGGTTGGCCGCGTTGAACAACAGCGGGCCGCGCACATGCGGCCGCAGGTTGCCGGTGGCACGATCGAAGGACACCAGGACCAGCAGCAGCAGGTCCTGGTCCTGCTGGATCCCGATCGGGGCCTGCTTGTCCGGGGGAACGGTGTAGTGGAGTCCCATCACTTCCGGGGGGCAGACCACAAAGGCCACCTCGGGTTGATCCACGGCTTGCAACCACTGAAATGGTCCTTCCCGGTGTTCCAGAAGTACAAACCGTTTGCTGGTTTCGAATCCGGGAAGACCCCAGGGAAATTCGATGAAGGTGTTCTCGGGCAGATCCAACGGCCCGAATCGGCTGGTTTGAACCTCCATGGGCGCTACTCCTCTGCTCCACTCGTGGGATTTGGCTCCTCGTCATCATGCGCTGAGTTGATCCAGCCGCTCAGGAAGGATTCGAGGATGTGTTTCATGTCCTCTTCGCCCAGGCCGGACGCCGCCTGGTTTTCCTGCTGGATCTTCCGATACAATTCTTCACGATAGATGGGGATGTGACGCGGGCTGTTGATCCCCAATTTGACCTTGTTCTTGTCCACGGCGGACACCACCACCTCGATGTCGTCGCCGATCCTGATCGCTTCCCCCACCTTCCTTGATAGTATCAGCATGGTTTCCACCCGGTTCGGTTGTCAGACTCGCGTCTGCAATTCACTCCAGCCAGCCCCTTGAATTCCCTTCGTAACCGGCTGATGCTATACTATAATTTCGCGCTTGTCGATGCCGGTGAGCGGGCGCCGGCAAGGTTTCCCCGGCGGTTTGGCCGTAAACAGGCGGCAGCGAAGCGCCGAGGCGGCCGCCACCTCGAGGCAGGGATAATGTCGGGAGCGGATCCCGAAGGCTCGGCAGCCGTGGGGAAACTGGGGGTCCCAGGTGACCCGGTAGTGGGCGCAGCGCCGACAATGGATGGCAGGATCCCGGCTCATGGTATTCCCTCGGTAAATGCAGTGGCCGTTCCCGGGACAAACCGGGAATGAACCGCAAAGACGCAAAGAACGCCAAGGTTCGCGAAGGATAAATCCGTGGGCGATGGTGCCTTGCTTGTCTTTGCGTCCTTAGCGCCTTCGCGGTGCACGCTTTCCAGGTCAGGGTGTGCGGAGCACTCCCTGACGATTCGCTGGATCGTTAGCGAGATTTGTGCCAGGCTCGACGATAGCCATGACAGCCGCTCCTGTTATGGCGCTTCAGGATGTGCACCGGGGGGGGATGTCCGGGTCGGCGTGGGTCGAACCTTGGGCAAGCGTCAAAGATTTGTTCAAGTCCATTGGTACCGCGGCCGATTATCCAGGTGAAGATGGAAAAGGCACTCACGGCGAAGCACGCGGTGCTTCGCCAGGGATTGGCAATACAAACTCAGGTGAGCCATGAAGATCGTGAAATCCCAATATTATGCTGCGCAACAGGCGATCAACACCACGCTGCAGCCGCCCAGGCACGAGGCGGTGCAGACGGACAAACCGGTCGCGGAAACAACCGATCAGGTTGGGTTGTCGGAAAAGGCACGGTTCATGAGCCAGGTCAAGCAAACGCTGGTGCACGGCGACGAGGTTCGGGCGGATAAGGTCGAGTACTATCGAAACCTCATCGAAAAAGGGGAATTCGTGGTCGATGCCGATCGGGTCGCCGCCAGGATGGTCGAAGAGTTGATCTGACATCGAATAGCGATCCAGTAAAAACAAAAGACGAAAAGCGAAAAGCGAATATCGAATATCGAATATCGAATATCGAACCGCGGAAGTGATGAGCCGCCTTCGAGGTTTTGGGTGGCTCTTTTAGATCGCTGGCCTGCGTCGCACTCCGATGTCGGCATGTTTAGCGCGGCCATAAGCTGTGCTTAGGCGCGAGGCAGCAATAAAACATCCACCACAACCATTGGATCGTCATTCCCGCATGCTCTTAGCGGGAATCTAGAACTGAGTGCTGGCCTGGATTCCCCCTTAAACACCGCGGGAATGACGGGGTAGTGTCAGGCAAAAAATCGTGAACAAATAATTATTGCCCAGCGCCTTTCCGTCCTTTCGACCAGAGGGAGAAATCCCTAGATCCTCCGCATTCGCTCAGCCCATTCTCTATTCTCTATTCGATATTCGATATTCGATATTCGCCTCGCGCCTTTGCCCTTTCGCCTAGGCGTTTCCCTGGTGCAATTATTGCTAGAGCATGACAGCGAATCGCCCGTGCACTGCTCCTGCCATACGGCAATGCGGCCGGGCCGGGCGATCTGCTGGGTGGATTTGTTGCGTTGGTCGGAAATGAAAGTCATTCGGTTTTCGGTCAGGCAGGAAAAATACGGAGAGTGTTCGTTTGGTTTGCAAACCCTGATTCGAAAGAGAGTTGAAGTGATGGTTCGCGGATACCGGCAAGGATCACGAGGGCAAAGCATTGCCTGTGGGAGACTTGCGCGTCTCGGCGCCGGTCTTTTCGGGGTTGTCGCTCGGCCGGCGCCGGCTTTGGTCCTGCTGGTCCTGCTGGTGGCCGTGGCCGCTCCGACTGCCGGAGTGGCGGCAGCGGATACCGTGCTTGGCAGTGTGCGCTTCGGACTGCATCCCCGGCACACTCGTCTGGTTTTTGACGCGGAAGGTCCCGAACCCCGGCAAATCGATCGCGGTCATGCCGGCGAAACCCGCGTCCTGTTCGACCATTTGCGCACCGGCATCAAAACCAAGAACTACGGAAAAGCCAGCTCCCTCATTTCGAGGCTGCGGGTCGAGCAAGTGGAAAGCGGTTGGATGGCCGTGATTTCTCACCGTGCCAAGGATGTGCAGGTGAAAACCGAAATCCTGCCGGCGGACCCGCCCAAGCCGGGGGCCTATCGTCTGGTGCTGGATTTCTACCGGGGGCCGGCAGACTCAAGGATGGCAGCGCAAGCACCTGGCTCGAGGCCGCCGGGCAGCACCAGCCTGGCTGCGGTGGAAAAGCTGCAAACGGCATCGGTCCCAGCCGCCAACAGTGCGGCAGTGGCGGCTCCTCTGCCGTCGTCGGTCGCGGCGCCGGCCGCACCGCCTTTAAGCGAGCAGATCCCAGGGGAAGGCAAAGGTCAGGCGCTAGCGTCTTCGCTTGCCGTCGCTTTGCCTGGGGTTCCGCTGCCGGCGCCGGTCGAGACGGCAAACCCGGATGAGGGTCCCTATCGGGAGGCAAACGCCTATTTTGATGCCCATCAGAACGAACTCGCCGTGCACGGCACCGCCATTATCGACCGTTACAAGGCCGCCCTGACCGCTGCTCCCAATCATCCCGACCAGCCCTTGGCCCTGTATCGATGCGGGGTGCTCGCCGCCTCCATGGGTGGACTGATCATGGCGGAAGGCTACCTGCGCCGCCTGATTTCCGCCCATCCCGATCATCCCCTGGTCGGACCCGCCTGGCTGCGGATTGCCAAGGGCAAGCACCGGATGGGCCAATATGCCGAGGCCATCCGAGCGTTCCAGTCGGCCCTCAAGGGCAACCTCGATCCCGGACAGCGCCTCGAAGCCCAGTATTTTGTCGGAGCGGGCCTGACCATGGCCGGAGACCATCAGCAGGCGATTGCCGCACTGGAACAGTGCCTGGCCGAAGACCCCAAGTATTACCTGAAGCAACCGGAGATCCTGCTGAACCTGGGGGAATCCTATTTTGCCGGTAAGGACTACGCGAACAGCATAAAGGTCCTGTTCCGGTATCTGAATCTGGGCGTGCCGGAACCCAAGAACCAGAATCTGGTGCTGGCGCGCCTGGCCGAAAGCCTGCAACAACAGGGCGAGTCGCGGTTGTCCGGGCGCCTCTACGGTTATGTTCAGAGCTACTTGCCCAATTCCGACGGCGATATCATTTCCCGAATCAGGGAAGCGGAGCGATTGGAACAAAAAGGCGGCATGGGATTGCAGTCGGCCCTTGCGGTTTACGAGGAACTGGCCCGGCGCAATCTTCCCGAAAACCTGATGCGTCTGATCAAATTCCGCCTGGCGTCCAATTACGGCCGGTTGGGGGAAACGGAAAAGGGCCTGCACATCGTTCAGGAAGTCATGGATGCCAATCCGGGCAGCACCACGCTGGACGAATTTTATCCGCTGCAACGCGATCTGCTCAAGGACCTGATCAATAAGGCCTTTATCGCCGGCAATTACCTTGAAGTGGCCGCATTGGACCAAAACCATCACGATCTGTTGCACATGGAAACGGACCCGCAACTGGATCCGATAATCGCCCGCGGCTATGAACAACTGAAATTATATCCGAATGCCGTCAGCCTCTACCAGTCGCTGATCCGGGACGACCCGCGGCATCGTGATACCTGGAACCTGAAAGCGGCCGGATGCAGTCTGGAAATGCGCGACTTGAGCAGTGCCCTCGGCTATTGCGATGCCGTTCGGGATACGTCCCTGGACCGGGAAAAAACCGGCATCCTGGCCAGGGTCCATTTCGCCCGCCGCCAGTATGCCGAGGCTTCCACCCAGTTCGCCAAATTTTTCAAGGGCCAGAAGGACCTCGCCAAACTGGACTGGCAAATGTTGATCGATTACGTCTCCTGCCTGATGGCCCTGGGGCGTCACCAGGAGGCACTGGTCTATCTGCAGAAGGCGAGCGAGCATCCGGCGGCGGGCGAAGGCCGGCATCACCTGGATCTGTGCCTGCTGTTGGGCCAGTGTTACGAAGCTCGGAACCTGCCCAAGGAGGCCCTGCCGTTTCTTGAAGAAGCGCTGCAATTGATTCCGGAAAAGGACGCCAAGGATTATGTGATTTACAAGATCGCCAGGCTGCATAAGAGCATCGGTCAGATCGACCAGGCCAAGGACATGTTCACCCAATTGCTGGGCTCGGGCCAGTCCCTATGGCAGGCGGTGGCTCGGGAAGAACTGAACGACATCACCATCGCGCGGGCGGCATTATGAGAAAAACCGGGCGCGGGAATCCTCTGTAACGGTTTGTGGGGCGGTATGGACGCGAGTGGCGAATCAGTGACCATCCTCTTTGTCAACACCCATGCGAACGAAATCGAAACCCTGGCGGCTCCGGTTAGGAGCCGGGGGTTTGCGACGGTTGCCGCGGATGGTCTGCCGGCGGGGCAGCGACTTCTGCAAGAGACCAGACCGGCCGTCGTTTTCCTGGAGATGAACGGGAACAAATCGCCGGTGCTGGACTTCCTTGCCCGGGTCGGGGCGCTCGCCGACCCGCCCCCGGTGATCGTGTTGGCTACCCAGGCACGGGCCGAGGATGCCACCGAGATCATGAGAAGCGGGGCCCACGATTTCTGGCTCAAGCCTGTCCCCGCCGAGCGCGTGCTCAAGACCGTGCAACTGCTCTGCGACGATCAGGATTCGCCTGCCTGCCCCCGGCGCTTGGCGGAAGTCGACATCGTTACCCGCGACCCGGCCGTGGAACGGCTCAAGGCCGTCGCCCGGCAGGTGGCGCCTTCCGGGGCTACCGTCTTCATTCAGGGCGAAAGCGGTACCGGCAAGGAACTGTTCGCTCGTTATGTGCACTGGCACAGTCCGCGCCGGCACAAGCCCTTTATTGCCGTGAACTGCGCGGCGCTGCCGGACAATCTGCTGGAAAGCGAGCTGTTCGGCCATGAAAAGGGTGCTTTCACCGGAGCATCCCGCACCAAGAAGGGCAAATTCGAGCTGGCCCATGGGGGCACCATCCTGCTCGACGAGGTGACCGAAATCCCCATTCACCTCCAGGCCAAATTGCTCCGCGTATTGCAGGAAAACGAAGTGGACCGGGTCGGAGGACTCTACCCGGTGGCGGTCGATGTGCGGGTGTTGGCCACCAGTAACACGGCGGTGCTCGACGCGGTCCGAGCGGGTCGGTTTCGCGCCGATCTGTATTACCGTCTGAATGTCATCCCTTTGAAAATTCCACCGCTGCGCGGCCGTTCCGGGGACGTCGAGCTGTTGAGCGAACATTTCATTCGCAAGTACGCCGCCGAAGCTCCCGGGCGTGACGAGGGGAAGGTATCCCTCGGCGCCGATGCCGCTCAGGTGCTGCGGGCCCATTGCTGGCCGGGAAACGTTCGTGAACTGGAAAACGTGATCCATCGGGCGGTGCTGTTGAGCCGCAACCGACAAATCGATCGTGATGCCCTCATTCTTGACGAGGCTCCGCCGGTCGGCGATTCCCGCGGCGGCCCAGTGGAACTCACCACGGTTGAGGAAATGGAACGACGTCTGATCCACACCGCGCTCGACCGCTACCAGGGCAATCGCACGCGAGCCGCCGAAATCCTGGGGATCAGCGTGCGTACCCTGCGCAACAAATTGCAGAGCTATCGCGACACCGGGTTACTGGAAGCGGGCGTTTGAACGAGTCAAAGCCTTGACTGCCGTGTTGGTCGGGCAGCGATGGTTGCCGCGCCGGCTCCCGCGGCCGCTAGCCTGATTCCGCCCAACCCACCTGGGCTACCCATTGCTTCAATCTCCGAGCGGCATGCCCATCCATCCATCCCTCCCATCCCGTCAATCCCGTCCATCCTGTCCATCCCGTCCATCCCGTCTAAAATTTCCCCCATTAGGGTCCCCGGCTCCCCCCGCCCATGGTACGGAACTTGCTCCATCCGTCCATGAACCAGGACACAACCAGTCAGGAGGGCGCCAGTCATGACCGTAACCAACCCGATCGACCGCACCGTGCAATTGATGCGGGATCGCTTGAGCCTCGGCAGTCTCAATCATGAAGTGATCGCGGGCAATCTGGCGAACATGGATACTCCGGGCTATCAAGCCAGGAAATTGACATTCGAGGAAAGCCTGCGCGACGTCATGGAAAATGGAGGCCTGCAAATGGTGGGCACCAATGGTCGGCACATCAACCCGACCGATGCGGGAGAGGCGATGCGCGCTCCCGAAGTGAGCGCGTCGGGACCGGTGGACCTGGATACGGAAATGACCAGGCTGGCCCAAAACAGCGTTGAGTACATGTACATGGTGACGCTGCTCGGCAAGAAGCTGTCGCTGTTGCGGACCGTCATTGACGAGGGAGGCAAATAATGGATTTCAAAACCGCCATGCGCATCAGTGGGTCCGGTCTCAGCGCCGACCGCGCCTGGGTCGGTGTCACCTCGGCCAACCTGGCCAATGCGAAGACCACTCGCACCGAATCCGGTGAACCCTACCGCCGCCGCACCCTCATTTATGAAGCGGTACCGGTGGCCGACCCGTTCGGCGCCGAACTCGCTTCCGCCATGGACGGGGAGGTGCAGGGGGTGAAAGTGGTGGAGGTGCTGCCCGATCAGCGGCAGTTTCAGGAAGCCTATGATCCCAGCCATCCCGATGCCGATGACAACGGCATCGTCCGTTTCCCCAATATCAATACGGCTGAGGAAATGGCCAATCTGGTGTCCGCTTCGCGTTCGTATCAGGCCAACGTGGCGGCCCTTGACACGGCCAAACGGCTGGCGTTGAAGGCCATGGAAATCGGCAAGTAATGCCCTCCAGGGAGAATCACCGTGATCATCAAGCAGACCAGTTCCGACTTCGGTTCCGCTCAGATACTGGAAACGGCGAAATCCAGGCCGGCCCCGGAGCGGTCCTTTGCCGCCGACCTCAAAGCCATGACCGGCCAGGTCGATTCCCTTCAGCGTGAAGCCGACCAGGCGATGGAAAGCGCGGCGGTGAACGGGGCCGAAAACATCCACGAAACCATGCTCAAGGTGGAAGAAGCCAACCTCAGCCTTCGGCTCATGCTGAGGCTGCGTGCCAAGGCGTTGGACGCTTACGAACAGATGATGCGGATGCAGTTCTAGCGAGCGCTCGATATTCGGTCGAGCGCGGCTGAAGGTTGCCGACGATGCTCAATAAGATCCTGACCAGTGGCAAGAATCTGCTGCATGCCTTCACCGGCTTGCCGACTCCGAAAAAGATAATCACCGTGGGCACCCTGGTTGTCCTCCTGGTCAGCCTCGGCTACGCCTTCTACCTGGTGAACAAGAAAGAATACGCTACCCTTTACGCGGGGCTCGAGGGCGATGATCTGGCCAAGGTGGTGGAGGCGCTCAAAGCGCGGAAGGTCCCCTACCAGTTGGCGCCCAACAATGCGGTGGCGGTACCCAAGGACCAGCTTTACGAGGTGCGTCTGGAGCTGGCGGCCAAGGGCATTCCCGACGGCAGCGGCACCGGCTTCGAAATTTTCGACAAGCAAGCCCTGGGCAGCACCCGGTTTGTGCAGAAGATAAACTACCAGCGCGCTCTTCAGGGAGAATTGTCGCGCACCATCAATCAGCTGGATGAAGTCTTGGAAAGCCGGGTGCATCTGGCGATCCCCGAGGAACCCCTGTTCATGGAGGAGAAGAAGCCGGCCCGAGCCGCCGTGGTGGTGAAGCTGCGCCCGGGCGCCCAGCTCGGTCAGCGGCAGATCCAGGGTATCGTCAACCTGGTGGTCGGCGCGGTCGATGGTCTTCAGGACGAGGGCGTCAATATCCTCAGTACCGACGGCCGGGTGCTGTTCAAGAAGGATGGCGAGGACGCTTCCTATTCGCTCAGTAACCTCCAGATGGAATACAAGAACCGGCTCGAGGAAGGGCTGCATACCAAGGTTCAGTCCATGCTGCAGCAGGTGCTGGGCAGCGACAAGGTGATCACGCGGGTGGCCGCCGATTTGGATTTCAACAAGACCCAGGTCAGCGAGGAAACCTTTGACCCCGACAGCGCGGTGGTTCGCAGTCAGCAGCGCAGCATCGAATCGGCTCAGGGGAAAAACGATGCGGCGCGGGGCAATCCGGATGCCCCCATCAATATTAAGGGGCAATTGATGCAGGACGCCCCGCCGGGTCAGGCCAAGTCCAAGGAATTCGAGAAGCAGAGGGAAACGATCAATTATGAAGTGAGTCATGTCAATCGGCAGACGGTCCAGGCACCGGGTCGCATCAGCAAGCTATCGGTGGCGGTCATCATCGACGGTCGCTATGAAATGAAAGCCGGGACCAATAACCAGATGGAGCGGGTGTTCGTGGGTCGAACGCCGCAGGAACTGAAGGCTTATGAAGACCTGGCCAAGAAGGCAGCGGGTCTTGATGAAGCCCGAGGAGACCAGCTGACTCTATCGAACATTCCCTTCGTCACCGACGCATCGGAATTGGAAGCCGCGCCGGCCCAGAACAAATACCTGAAGATCCTGAAGGACAATCAGAAGTCCCTGCTCAATGCGGTTCTGTTGGCACTGTTGTTCCTGTTCGTCATCAAACCCCTGATGAAAACCCTCGGTCAGGTGGCGCGGTCCACAACGACCACGCCCAACGATCTGGAAGCCTTGCCGGCGGCGGAAACGGAAGGCAACACGCTGATGCTCGGCAGCCAACTGCCCGGTCCCGCCCAGGGCATCAACCTGCGCCAGCAGGCGGCGGCGTTGGTTCAACATGATTCGGATCGCGCGTCCGAGATCATCCGGGGCTGGATGAATGAAGGAGAGCGCTGATGGCGAAGCAGACACAGACCCTCAGCGGTCCCGAGAAGGTTGCGGTGCTCCTGATGGTGCTCGGCGAAGACGTCTCGTCTTCCCTGCTCAAAGCCATGAGCCCGGCGGAAATCCGCCAGGTCGGCGTGCACATGACCCAGATCAAGAACGTCAAGAAAGAGATGTACGAAGAATTATTGCATGAGTTCACCTCGTCTTTCTACACCGAGGGCGACATCAACAAACCTGGGGATGTCTTCTTCAAGGACCTGGTGAGTCATTCGCTCACCGGTCCGGATGGGGAACATATGCTCGCCGCGGTGGAAAAGGACAAGGAGCGGGTACCCTTCAAGAGCCTCCGCGAAATCGATCCGCGGATTGTGGCCAATACCATCACCAACGAGCATCCCCAAACCATTGCATTGATTTTGTCGCATCTGGCTCAAGATCAGGCCAGTAAGGTCCTGGCGCTGATGCCGGAGCCGCTGCAGTTGGAAGTGGTGACCCGAATCGCCAATCTGGAAACGGTGCCGGAAGAACTGATCTTTGAAGTGGACGAAGCCCTGCAGGAGGGTCTGGCTTCCATGGGTGGAGAAGGCCGCCAATTGATTCTCGGTGGGGTGGAAGTGGCGGCCGCCATCCTGAACAGTTGCGATCGCCGGACCGGAGATCGCCTCCTCGAGGAGCTCGAGGGGAAAGATTCCGAACTGGCCGAGCAGATCAGAAAATTGATGTTCGTCTTTGAAGACCTGGTGATGCTCGACGACAAGAGCATTCGGGAACTGCTGAAAGAGGTCAAGAACGAAGATTTGATGCTGGCCCTCAAAACCACTTCCGACGAAATTCGTCAGAAGGTGTTCAAGAACCTGTCCCAACGCGCCTCGCAGATGCTCCAGGAAGATCTTACCGCCATGGGGCCGGTCCGATTGAGTGATGTGGAAGCGGCCCAGCAGAACATCCTGGCGGCGGCCAAGAAGCTGGAACAGGAAGGCAAGATCGTCTTGGGCGGAGGCGAGGGCGGCGATGTCTTTGTCTAACATCATCAAGGCTTGCACGGGTTCTCAATACCGTTGTTTCGATTTTCGCGACATCGCTGGAACCGGATCTCAAACCTCCGGAAGCGATGGCCGCCCCAAGGAATCCGCCCGCATTCCAGGATCGCTCCCGACGCTCAGCGGTGAGCAAGCCGTCGAGCGGCTCCAGGGGGAATTGCAGGATCGACTTCTGGAACTGGATCGGCGGGCCCGGGAGGTGGAGCAGGAAGCTTACGACAAAGGCTTCGCAAGCGGACGGGAAGAAGGGGCTCGGCAAGGCTTGGCGGAGGTTCGCACCGCGGCGGAGCGGCTCGATGCGGTGTTCTCCGAGGTGTGCGGACTGCGGGCGGGGCTCCTGCGCGACTATCGGGATTGGTTGCTGACGAGCAGCCTAGGGATCGCCCGACAGATCGCTCAGGTGGAGTTGCGCTTGCGGCCGGAGGCGTTTTCCAAGATCATCGAGGATGCCATGGATCAGGCCGATGATCAGCATGCCCTGACATTCCATCTGCATCCCGAAGACCTCAAACTGCTTCGGGAGCAAACGGATTTGAACCGTTTATGCGCCGGTGGCAAAACCATCGTCTTCAGGGAAGACAGCACCTTGAGCCGGGGCGGTTGCCGCCTGGAAAGCGATATTCAACTGATCGATTGCAGCATCGAGACCCGACTGGCCTTGGTCGAGGCCGAGATGATCAAGGGACTGGGAGCACTGGAAGATGGGTCAACCGCAACCGGCAACTGACTATTTGGGCTTGCACAAAGCCCTGACCGGGGTGTTCGACTGCCGACCCTGGCGCTGCTACGGCAAGGTGGCGAGGCTGGTGGGGACCCTGATTGAAGCGGAAGGGGTCAAGGCTGCGCTCGGCGACCTGTGCACGCTTCACAGCGACGACAAAACCCGTACCTTGTATGCCGAAGTGGTCGGCTTCCAGGATCGCCGTCTGAAGCTCAGCCCGCTTTCCGATATCAGCGGGGTCCGTGCCGGGGACCTGGTGGAATTTCATGGCCGCGGTGACGCCGTCCAGATTGGTCAGGGTTTGCTGGGACGGGTGATCGATGCCATGGGCCGGCCGATCGACGGCAAGGGGCCGATCCCGCCCGGCCAACCTCGCTCCCTGGTGGGAACGGTGGCCAATCCCCTGGAGCGGGTGCCGATCCGTTCGCAGTTGGATGTGGGCGTGCGGGCCATCAACGGCTTGCTGCCCATCGGTCGGGGCCAGCGCATGGGGATCTTCGCGGGTTCCGGGGTGGGCAAAAGCACCCTGCTGGGAATGATGGCCAGGTACACCTCGGCCGCGGTCAACGTGATCGCTCTCATCGGCGAACGCGGCCGCGAGGTGGTGGAATTCATCGACAACGATCTGGGTGACCAGGGCTTGAGCCGCTCCGTCGTGGTGGTGGCCACTTCCGATCAGCCGGCCACGTTGCGCATGCGCGGCGCTTTCCTGGCGACGACCATCGCCGAATATTTCCGTGACCTGGGGTTCGACGTGCTGCTCATGATGGATTCGATCACCCGCTTTGCCATGGCCGGAAGGGAAGTGGGGCTGGCCGCCGGCGAGCCCCCCACCACCAAGGGTTACACTCCGAGCGTGTTCAGCAAGATCCCGCGGCTCCTGGAGCGGGCCGGGAGTTTCCCCAATGCCGCCATCACCGGCATCTACACCGTGCTGGTGGAAGGCAACGATATGGAAGATCCCATCGCCGATACCATGCGCTCCATTCTTGACGGTCACCTGGTCCTCGACCGCGGCTTGGCCCAACGCCGGCATTACCCTCCGATCGACGTGCTCCACAGCATCAGCCGACTGACCGACCAACTGTTCGACAACGAGCAGAAACGGCTGGCCGCCCGCTTCGTCGGGATTTTGTCACGGTACAAACGCCACGAGGACATGATTCAAATCGGCGCATACGTGCGCGGCAGCAATCCGGAGATCGATTACGCCATTGACATGGTCGGAAAATTGAACGGCTATTTGACCCAGGCGGTCCAGGAAAACGCTTCCGTCGCGGCGTGCCGGGAAGCCCTGGAAAAGCTGCTCGACAGCCGGGAGTAGCGCTCGATGGGGTTCGCTTTCCGCTTGGAGAAAGTGCTCAATCACCGGCGGTTCTTGTTGGAAACCGCGCGCCAGGCCTGGCAGGCGGCAAGGCTGCTGGAGCGGCAGGCCCGCCGACGGGTGCAAGATCTGGAGCAACGGATCCAGACCGCGGAAGCTGAGTGGCAGGCCCGCCAGCGCAACGGTATGGATGTTGCTACCTTCCTTGCCTACAAGGACCACATCCGGGACTTGGCGAGGCAACTGCCCCAACTTCGGCAGGAACAACAACTGGCTTCGGATGAGGTCGAGCGGCGCCGGCAACTGTTGCTGGAGCGGGAGCAGGCGATGAAGGTCCTGGAAAAACTGCGGGACCGATGCTTCCAGGACTACACTCTGGAATGCGCCCGCAACGATCAGAAGAAATTGGATGAAACGGTGATCATCAAAACCCACCGGGATGCCGAAGATGTTTAATAAAAAAACCGCCCGTAAGCCTCATCGAGGTGGTCGCTTGTGGTGGCTGTCCGGTCTTGTGGTGCTGACCATGGCCCTGCTGGTGACCAAGTTCACTCTCAACCTGGGCTACCTGCTTCTCAGTCATGGCAACGGCCATGGTCATTGGAGCGCGCCGTTCGAGGTCTGGGCCAAGAACGGTGAGGACAAGGCCGCCGCCCGTGGTGCCAAGGCGGCGGCGGCGACGGTTGGAGGGCAACAGACGGCGTCCGGGGTGAGCGAAATGATAGCGCGCCTGGAGCAGCGCGAGTCCGACCTCAACCGGAAAGAAGAGGAATTGCGACGGAAGGAAGACTATCTCAAACAGATGCAAAAGGAAACCGAGCAAAAGCTGCAAAAGCTGATTGTTGCGCAGGACGAAATCCAGGCTTACCGAGACCAGAAAAAGTCCGCCGAAACGGATCGGATGAAATCCTTGATCAAGATATACGAAAGCATGAAACCGAAGGGCGCGGCCAAATTACTGGAGAGCCTCGATGAGCAGTTAGTGGTGAAGATCATCTCCCAAATGGACACCAACCTGGCCGCGACCATTCTGGCCAACATGGATCCGGCCAAGGCCGTGAAAATTTCCACCGCCCTCACCGCTCCCTGATCGTGATCGTGACGATCTCTCGATCGCTTGCCTCCGCCGACCTCCGGGCCGGCTTTTTTTCGCGCGCGGCCGCAACCTTGATATCGCTATCGCGATCGCCTCATTCAGGGCGAGTTGCATCAGTGCCGCGGAATTCCCGAGGCTGTTCCAATACGTTCCAAGGTCGGGGGGTGCGGAGCACTCCCTGACGATTCGCCGTGGGAACGTGGATTGGAAGCGTTGCCGAGCCGGCGGGTAGCTCCCGCCGGTCGCGCAACCCGACCGGTTCAGGGTAACAAGTTTCGTTTCGTGTGCGCTTCTTCCCGGGAGCGCGGGCATCTTGCCCGCTTTTGGTAATGAAACATCCGATCCTAAACCAGTATACCGCCTTTCTCCCTGCTTGGCTCGCGCTCAACCATCCGGAGTGACGCATAGGTCTACATGTTGTGGCTTTATATTTTTCATGATCTTTCAATTGGATAGCTCAGCTGAAAGGAGGTGATCGGCTCTCTTTGAACCACGTC
>MNZR01000269.1 GCA_001873705.1 Syntrophobacteraceae bacterium CG2_30_61_12
ACCGAACCGGTCTGCAACTTGATCGTCGATATCGGCGGCGGTACCACCGAAGTGGCGGTGATTTCGCTGGCCGGAATTGTTTACAGTCGTTCAGTCCGAGTGGGTGGCGACAAAATGGACCTGTCCATTTTGCAGCACATCAAACGCAAATACAACCTGCTGGTGGGTGAAAGGACGGCGGAACTGATCAAAACCACGATTGGCAACGCCTACCCATCCGGCGAGGTGCAAACCATGATGGTGAAGGGCCGGGACCTGGTCAGCGGCATCCCCAAGACCCTGGAAATCAATTCCGAAGAGGTGCGTGAATCGATCCAGGAACAGATCGACAGCATTGTTGAAACCATCAAGATCGCATTGGAACAGACCCCGCCCGAACTGGCCGCGGATATTGTCGATCGGGGTATCGTCCTGACCGGTGGGGGCGCCCTGTTGCAGAATCTCGATTACCTGCTGCGGCTGGAAACCGGACTACCAGTGACCTTGACCGAGGACCCACTGTCCACGGTGGTGCTTGGTTCGGGCAAAGCCCTGGAAGACATTGAAGTGTTGAAAGACGTGCTCAGTTGATGCGGCGGTGTGGCCATCTTGATGGCTCATCGGCAGCGGAGCACGCCGCGGCGCCGTCGACCGGGTCTGTTGCCGTCGCCCGAGAGTCAGTCACGGTGCCTTCTGGTGACCGCGCAAACGGCGAGGGTTGCCCGAATGGGCCGTGCCGGTCTGAATAGGTCCAGAATCGACGCCGGCTCGGCCGGTAAGGTTGCACGTTCATGATCGAATGGCTGCGCCGGTTGCGGGGGTTGTTTTTGGCCCTCGCGTTGCTGGCCATCCTGCTCTACGTTTTCACCCTGAATTTTCAAGCACCGACCGACGTGGGCTTGTTTCGACGCCTGGTTATCGAGGTGTTCAGTCCGGTTTTGAATCTGCTCCATTCGAGTTCCCGTTCGATCGATGAAAAGATCAAGGGGTACGTGGTCCTCAGGCAGGTGCGCCAGGACAACGAGCAACTGCGTGGGCAGATCAATGAGTTGCAAAATAAGCTGACCGCATATCAGGAAGCCTTCTTGGAAAACCAGCGATTGCGGCGCTTGTTGGATTTCAAGAACACATTGGGGGTGAAAGGGATCGCGTCCCAGGTGGTGGTGCATGATCCGAGCGGTTGGTTTCAAACGGTGGTCATTGACAAAGGCTCGCGGGAAGGCATCAAGACCGATATGGCCGTGGTCAATGAAGAGGGGGTTGTGGGGCGGATTGCCGAGGTTTCCGATCATTATTCCCGGGTGATTCTGATCACCGACCCGGAAAGCGCGGTTGACGCCCTGGTGCAGCGCAATCGCACGCGCGGCATCATGACCGGTAAGGACGAAAAGAGCTGTCTGCTGCGCTATGTGCGCGGCAACCTCGATGTGAGGACCGGGGACCTGGTGATAACCTCCGGGAAGGATGGAATTTTCCCCAAGGGGCTGCGGTTGGGGATCGTGCGCGAGGTGGTTAAGGACCCGGTGGATCTTTTTCAGACTATTGCCTTGCAGCCCATCGTCAATCCCAATTACGTGGAAGAGCTACTAGTCATCGGCAACCATGAGTTGCCCCCTGATAACTGGCAGGAAACCCAAAGCGATGAATAACCCAGGGCGAACTCATGGGGGCCTATCGTGACCTTCATCCCTGACCCGTCCCCGAGCATCCGGACGCATGGTTATTGCCTTGAATTCGGTCGGATCGGTTGAGCCATGGCATGGTTTCGCATTCTATCGGTGGCGATCGGTTACGGTTCGGTGCTGTTCCTGATCCAGTGCCACTGGATCAGCAGTCTCGGGTATCTCGGGTTTCGCATCGACCTGCTGCTGCCCCTGGCGTTGCATGTGGCCTTATGCCTGCCTCCCACTTCCGCTCTGTGCTGGTGCTTGGGTTGGGGGTTCATTATGGATACCTTCAGCGGGCGTCTCTGGGGCCTGCATCTGGGGACCTACTTAGTGATGGTGCTGCTGGTCACCGTCGCGTCCGCTCATTTCGAACTGCGCAATCCCTTCTATCGACTGCTTTGCGTTGCGATCTGTGCGATCATGCAGGCGCTGGCCCTTGGTGGTTACGTGGTGATCGCCAGTGCCGCGCCGCCCTATGATCCCACCGTCTGGGTCCCCCTGTTGGCGCGGACCGCCGGAATCCTATGTGTTGCCCCGCTGATTGGCTGGCCGTTCGAACAGTATACGGATCAGTTCAGGAGCGTGTGAGCGGATGATGAGGTCCAAGACATCGCAACCTGGCCAGGCTCAAACCGGCCGCTCCGACCCTGATTCCCTTTCCGACAAGCTTTCCAGGCAGATCTTGTTGGCCAACTGGGAACCCACCGATGAGGGATTGTTTCAGCGCCAATACCTGCTGCTGGTGGGCGTGCTGATCCTGATTCTAATTATTTACGTGCTGCGGCTTTGGCAACTGCAAATCCTAAACGGCGCTCGTTACCGTTATTTGTCGGAAAACAATCGGGTTCGTCTGGAAGAGATCCCCGCTCCGCGGGGCATCATTTTTGATCGACATGGCATCCCACTAGTGGAAAATCGACCAGCTTATCACCTGATGCTGGTCCGCGAGGATGTGCCAGACCTTGACGGTACCCTTGAACAAGTTGCCGCCATTTGTGGCAATGCGCCTGATGAACTGCGAAAGATCGTCGAGGACAACAAGGCCACCCGAAGTTTTGTGCCGCTGCGGTTGATGGCCGATATCGACCGGGATTGCCTAGCTCGCCTGGAAGCCAGAAGGCTTCGGTTGCCGGGCGTGTTCATTCGGGTCGAGCCGCGGCGCGAATACAAGTTCAATGGATCGGCGGCGCATGTCATCGGCTACCTAAGCGAGGTGTCCGAAGAAGAACTCAAAAAGGATGAATACAAACAGTACGCAGCCGGCGAGTCAGTGGGCAAGATCGGGGTTGAGCGGGGCCTTGAACCGTATTTGCATGGCAAGAGCGGAGGCCGACAAGTGGAAGTGGATGCCGTCGGCCGAAGGATTCGGCTGCTCAGCGAAACCTTGCCAATCCCAGGGCGAAATCTTTGGTTAACCATCGATGCCGGATTGCAGCGCAAGGTCGAATCGATTTTGAGCGATCATATTGGGGCCATCGTCGCGCTCGACCCGAAATCGGGCAGCATTCTGGCCATGGCCAGCAGTCCGACCTTCGATCAAGAACGCTTCGTCCGTGGCTTGAAAGCGAAGGACTGGAACGAAATGAGCGCCGATCCCTCGCACCCTTTGCTCAATCGAGCAGTCAACGCGGCGTATCCTCCCGGCTCCACCTACAAACCGATCATGGAACTGGCCGGCTTGCAGGAGGGGGCGATCAATGCCCGGTCGCATCTGTCCTGTCCGGGTTTCTTCCGATTCGCCGACCGCAACTACCGCTGCTGGAAGGAAACCGGGCACGGCAGCGTGGATCCGCATCGGGCGATCGTGGAATCGTGTGATGTCTTTTTCTACCAACTGGGCATGAAGTTGGGAGTGGACCGGATTGCCCGGTA
The DNA here is from genome assembly GCA_001873705.1 of Syntrophobacteraceae bacterium CG2_30_61_12. Taxonomy (GTDB): domain Bacteria; phylum Desulfobacterota; class Syntrophobacteria; order Syntrophobacterales; family DSM-9756; genus CG2-30-61-12. Next base: position 3,519 of record MNZR01000269.1, read on the forward strand.
TGCCGGCCTGTTTGGGCTGGGTGAAAAGAGCGGGGTTGAATTGCGGCCGGAGTCACCCGGCTTGATTCCCACCTCGGAATGGAAGAAGCGGGCCAAGGGTGTTGCCTGGCAAAAGGGCGAAACCATATCCATTTCCATCGGGCAAGGCTTCGATCTGGCGACTCCCTTGCAAATGGCCGTGGCCTACGCGGCTATTGCCAATGGCGGGACTTTGTGGCAGCCGCACGTGGTCGGCCGGATCGAAGGCAGCCACCCGGAGGATGTAACCGAGGTGGGTGGCAGAGTACGCCGGAAGATCCCGGTGGCCCCCGAATATTTCAAGATGGTTCAAGCCGCTCTGGCCGGGGTGGTGAACGAAGACCGCGGTACCGCCAAACAAATCCGCATGGCCTCCATCCGCATCGCCGGCAAGACCGGCACCGCCCAGGTGGTTCGAATGCCGGATAATGTCAGTCGGAAATTGCTGGCCAGGATCACCAAGGACCAGGAGCGGGACCACGCCTGGTTCGTTTCCTACGCTCCGGCCGAAGACCCTGCCATCGTCGTTAGCGTGCTGGTGGAACATGGCGGCCATGGTTCCTCGACCGCGGCCCCTCTGGCTCGGCAGGTGATCGCCGCCTATATCGAAAGCGAACCGAACGGGCCTGCCCAAGCCGAGGCCGCCCCCGTGCCCGCTTCAAACCACCGTCCCTCGTCCGGATAAGTCAGGGAGTCGCAGGAGTTTAGCGCAGCATGGTGGATAGACGTTTGATCGAGAATTTCGACTGGTGGATCCTCCTGGTGTTTTTTGCCATTATCCTGGTCGGTCTGGTCGCGCTGTACAGTGCGCTCTATCAACAGATTCAGGCGAGTGCGACCAACAATCTGTTCATCCGCCAAGTGGCCTGGCTGTTGATGGGTCTGGTTTGCTTTGTCGGCTTCCTCATGATTGATTATCAGAAACTGAAACATTTCAGCCTGTGGAGTTATCTGGCAGTGGTCCTACTGCTGCTCCTGGTTCCGGTTGTGGGGACCGAGGTCAATGGGGCCAAACGCTGGCTGAGTCTTGCCGGGGTTCGGTTTCAGCCCTCCGAATTTATGAAACTGATCATTGTGCTGCACTTGGCGAATTACTTCTCTTCCCATGAAATCAAGACCTATCCGCGACTGAAGGAATTTGTGGTGCCGGTCCTGCTGACCGCGATTCCGGTGTTGCTGATCCTGCTGGAACCTGACCTGGGTACCGCCTTGATGGTACTGATTGCGGCCATGACCTTGATTTATTTTATTGGAATCCGCTTAAAGTTCGTGCTGATCTTACTGATCGTGACCCTCCCTATGATTTGGCCGGTCTGGAACTACGCCTTGAAGCCTTACCAGAAGGAACGGATTCTGATTCTTCTGTCTCCGGAACGGGATCCCCTGGGCGCCGGCTATCATATTCGCCAATCCAAAATCGCTATCGGTTCCGGCAAATTGTGGGGCAAGGGATTCCTGAACGGCACCCAAACCAAGCTGCGTTTCCTGCCGGAGAAGCACACCGATTTCATTTTTTCCGTGCTTGCCGAGGAGTGGGGCTTTCTGGGCTGCGGCCTCCTGCTCAGCCTGTTTGCGGCCCTGGTCTATCTGGCTTTTCGGGTGGCCCGAAGATCCAAAGACCGGTTCGGGGCATTGCTGGTGATCGGCATGACCGGTCTGATCCTGTGGCAGATGGTGATCAATATCGGGATGGTGCTGGGGATGATGCCGGTGGTGGGAATTCCACTGCCGTTCGTGAGTTACGGCGGTTCTTCGCTGCTCACCCTGTGCATCGCCATCGGCCTGATCGAAAACGTCAGCATGCGCCGCTATGTGTTTCATTCGCGATGAGTCGCCAAGCGCTCGGGGTCGTTGCAGCCATTTGTGATTTTTTTTACTTTTTCCCTTGCCAACGTCCGCCCCCATATGCTAAGCAAATCCAAATTCATATATGCGGGTAAAGTCTTGGAATCAAGTTGCGATCAAGACAAGGAGGACGGATGCCGGGTGGCTGGGGCGAGGGTGTTAGCAGAAGTGTCAAGGTTTCCAATCAAGCGAATGGGGGCGATGTGAGATGATCAGTGTAGATGTTACCCTTTTCATTCAAATCGGCAATTTTTTGCTGCTAGTGTTTCTCATGAATATTGTTCTGTACCGTCCAATCCGGCGCCTTGTCGGGGAACGCAATCAGTTTGTCAGCGAGCAACGGGAAGACATTGAGCAAGCCGATGCGGAAGCCAATAATGCGGTGCGCACTTTCGAAGACAGCATCAAGGCTGCACGCCTGCGGGGCCGGCAAAAGGTCCAGGAGATGAAGGATGCCGCCTATATAGCGGAAAAGGACCTGCTTGAACGGGCCCATCAAGGCGCCGGCCAGGAGGTTCAGGCGGTCAAGGAAAAGATCCAGCAGGATATGGGAACGGTCCGGGATCAGCTGAAACAGCAGGTTCAGGCATTTTCCAAAGATTTAGCCCAGCGGGTTTTGGGAAGGAGCCTGTGATGGTACGTCGTATTAAGGCCGTTCTTGGTGGAAGCCGTTCCATGGCGGTCTGCGGAGGGGCGGTGATGGTTGCGGTGCTGATGACGGTCTGCCCTGCGTGGGCCTCGGAGTCCGGCGGGCATGCCCTCAATTGGACCGACTTCATGCTGCGGTTCCTGAATTTTGCCATCATGTTGGCGATTCTGGTCAAACTCTTGAAAAAACCGATCGCCAATTTCTTCAAATCTCGCACCGAAAACATTGAGAAGTTGTTGGAGGAATTGGAGGCCAAGAAGCGCGCAGCGGAGGCCAAGGCGGCCGAATACAAGTCGCGTCTCGACCGGTTGGATCAGGAAACCGGCCAGATTGTTGACGAGTACGTGCAAGAAGGCGAGCGCGAGAAGCAAAAGATCGTTGATGCCGCGGCCAAGCAGGCGGAATATATCAAACAACAGGCCCGGTTCGCGATCCAGCAGGAAATGAAGGCGGCTCGTGAAAGTTTGCAGGAGGAAATTGCCGAGCTTTCAGTGGCTGCCGCTGAAAACCTATTAAAGAAGAATATACGGCCCGCGGACCAACAGCGTCTGGTTGAGGAGTTCACCATAAAGGCGGTGGAGGCAAAGTGAAAAATCTAGTTATTGCTAAGCGTTACGCCAAAGCCTTGTTCACCATCGCGCGCGCCGACAACGCGGTTGAGCAGTATGGTGAGGCATTGGCCGGATTCGTGGGGGTGCTGCGGGAGTTTCCGGACTTTCGGGATTCCATTGCCAATCCATTCTACCCGGAGGATGCGCGGAAGAAGGTTTTCGAGGCCATTGCCGTCAAGATGGAAATGGGCGACATCGTGAAACAGTTCATTTACCTGTTGATCGAGAAGGGGCGGATCGAGAATTTGGGAGACATCTGCGATTATTATCACAAGCTCGTGGATGAGCATCTCAATGTCGCTCGAGCCCGGGTCAGCGCGGCGGTCAAGCTCGACGAAGAGGCGATTAAGGCGATCGGCCGGACTCTCGGTAAGATCACCGGCAAGCAGGTGGTGGTCGAGTTCGAGCGTGACCCCGGACTGATCGGTGGGGTTGTTGCCCGCATCGGCGATTTGGTGATTGATGGGAGCGTCAGGACCCAGTTGCAAAATATCAAAGAATCTTTAAAGAGGGGTGAGCTAGGTTAATGGAAATCAGAGCCGAAGAAATCAGCCAAATCATTCGTGAGCAGATCAAGGACTACGAGAAGAAGGTTGAGCTCAGCGAGACCGGACGTGTGCTGTCGGTCGGCGATGGTATCGCCCGCGTGTACGGCGTTGAAAAGTGCATGTCGATGGAATTGCTCGAGTTCCCTACTGACCATGGCCCCATCTTTGGGCTAGCCTTAAACCTTGAAGAAGACAATGTGGGCGTCGCCATCATGGGCGAGGATTTCCACATCAAGGAAGGGGGCGTTGTTAAGCGGACGGGAAGAATCGCCGAAGTTCCCGTGGGCGATGCCGTCATCGGGCGCATCCTCGACCCGGTGGGCAATCCGCTGGATGGCAAGGGACCGGTCGATGCCAAGGAATTTTCCCGGGTCGAACGCATTGCTCCCGGCGTCATCGCCAGGCAACCGGTGAATCAGCCGATGTACACCGGGCTCAAGGCAATCGATGCGATGACCCCGGTCGGGCGCGGTCAACGTGAGTTGATCATCGGTGATCGCCAGATCGGCAAGACCGCGATCGGCGTTGATGCCATCATCAACCAAAAAGGTCAGGACGTCATTTGTATCTACGTGGCGGTCGGGCAGAAGAAGTCCACCGTTGCGCAGGTGGTGGAAACGCTGCGCCGGCATGGCGCGATGGAATTCACCGTCATCGTCTCCGCTTGTGCTAGCGACCCCGCACCCCTCCAGTACATCGCGCCCTACGCCGGATGCGCCATGGGCGAATACTACCGTGACCGCGGCAAGCACGCGCTCATCATCTACGACGATCTGTCCAAGCAGGCGGCAGCCTATCGGCAGGTGTCGTTGTTGCTCCGTCGTCCACCGGCGCGTGAAGCCTACCCTGGCGATATTTTCTATAATCACTCGCGGCTGCTGGAACGTGCCGCTAGAGTCAATGACAAGCTGGGTGGCGGCTCGCTCACCGCATTGCCGATCATCGAGACCCAGGCGGGCGACGTATCGGCTTTTATTCCCACCAACGTGATTTCCATTACCGATGGCCAAATCTACCTTGAGCCGAGCCTCTTTTTCGCTGGTGTCCGGCCGGCAATCAACGTCGGATTATCGGTATCCCGGGTCGGCGGCGCGGCTCAGACCAAGGCGATGAAGCAGGTGGCCGGCAGGTTGCGATTGGATCTCGCCCAATACCGGGAACTGGAAGCGTTTGCGAAGTTTGGGAGCGATTTGGACAAGGCGACTCTGTCCCAGTTGAATCGCGGCGTGCGCCTGGTGGAACTGTTGAAGCAACCTCAGTACCAGCCGATGCCGGCCAACAAGATGATCCTTTCACTATACAGCGGGACCCGCGGCTTTCTCGATACCATTCCGATCAATCGAGTTCCTGCCTATGAAAAGGAGATGCTCGCCTTCGTGGAGCGGAAATATCCTGACCTTCTCACCGAGATTCAGGAAAAGATGATCATCTCCGATGACCTTGATACGAAGATCAAGCAGGCGTTGGAAGAATTTGCCGGGGTTTTTCAGGCGTAGTTGGCGGCAGCGATAACTGTTAGAAGAAAGAGATTGCTATGGCAACCCTTAGGGATGTGAAGAGGAAAATCGACGCCGTCAAGAAGACCTCGCAAATCACTAAAGCCATGAATATGGTTGCTGCCGCCAAACTTCGAGTGGCGCAGCAGAATATGGAAAAATTCCTGCCCTATGCCGATAAATTCCGCGAGGTGATTGGGCGCTTGGTGGCAGGAGCGGAACAGGATGGCTCCTTCGAACTGATGACTCCTCGAGAGGAAGTGAAGAAGATTGAGCTGGTCCTGCTCTCCGCTGATCGAGGTCTGTGCGGCAGTTTCAACAACAACTTGCTGGTGACCGGCGAGCGGTTCATGAAGGCCAAACAGGCCGAAGGCCTCGAGGTTGCCGTGACGGCTGCCGGGCGCAAGGCGAGCGGTTACTATCGGGTGCGCAGATACCCGGTTCGGGAGGCGCTGACGGGTTTGCTCAACAAGCCGAATTACGACGACGCCTTCAATCTGGGGAGAAACCTGGTGAATCGGTTCGTGGAAGGCGAAAGCGATGAGGTGTATCTGGTATATTCGCATTTTATCAGCGTGGTCAAGCAGGCGCCAACCGTGATCAAGCTGCTGCCGATTTCGCCCGGCGTAGACGAGCAGGCGGAAGGCACAAGCGTGGACTACATTTACGAACCTTCGCACCAGGAATTGCTGACCGACTTGCTACCGAATTTTGTTTACAACCAACTGCTTAGTTCCTTTTATGAGACTACGGTGAGCGAGCATGCCGCGCGGATGGCTGCCATGGATAACGCCACTAACAATTGCAAGGATCTGGTGCGCAGCTTGACGCTCACCTACAACAAGGCACGACAAGCGGCGATCACCACGGAGTTGATGGATATCGTCGGCGGTGCCGAAGCTCTTAGATAGCTGGTAGTCAGGTTTGGTCCACAGTCAAGGAGGTTATAGACCCTATGAATATGGGAAGCATTGTTCAAGTGATTGGCAACGTCGTTGACGTTGAGTTTGAGGAAGGGAAGTTGCCCGCCATTCTGACCGCCTTATTCGTGAGCAATCCCGGGTTGAGCGACGAGGCGGACAATCTGGTACTGGAAGTGGCGCAGCATCTCGGCGACAACGTGGTGCGCACGGTGGCCATGGACCTGACCGATGGTCTGGTTCGCGGGATGAAGGCGAAGGATAGTGGCGCCGCGATCCAGATGCCGGTGGGAAAAGCTTCCCTCGGCCGGGTGCTCAATGTCGTTGGACGGCCGGTAGATGGACTGGGCCCGGTCGATGCCACGCAGACCATGTCGATCCATCGGGCAGCACCAGGATTTACCGAACAGGATACATCGGTGAATGTGCTCGAGACCGGCGTCAAGGTCATCGACTTGCTGGTGCCGTTCCCGCGCGGCGGCAAGATGGGGATGTTTGGCGGCGCCGGAGTGGGCAAGACCGTGGTCATGATGGAGATGATTCACAACATCGCCATGCATCACGGTGGCATTTCGGTATTTGCCGGCGTTGGCGAGCGGACTCGTGAAGGCAATGACCTGTACCTGGAAATGAAGGAATCAGGGGTCCTGCCACGTGCTGCCTTGGTTTATGGTCAGATGACGGAACCGCCGGGAGCGCGTGCCCGGGTTGCCCTTTCGGCCTTGACCGTGGCTGAATATTTCCGTGATGTGGAAGGCCAGGATGTGTTGCTGTTCATCGACAACATCTTCCGTTTTACCCAGGCCGGCGCCGAAGTCTCCGCGTTGCTCGGCCGCATGCCTTCCGCGGTCGGCTATCAGCCGACTCTGGGTACCGACCTTGGTGAACTTCAAGAGCGCATCACTTCCACCACTAAAGGCTCGATCACTTCGGTGCAATGCGTTTACGTGCCGGCTGACGACTTGACCGACCCTGCCCCGGCGACGACCTTTGCTCACCTGGATGGTACCGTGGTGTTGTCGCGCCAGATCGCCGAGCTTGGCATCTACCCGGCGGTGGATCCGTTGGACTCCACTTCGCGCATCCTGGACCCGAATGTGCTCGGTGAGGAACATTATTTCACCGCTCGTGAAGTGCAGCAGACGCTGCAGAAGTACAAGGACCTCCAGGACATTATCGCGATCCTCGGGATGGATGAGTTGTCCGATGAGGATAAGCTGGTGGTGTCCAGGGCGCGCAAGATCCAGCGCTTTCTGTCGCAGCCGTTCCACGTGGCGGCTCAGTTCACTGGTATCGACGGCAAGTACGTGAAGCTGGAGGATACGATTCGAGGATTTAAGGAAATCGTGGAAGGCAAGCATGACGATGTGCCGGAGCAGGCCTTCTACATGGTGGGCTCGGTGGAAGAGGCCGTTGAAAAGGCCCGGCTGATGGCAGCAGCCTAACAGAGAGCGGTGATGATATGGCGGAACAGATCCAGCTGGAGATCGTAACTCCAGAAAAAAAGGTGCTTAGCGAGCCGGTGGATATCGTGGTCGCTCCCGGCGAAGAAGGTGAGTTCGGCGTGCTGCACAACCACACTCCCTTCCTGGCTAAACTGAAGGTCGGGGAATTGCGCTTCCGGATCGGCGGTACGGTACGCTACATTGCCATCATGGGTGGGTATGCCGAGGTGCTGCCGAACAAGGTGACGGTTCTGGCGACAGCTGCCGAAGAAGCTACCGATATTGACGTGATCAGGGCCAAGGCGGCGCGGGAACGCGCTGAGCGGCGGCTTAAGGAAGCCCGGGATCGGCTGGAATTTGCCCGGGCCGAGGCGGCATTGCAGCGGGCCATCGCCAGATTAAAGGTGGCGGAGAAACACTAGGGTGAGTTCTGGGGCCTGGTTGGATGTGGGGAGTCCCAGGGTATTTCTCAGCCTACAGCCGGTGAGAGGATTGTTGACCGGCCACCAGGTGCGGTGGCAAGAAAAGCCAATGGAATTGGCTGCCCAAACTTAGCGCTTTATGATGATTTGTCAGTGCGGGTTTTAACATTGACCTGCGGCGAAAACCCTTCCGACCTTAGGTTGGAAGGGTTTTTTGTTGCAATCGGGCGCCGTTGCGTTAATCATGCAGTTGATATTCTGGAACAACCGGGTGCTGAAAGCTGCAATGAGCGCCGAGTATGGGGACAGTGGCGGGCCAATGGTGGATCTGTGATGGAGGTTGGGCATGTGTGGGATCGTGGCTTATCTTGGGGCGGATAATGCTCGTTCGATTTTGATCGATGGACTGAAGCGACTGGAATATCGGGGCTATGACAGCGCCGGCATGGCAACCATCGATGCAGCCGGTCGGTTGAGCGTGGTTCGTTGCAAGGGCAAGATCGCGTCGCTGGAGTGCCTGCTGGCTGAAGGCGAGGCGCGGGGATCGATCGGGATCGCTCACACCCGCTGGGCGACCCATGGCAAACCCTCGGATGAGAACGCCCATCCGCATCGGTCCGGTCCTTTTGTGTTGGTGCATAATGGGATCATCGAAAACTATGCACAGCTCAAGGCGATGTTGCTTGAAGAGGGGTATGGATTCTTATCGGAAACGGACACCGAGGTGGTTGTCAAGTTGCTCGAGCGAGAGTATCGGCGGTGCAAGGATTTCCGCCAGGCGTTCGAAGAGACCTTGGTGCAACTGCGGGGCAGCTACTCCTTGGTCGTGATGAACGAGCAAACGCCGGATTTGCTGTTGGCGGCCAAGCAGGAGAGTCCCCTGATTATGGGCATAGCCGACAGTGCCCTGTTTCTGGCTTCCGATGTGCCGGCGATTCTGCCTTATACCCGCAGGGTCGTATATCTGGAGGACGGGGACTTGGTTGAATTGTCTCGAGGGGGATACCGGATCAAGGCAATAGGGGGTTCGCCGCGAGTGGTTCAAGAGCAATACGTGGACTGGAATCCGGTGATGGCGGAAAAGGCCGGCTACAAGCATTTCATGTTGAAGGAAATTCACGAGCAACCGCGAGCGATCATCGATACCTTCCGAAGCGTTGTCGACATCAACAGGGAACAACTGGCGTTCGGTGAATTGCGCCTTCCCAAAGAGCAACTTGGCGCGATCAAAAAAGTCTTTTTGATCGCCTGCGGCACTTCGTACTATGCCTGCATGGTCGGAAAACATCTGCTTGAGGGACTCTGCCGCGTTCCGGTTGAGGTCGACCTGGGTTCCGAATTCAGGTATCGTTCGCCGATCATCGATAAAAACTCCCTGTTGATCGTCGTGAGTCAGTCCGGGGAAACGGCTGACACTCGTGCAGCATTGAAAGAGGGTTTGGATCGCGGAGCCACCTGTCGGGCCATTGTCAATGTGGTGGGTAGCAGTCTTGCGCGAATGGCCGATGGGGTGATTTACACTCATGCAGGCCCGGAAATCGGAGTGGCCTCGACCAAAGCCTTCACCACCCAGGTTGAAGCCTTGTTCTTGCTGGCGCTGTACTGGGCCGACAGCGTGGGGCGACTGTCAGGCCAGGAAAAATCCAGATTGATCCAGGAACTGGTAGAATTACCAGGAAAAATCGAGCAGGTTTTGAGCAAGTCGGAGGCGATCCTGGCGCTTGCCCAGCGGTTCATGCATGCCACCAATTTTCTCTATTTGGGTCGGGGCATCCTGTTTCCGATTGCGCTCGAAGGGGCCTTGAAGCTTAAAGAAATTTCTTACATCCACGCCGAGGGATACGCGGCCGGGGAAATGAAGCACGGACCCATTGCCCTGATCGATGAGAAGATGCCGGTGGTGGTTCTGGCCAAGCGCGGTACGCTCTATGATAAGGTGCTTTCCAATGTAGAGGAAGTGAAAGCCAGGGGGGGCAAGGTGATCGCTCTGGTGGAAGATCAATATGATCAGAAGATCGGTTCCGAAGACAGCCAGATCCTCATCCCCTCGGTATCCAATTGGTTGGCGGCACCCCTATATGTAGTGCCTCTGCAGTTGCTGGCCTACCACGTGGCCGTGCTCCGCGGAACCGACGTGGATCAGCCGCGCAACCTGGCTAAAAGCGTGACCGTTGAATAGACCATATGGCGTGGGGGAAAGCTGCCATTGCGAGCTATCAGGGGTCAAGCTCCTGGGCGGGGGGAGATTCGACTTGACTTATCTTCGCTTTTGAGAATACAATAAGTTGGACTGGATTTATATGTAATATTAGTTGGTTGTTGATTTTGGCGGGATGTGCGCTGGGTCTCGCGGCAGCGACCGGTCCGGGATGCAAGGGATAATATTGAGGCTGAGAAGGAGTGGGATCCGCTCCTAGGGATCGCTGAAAATCTGGATGAGAGATTGAGTCGATGCCGAGGGTGCGGGTTTCGTTTTAGCGTCAAGATAATGAGTTTTCTCTAGTGCTTGGTTGGGTTTACAGATAACAATCGAGGGAGAATGGCGTTGGGCTGTTGCTCTTAAATGGATAAGGGCAACAATACCGAAATTGAAGCGGCTACCTTGGCCCTTACCCCTGGAGCAACGCGCAATCATGACAACGTTGCACTTGGGGGGCAAGCGGGGTGCGACGTGCGGATATGCCATAGGGGCCCCTGCGGTGTTCGTGATTGATAGAGCGTTCCTGAGCCAACATTAAATGACTGGGGGCCCTCTCTTGCCTGGTTGTGCAGATCATCTAGGTGATCAGCCTGAAAGGGTAACGGGGCACCCACTTTGCTGAATCGGTTCAAGACCGACTACCGACACGGCACAATGCGGGGGCACTGAACTGCCTCCCCAATCAAATCCCCGCACCAGAGTTTCTTCTCAGATCCAGCCTTTGTATTCCATTTCATATTTGATGACCAACCCGGTCCAGCAAGCCGACGGCAGGCGGTGTCCACGCCGGTGGCTTGGCGTAGTGTTATTTTAATCTGGCGAGGAATGGGAGCCGACGGTTTCATTATGCAGATGGGCTGCAACTGGAATTTCCGGTCGCAAGCCCTTCTGCTGCGGTGCGAGGTGAGAGATGAAAACACGGGAAAGGAATGACCGAAGATGGCATCGATAGGATGGTTCATCATATTGGGCGCCGGGGTGCTGGTCGGGATCGGGATGGGCCTGTTCCTGTACCGCTATCTGGAAAAGCGCAAGCGTGAGGGACTCAGGGAGGAATCGAGGACGCTTCTTAGCGAGGCTCAAAAGGAAGCCGAAACGATCAAGAAGGAAGCCATTCTCCAGGCCAAGGACACGCTCTTCGAAATGAAGGCCGAGTTCGAGAATGAGAGTAAGGAAACCCGGAGGGAACTGCAAAGCCTGGAGCGGCGTTTGATTCAGAAGGAAGAGAATCTCGACAAAAAATCGGATTCTCTGGAAAAAAGGGAAAGCACTCTGGCCAAACGGGAAAAGAATGCCTTGGATAAGGAGTCCGAGCTTTCCATGATGGAAAAAAATTTGCAGCAGACCTTGGAGGAACAACGCCGGAAACTGGAAGCGATGGCCGGTATGTCAGCTCAGCAGGCCAAAGAGATGCTGATCCGGTCGATGGAGGATGAAGCTCGCCACGATGCCGGAATAATGATCAAAAAGATCGAAACTGAAGCCAGGGAAAATGCGGATCGGAAAGCCAAGGACATCATCTCGCTGGCCGTACAAAGATATGCCGGAGATTACGTGGCGGAGAAGACCGTTTCGGTGGTGACTCTTCCCAATGAAGAAATGAAAGGCCGGATCATCGGTCGAGAGGGTCGGAACATTCGGGCGATCGAGGCGATTACCGGAATCGATTTGATCATCGATGATACCCCCGAAGCGGTGATTCTCTCCGGCTACAACCCGGTGCGCCGCGAGATTGCCCGATTATCGCTGGAGCGACTCATTTCCGACGGGCGCATCCACCCGGCGAGGATCGAAGAAATCGTCGAGAAGGTCAGCCAGGAGATCGAAACCACGATCCGGGAAGCTGGGGAGCAGGCGGCGTTCGATATTGGGGTGCATGGGATTCACCCGGAGATCATTAAGCTGATCGGCAAACTCAAGTACCGAACGAGCTACGCTCAAAACGTTCTCCAGCATTCAATCGAGGTGGCGTTCTTGGCCGGATTGATGGCGGCGGAACTGGGGCTGAACGAAAAACAGGCCAAACGGGCAGGGCTGTTGCACGATATCGGAAAAGCGGTCGATCATGAGGTCGAAGGTCCTCATGCTTTGATTGGCGCGGATCTCGCTAAGAAATATGGAGAAAGCCAGCGGATCATTCATGCCGTGGCGGCCCATCATGAAGACGTCCCGGCGGCAGATGTTCTGGCGGTGTTGGTGCAGGCGGCGGACGCTCTTTCCGGGGCGCGTCCGGGGGCGCGCAAGGAGCTTCTCGAAACCTATGTCAAACGATTGGCAAATCTTGAAAAAATAGCCCTCTCCTTTGCCGGCGTCGATAAGTCCTATGCTATCCAGGCTGGGCGGGAATTGCGCATCATCGTGTCCAGCGATTCAGTGAGTGATGCCGACACCCTGATGCTGAGCCGGGACATTGCCCGGAAAGTTGAAAAAGAACTCACCTATCCGGGTCAAATCAAGGTCACCGTGATTCGCGAAACCAGGGCTGTGGAATATGCACGCTGAGCGCTCCAATTATGCCGCTGATGAAGCTCCGGCAGTTGGTCTCGTGACGATGTTCAGGCGAGTGAAGGAGGACGGTTGTGTCGGCTGAAGTGAATGTGTTCGATGTTCTGGTCGAACGGGGTTTTGTCGCTCAGGTTACCGAGGAGGCGCTGCTGCGCGAGGCCCTGGCCGAACCGATCAGCTGTTATGTCGGTTTTGATCCTACTGCCGATAGTCTCCATGTGGGTAGCCTGGTACCGATTTTTGCTCTCGCCCACATGCAGCGTCATGGCCATCGGCCGCTGGTGTTGGTGGGCGGAGGCACCGGCATGGTCGGGGACCCGAGCGGCAAGACCGAGATGCGGCAGATGCTCAGCCTCGACCAAATTCGCAAGAATGCCGAGGCGCTGCGGCAGCAGTTGAGCAGCTTGATTGACTTCAGCGAGCAGCGGGCGCTCAGTCTGAACAATGCCGACTGGCTGATGGATTTGCACTACATTGATTTTTTGCGGGAAATCGGTCGCCATTTCAGCGTCAATCGAATGCTGACGGCGGAAAGTTATCGCCTGAGGCTGGAAACCGGACTCAATTTCATCGAGTTCAACTACATGCTCTTGCAGGCCTACGATTTCCTCTATCTGTGCGAACACTACGATTGCCGTCTGCAGATGGGGGGCAACGATCAGTGGGGCAACATTGTGGCCGGGATCGACTTGATTCGCCGTAAGAATGGTAAACAGGCCTTCGGCCTGACTTTCCCCCTCATGGTCACCGCAGCCGGCACCAAAATGGGCAAAACGGCTGAAGGGGCCGTTTGGCTGAGCGCTCAACGTACCCCACCTTATGAATTTTACCAGTATTGGGTCAACGTGGACGACCGTGATGTCGGGCGCTTCCTGAAGCTTTATACCTTCCTACCGCTTACTGAAATCGCCGCTATCGATAGCCTTGAGGGCCAGGATTTGAACGTCTGTAAATCGATACTGGCTTATGAGGTGACCCGATTGATCCACGGCCAGGATGCCGCCAGAACTGCACACCAGGCTGCCGGGGGCGCTTTCGGGCAACGGGTGATCGCCAGCGAACTGCTTCCGTCCAGTACGGTCCCACGTCAGGGAGAGGCGATCAAGGAAGAGATCCCGACCGTCGTGGTGGAACTGGCTCGATTGAAGCAAGGCGTTCCGCTCTATGCTCTATTGGCTGAAGTGGGCTTGTGTGCCTCGCGCAGCGCTGCCCGCCGCTTGATTCAACAAGGGGGAGCTTATGTCAATGACGCTCGGGTGGATTCAGACGATGCTCTGGTGACGTGCGATGACGGGATCGATGGCCAGGTGCTGCTGCGGGCCGGCAAGAAAAAAGTGCATCGCCTGGAAATTCGCGGCTAGATTTTTGTTGACGATGAGCTTTCGGTCTGGTACATACCCCAAGCTTACGGTTGGTCGAAGCAAGTGACAGGTTGACGCATTGCTGACGCATGAGCTATGATGCCGAAGTTCAGGCCTCTGTTTTGGGCAGACCTTGACGCAGTCTGACCGCATCGCAAGTGCTCGATATGTAGAGTCGCAGTCCCCTGGAGATTCCAGTGCCTCGGCTACGGGGCTTTTCGTGCCGAGAGGACGCAGGTTCTCCCCTTTGCCCCTGATGGGGGGCTTCATCTTCCGTCGATCATCCGATTGTGGCGTTATACCAGACGGAGCTGATATGGAGCGGCACGGCGCTCCTCGATCCACTTTTGATTCAGCCATGGGCCTGCCATGGTTTGGCGAACGAAGGAGATCATGCCCCTAATCCCTGTATCCTTGATGATTTTGGCAAGTCTCTCCGAATATTGAGCCATGACATTGAAGATGTGGCCCAACTGCATGAGATAATGATATCCCTTCATGGCGTTCCAGTCGTACGCAAAGCAGTGCTCATACTGATACCCATGATGTTTCTCCACCAGAAAACCCGTCTCTATGGTCCACCGGAAGCGTGCGCCCAAATTGCATCGTTCGTGGAGGTTCGACCTGTTGAGGGGCTCGCTGGATATCCAAAGATGCCGCGCACTCTTCGAAACTTCCTGTGTGCCGCCTTTCTCGATCTCCCGCCAGCTCTCCATGCATTCAACCACATGAACGGTCTCTGTCTTCTTTCCGTTCGGGCCAAAGCAGTACTCTATCTCGTTTGCCCATGTAAAATACTGCTTTCTGTTGCCCCATATACGAGTATACCGGTTCTTGGGCTCGAGCTCACTTATGGCGTCAAACTCACGTTGTACGGTGATCAAGCTATTGTCCTGCAAAACGATCATAA
>MNZR01000363.1:0-3100 GCA_001873705.1 Syntrophobacteraceae bacterium CG2_30_61_12
GCTTGCGGGACAAAGGCTACCAGGTGATCGGCTGGCAGTGACCGCAGTCCTGAAGTTTTTCATCCTCAACCAGTCTATACTCGTGAAGGCTTAAAAGCTTCATTTCCGCGAGGAGACGCAGAGACGCGGAGGTTGATTTCAGGGGTTTTCTCTGCGCTCTCCGCGCCTCCGCGCGAATCCAAAACGTAACTTCTCAAGCTAAACAGGTATACAGCGGCCGATTCGGTGCCGGCCCCCTGACACCCGCCTTCGATTCATCGGCCCTGGACGTCACTGGACGGCATCCTGGGCGGTCCCGAACACGCGGGTGAAAATGGTGTCGATGTGCTTCAGGTGATAACTCAGGTCGAAAATCGTCGCCAGTTCATCGGTACTCAGGTGGGCGGTCACTTCCGGGTCCCGGCGCAGGCGTTCTTCCAGGTCGCCGCCCTGTTCCCAGACCTGCATGGCGTTGCGCTGCACCAGGCGGTAGGCGTCTTCCCGGCTGCGGCCCTTAGCCGTCAGCGCCAGCAGCACCTGCTGGGAAAAGAACAGGGAACCGGTGAGGTCCATATTGCGGCGCATCCGTTCCGGATACACCAGGAGCTTCTCCAGCACGCGAGTCAGGCGGGCGAGCATGTAATCGAGCAAAATGGTCGAATCCGGCGCGATGATCCGTTCCACCGAACTGTGGCTGATATCGCGCTGGTGCCAGAGGGGCACGTTTTCCATCGCGGCTAGAGCGTTGCCGCGCAGCACCCGGGCCAGCCCCGAAAGGTTTTCGCAGGCGATGGGATTGCGTTTGTGAGGCATGGCGGATGAGCCCTTCTGGCCCGGTGCGAAGTATTCTTCCGCTTCGCGCACTTCGGTCCGCTGCAAGTGGCGGATTTCCACCGCGATTTTTTCGATACTGCAGCCGATGACCGCCAGGGTGGTGAAGAATTCCGCGTAGCGGTCGCGTTGAATCACCTGGGTGCAGATGGGCGGCGGATCGAGCCCGAGCAGTTCGCAGACCCTCAGTTCGATGGCCGGGTCGATGTTGGCGTAGGTGCCGACCGCACCGGAAATCTTGCCGACTCGAATGGCTTCGCGGGCGCGTTCGAGTCGCTCGCGGTTGCGTTTCATTTCCGCGTACCAGAGGGCGAAGGTCAGCCCGAAGGTGATGGGTTCCGCATGCACCCCGTGGGACCGCCCGATCATCACCGTATCCTTGTGTTCAAACGCGCGCCGGCGGAGCACGCCGAGCAGCGCATCCAGGTCCGCCAGCAGCAGGTCCGAGGCCTGGACCAGGAGCAGGGCCATGGCCGTATCGAGCACATCCGACGAGGTCAGGCCCTGATGAATGAAGCGCGCGGCCGGCCCCACCTGTTCCGCCACGGCGGTGAGAAAGGCGATCACGTCATGGTGGGTTTCCTGTTCGATGGCGTCGATTCGAGCCACCTCGAAGTGGGCTTTGGCGCGGATGGCGTCCATGTCGTCCGGCGGGATTTCGCCGCGTTCGCAGCGCGCCCGGCAGACCGCGATTTCCACTTCGAGCCATTTTTCATATTTGGTCCGTTGGGTCCAGATGACCCCCATTTCCGGTCGCGTGTAGCGTTCGATCATTGGTTTCGACTCCTGTCATGGCAAACGCACGGTAACATCATCGGCAGAGCCTCACTTATCCTGGGAAAGCTGGTTGAGCGATTCGGTCGGTCCCAGCAGGATCAGGATGTGTGAGGGTTCGATAACGAAATCCGCCTTCGGGGTCACCACCACCTTGCGGTCGTATTTGTCGCGGACCGCCAGGACCTGGACCCCATGGCGATTGATCAGATCGAGATCGCGCAGCGCCTTACCATGGAAGGATGGCGGAGCGGCCAGTTCGTAGATGCTGTAATTTTCGAGGCTGGGCAGGTATTCCAGCAGGTTGGGATTTTCGATTCGCTGGGCCAGGCTGATCGCCAGGTCTTTTTCCGGAAACAGGACCTGATCGGCCCCGACCCGCTTCAGGATGCGCAAGTGTTCGGCGCTGAGGGCCTTGGCGTATACCCGCTGCACCCCGATTTCCTTCAGATTGAAAGTGGCCAGGATGCTGGCCAGCATGTTGGATCCGATGGTGACCACGGCCAGATCCACTTCGGCGATCCCGAGCGCGGTGAGGGTGTCCTTATCGGTGGCGTCGGCGATCACCGCCTGGCTGATATCGTTCTTGGCCTTCTGCACCAATTCCTTATGGATATCCAGGCCGATCACTTCAAACCCACGGGAAACCAGCTCCCGGCCCAGGTAGTAGCCGAAATTCCCTAGCCCCAACACGGCCACATGGCGAGCCTTAGGCATATGCTTCTCCTCATCCGATCATGACGCGTTCGTGCGCGTATTGGAACCGGCCGCGTTTTTCCCTGGCCTGGATGGCCATGGCCAGCACCAGGGGACCCAGGCGGCCAATGAACATGACAACGACCAGAATCAATTTCCCCCAATCGGTGAGCCGCGGGGTGGCACCCATGCTCAAGCCGACCGTACCGAAGGCCGACACGACCTCGAACAGGAGTTCCAGAAACCGGCCCCGGCTCTGGGCCTGGGGAACGCTGCCCAGTTCGGACC
Organism: Syntrophobacteraceae bacterium CG2_30_61_12; assembly: GCA_001873705.1. Classification (GTDB taxonomy): domain Bacteria; phylum Desulfobacterota; class Syntrophobacteria; order Syntrophobacterales; family DSM-9756; genus CG2-30-61-12. The sequence continues at coordinate 2,569 of MNZR01000363.1, forward strand.
AGAGCAGCAGGGCCGTGGCGACCATCACGATCGCCATCGACAGGGCCAGAACGCTGAAGGCCCGGTCGATGGTTTCCTGGTCGATGGTGCGTTTGAAGGCGTGAGGATACAAGGTGCCACTGATCCGGGCCCGGGACAGGGCCAGCAGCACCCCGACGGTGCTGGTCTTGATCCCGCCGCCGGTGGAACCGGGCGAGGCCCCGATGAACATGAGCATGATGGTTCCCAAGAGAGAGATGTTGTTCATGGCGGAAAAATCGAGGGTGTTGAAGCCGGCGGTTCGCGTGGTGACCGATTGGAACCAGGCGGCCAGGACCTTGGTCGGCGGATTCAAGCCCTGAAGGGTACAGTTCCATTCGCTGCCCAGGAAAAAAAGCGTGCCGCCGGCCAGCAGCACCGCGGTCACGGTGAGCACCAGCTTGCTGTGTAGCGACAGGTGTTGCCAGGAATGGCGGAGACTGCCGGGGTGGAAGCGGAGGTTGGCCAGTTCGTAGAGGACCAGAAACCCGATCCCGCCGCAAATGATGAGACC
>MNZR01000363.1:3122-3681 GCA_001873705.1 Syntrophobacteraceae bacterium CG2_30_61_12
GGGTCGGCTTGATAACCGATCAAGGAATCCGCGAACAGGCCGAAGCCGGCGTTGCAAAAAGCGCTGATCGCATGAAATAGACTGCTGACGGCGGCGGCCTGGAAATTCATTTGGGAACTGAAACGGATAAACAGGAGGAGCGCACCGAGGGTTTCGAAAACGAGGGTGGACAGAACCACCGCCTTGATCACCCGATGGAGTTGCGCGGTCGGCCCGTAGGTGTAGGTATCCTGCACCAGCATTCGGGAGCGCAGCGACAGGCCGCGGCCCAGCATCATCAGCAGCACGGTGGAAATGATCATGATCCCGAGCCCGCCCAACTGAATTTCCGCCAGCAACACCAGTTGCCCCCAGCCGCTCAGCTGGGTGCCGATATCGATGAGACTCAAACCGGTGACGCAGGTGGCGGACGTGGACATGAACAGAGCGTCGATAAAACTCAAATGCCCGCCGCCGGGTGTGGGGAAGGCACACAACAGGAAGGCACCAAGGAAGATCAGGCCGAGAAACCCCGCCACCGGGATCTGCCAGGGAGAAAGCAGCTGTGCCAGTGGTTTGT
>MNZR01000042.1:0-291 GCA_001873705.1 Syntrophobacteraceae bacterium CG2_30_61_12
CCAGCTGGTGCTGATCGTTTTATCGCTGGTGGGCACCGCCGCGGTCTATGTTCTTCTCACCAGGACCTACCTGGGCAAGGCACTGCGCGCCACCATTCAGCAGCGGGAAGCCGCCAGACTGGCCGGAATCCAGGTGCAGCGGATGAGCCTGGCGGCGTTCGCCATGGGCGGCCTGTTGATCGGCCTGGCCGGGCCCTTGTTCGGCCGCAACGCCTATCTGCATCCGGCGGGTGGGACCGAAGCCACGCTCATCGCCATCATCATCACCATTTTTGCCGGGGTCGGTAAAAT
>MNZR01000042.1:322-414 GCA_001873705.1 Syntrophobacteraceae bacterium CG2_30_61_12
GGCCTGGTCGAATCGTTCACCGCCTGGCTAGTGGGCGGTAGCTGGCGGGAACTGGTCAGCGCCGTCATCCTCATCGTGTTGCTGCTGAAATG
>MNZR01000042.1:425-17593 GCA_001873705.1 Syntrophobacteraceae bacterium CG2_30_61_12
TGCTGACCGGAAACCGAACGCGAACGCTGCCGTGAGCTCAGGGACCAGATCCATTGATTTGCTGCCGAGCGCCGGGGTCCTGCTGCTCCTCCTTGGGTGGCCGCCGGTCGCCGCGCCCGCCGATATCTATCTGCGGGTGTTTGGCTTGGCCTGCTTTTACGGCGCTCTGGCCCTGGCCTGGAACCTGGTGGCGCTGACCGGCCTGCTTTCCCTCGGGCACGCCGCCTTTTTCGGCATGGGCGCCTATGGCGCGGCGCTGGCCGATCATTACTGGCAGCTGCCCCCGTTTGCGGCCATCGGGATCGGCGCCGTTCTTGGAGCTGCTTACGGGGGCCTCTGGATGGCGACTTTTCGACGCCTGCGGGGGGCCGCATTCGCGTTGGCCACCCTGGCTTCGGTCGAGATTCCCAAGGTGATCATCGACAACTGGGATGCCTTCACCTTCGGGTCCCTCGGGGTGGTGGGCATCAGTCGCCTGCCGACCCTCGATCTGGGGGGCCGGGTACTGGACTTCGGCACCAGTCTGACGGCCCAATATTATCTGCTGCTGCTGTTCCTGGTGGTGGTCGGGGGGTTCCATTTCGCGGCGCTGCATTCGCGCTGGGGCTGGGCGATTCGGGCGGTGCGCGAAGACGAAACGGCGGCGGCGGCGCTGGGGGTCAATGTGCCGGCGGTGCGCGCCCAGGCGCTGCTGCTGAGCGCATTGCTGACCGCGCTGGGCGGCGGTCTTTACGCCCACCTGATGGGGCTGATCGAGCCACCTCTGGTGTTCAGTCTGCATCTCTCCGCCCTGCCGCTGGTGCTGACCATCTTCGGCGGCCGTTACCGGGCCTTCGGTCCGGTGCTGGGCGCCCTGGTGCTGTACCCGGCCGACCAGTTGCTGTTTCATCGCTGGTTGCCGTCCGGACATGCTCTGCTCTATGGCCTGGTGATCGTTATCGCGCTGCTTTTTTGCCCCAGGGGAATCGCTGCATGGCTCAGCTGGAACCGCCGATCTGCCTGGAAATCGAAGACCTCGGGGTGATCCTGGACGACCGCCCGGTGCTGCGCGCCGTCGGCTTCCAGCTCCGCCGGGGGGAGATCGTCAGCATCATCGGCCCCAACGGCGCCGGCAAGACCACTCTGTTCAACGTTCTCGCCGGGCGGATTCGGCCCCAGCGCGGGCGCATTCGCTATTGGGGCGAAGACATTCGGGGCTGGGCGCCGCATCGGATCTGCCGGGCCGGGCTGGCCAGGACCTTTCAGATCGCCCGGCCGTTTGCGGAGATGAGCGTGCTGGAAAACGTTCTGATCGGCCTCTGGTTCGGTAAATCACCAACGGAAGCGGTCCTGGAGCCGCGCCGGCAGGCCCTGGAACTGCTCGAACTGGTGGGCCTGACGCACAAGGCGGAAACCAGCGCCGGCGCTCTGACCCTGTCCGAACAGCGGCGGCTGGAAGTGGCGCGGGCCCTGAGCACCAGGCCGCAGCTCCTGCTGCTCGATGAAATCGCCGCCGGCTTGAGTCCCCAGGCGGTGAATCAGGCGGTGGAGCTGATTCTGGCCCTGCGCGAGCGGGGTCTTACCCTGCTGGTGATCGATCATTTCCTCAACCTGACCGCCAAGGTTTCGGACCGCCTGGTGGCGCTCGATCAGGGCGAAATCATCGCGGCCGGCAGCCCCTCTCGGGTGATCCAAAACCCGGAAGTGATCGCCGCCTACCTGGGCGAACGCGAAAGCCGCGGCGACGAGGCGATCGAACCATGAATGAAGCAGCCGCAGCCGATCCCATCCTGGCCGTGACCGAGATGGCCGTGTCCTTCAACGGCCGGCCCATCCTTCACGATGTCAGCCTGCGGGTATGGCCGCAACAGATCGTTGCCCTGGTGGGACCAAACGGCTCCGGCAAGACCACCATCTTGAAGGCGATCAGCGGTTTGCTCCGGATCAAGCACGGCAGGGTGCGCTTCGCCGACGAAGAAATCGCGGGCCGGGACGTGTCCGCCATCGTCGCTCGCGGCATGGTGTACGTGCCCGAGGGCATGAGCGTGTTTCCGGACATGAGTGTGCTCGAAAACCTGGAAGTGGGCGCCTACCTGGACCGGCGCAAGATCCCCCAAAAGCTGGAACAGGTTTTCTGCCTGTTTCCGGAACTGAAGAGCAAACGGCAAACCCCGGCCGGCGCTCTCAGCGGCGGTGAACAGCGGATGGTGACCCTCGGCCGCGGCCTCATGGCCGGTGCTCGCCTGCTGCTGCTGGACGATCCGTTTCTGGGGCTGAGCCCCAAAATCATTCGGCGCTTTTGCGACACCTTCAAGAAGCTACGGCACAGCGGCATGACCCTGGTGATCGCCGGCCAACACGTGCGCCGCATCCTCAATGTGGCGGACCAGGCCTACCTGGTGGAAGACGGGACCATCACCCTGGCCGGGCCGGGACCGGAAATCCTCCAGCACCATCATCTGCAGCAGATTCTGTTCGGCGCCGAAGGCTGAAGGCCGGAACGCGGTCGCTGTCGGCGAGCAGATCGCACACCGCCCGCGCCACCGGTGCGATCGCCTCCGGTACGGCCAGCTCGGGCCAGGCCAGGCCCTGGTCCGCGAGCCAGGCGGCGTTCACCACGCGGACCCGCGGCCCGCGAGGCCGCCACATGGCCGGGGACGCCGGCCCGAACACCGCGACCGTGTCCAGGCCAAGGGCCGCCGCCAGGTGGGTGACTCCGGAATCGTTGCCCACCACCAGCCGGCTTGCCGCCATGAGCGCGGTCAGGCGCGGCAGGCTCAAATTGAGTTCCAGCGCGCAGCCGGCCGCCGCCATCGCTCGGGCAAAAGCCGACAGCGGTGCGTCCGCCGGACCGAGGACGATCCGGACCGGAATATTGGTTGTGAGCAGCCATTGAATCAGCGCATGCCAGCAGCCCAGGGGCCAGATCTTGGCGCGGCCGCCGCTGCCCGGGTGAATCAACACCCCGTCGCGGTTGGCGGGCCGCGATGGCACCTCCAGGCTGGGCAGGGCGTCGGGCAGCGGATAGCCGAGGCGACGCATCTGCTCCAGCAGGAAATCGCCCACCGGCCGGCCGCGGGGGGGTACCGGAAACGATTGCAGCCAATGGACCCGTTTTCCCAGGCGCGCTTGCAGCCGTTCGGCCACGATCCGGCTGGCGGGCTGGCCGATCCAGAAAAGGGCCTCGGAACGGATGAACGCCGGCGGCAGCGGCACCTTTTCCCAGCCGGATTCCAGGTAGAACGGGCCGAGCCGGGAACCATCGCAGGAAATCGCGCCGGCGAAATACGGCTGAGATGCGACCAGTTCGGCGTGTGCCGGGCGGCAGACAAAGTGCAATGAAATTCCGGGATAGAGCGCGGCAAGGCCCGAACAGATCGGCAGACTCTGAATAAAGTCGCCCAGGGCCCCCTGATGAATGATGACGGCTTCGCGCATCTCTTCCGACCGCCTCCGGTCCAATCGTTCCCGGTTCACGCCCGGCGGTGCCGCCGCCGCGGGCGCAACCTTGCGGTAACGGATGCCGGTTAGTATCGCCAGCCGGGCAGCGAAACCGCAAGGCCTCGGATGACCGCTCGGGCGTTGCCGCTGGTAGTGGGCCCGTTGGGGCGTCTTCGGCGGAGCGCCCGTTATGCCCGCGCTGGTAGTGCGCCCGTCAGGGCGGGCGGCGTCCGTAAAGGCACGGCGGTGTCGGTAGTGGGCCGGAAGGGGCGAACGACGCCCCAACGCCTGACGGCGCCACTACCAACGCGTCTTCGTGTTGTTATACTACGCACGGGAACAGATTGCCCATTGTAGTCTACCGCAAAGACGCAAAGGACGCAGAGAGTGGCAAGGATTTTTATTGAAAGATTAGGTTCTTGCGCTCTCTGCGCCTTTGCGGTGAAAAGCTCGGTTTGTGACCGCTCGAAGTATAACGAAACCGCCATTGGCATGAAATTTGGGGTCATCGCGGATTAACGTGAAATTGAACGAGTGGGGATATTTCTCTCCCCCGTTTCGGCGGAGAGGGTCGGAGTGAGGGGGCTTTCAGAGCGGATCTTCCCTCACCCTAACCCTCTCCCTGCGGGAGAGGGGACCTTCACCAGGCATCCTTCACGCTAATCCGCGAAGAACCGAAATTTGACCATGGAAATCGAATGCTCTCTTCATTCACCGCGAAGCGGTTTCGTTCAACCCACATGGAACGGATCGGAATCACGCCCGCGGCGTGAAGGAATTACGCGGCACTGATGCAACTCCCGCTCAATCAAAGGGGCCTCCCCAATCCGTTATAATCAGCAGTATTCAACGATATGATCAGGCTCTTTCGGAGCTCCAAGGGGAACTCCTCGGGCCTGGTTCGGCGCCTGAATTCCTCTATTGGCTCGCAGCCGGGGTGAGCGCATCGCCGCCCCCGCCGAGCACCGCGTACAGCCGCACCTGGTTGGCCAGAGCGGCCAGGCGGATGCCGATCAGTTGCTGTTGGGCGGCGTAGAGCGAGCGCTGGGCATCGAGCACGTTCAGATAAATGTCGGTCCCCTTTTCGTAGCGGGCGGTGGCGAGACGGTGGCTGTCCGCGCTGGCCTCGACCAGGGATTGCTGCGCCGCCATTTGATCCCCCAGGGTCCCATTGCGGGCCAGCGCATCGGCCACCTCCCTGAAGGCCGCCTGGATCGCTCCTTCGTACTGGGCTAGAATGATCATTTGATCCACTTTGGCCGCGTCCAGGGCCGACCAGGTGCGGGCGTCGAAGATCGGCATGACCACCTGAGGCGTGGCGTTCCAGGCGAGCGAGCCGGACTTGAACAGACCCGACAGGTCGCCGCTCGCGGTGCCGATGGCGGAGGTGAGCGAAATGCGCGGGAAGAATGCCGCCCGGGCGGCGCCGATATTGGCGTTGGCGGCCTTGAGCAGATATTCCGCCTGGGCGATATCGGGACGTCGCAAAAGCACCTCGGAAGAGGTCCCTGGCGAGATATCCGGCAGTGGAGCGATGTTGCTCAGGATCTGGGGCGGCGGATCGGCGGGCACGGGCGAGCCGAGCAGCAGGGTGAGGGCGTTTTCATCTTGAGCGGTCAGCGCGGTGTAGCGCAGGATGTCCACCCGCGCCGCATCCACTCGCGTTTGCGCCTGGCGAAGTTCGAGTGCGTTGGTGAGTCCCACATCGAAGCGCCGGCGAATCAAATGGTAGGAAGCCTGCTGAGCATCAAGGGTGGAGCGGGCCAGCTCAAGGGTTTCCCGATCGGCGGCGAGGGTCAGGTAAGCGCCGGCCGTTTCGGACACCAGCAGGATCTGGGCGCCGCGGCGGGCCTGTTCGGTGGCCAGATATTGCTCCAGGGCGTTCTGTTCGAGACTACGGATGCGCCCGAAGAAGTCCATTTCCCAGGAAGTGATGCCGAGATTGACGCTGTACTGTTCCACCGTCGGCGCCCGCCCGATGCCGGAGATATCGGCGGGGACGCGCTCCTTCAGGGCTTTGCCGGTGGCGTTCACCGCCGGCACCAGCTCGGCGCGCTGGATCCGGTAGAGCGCGCGGGCCCGTTCGACATTCAGGGCGGCCACCCGCAGATCGCGGTTGTTTTCCAGGGCGGTCGCGATCAGCGTCCGCAGTCGTTCATCGGTGAAGAATTCGCGCCACTTCAGATCGGCCGCCGCCGGGGCGTTCGGGGTCGACTGGGAGGCTTGGTAGGCCGGACCGCTCGGCCAGCCGGCGGGAACGGGCGGCTCGGGCCGGTGGTAGGCTGGAATCATGGTGCAAGCGGCCAGCAAGGTGGCCAGGCTCGGGACCAGGCAAAGGGTTTTCCAGGTGTTGTTCATATCACCTCACCTCCTGATTCAGGGCGGCGGCCGATGACGGCCCGTCGGACCCTCGGCGCTGCCTTCGCGCGAACAGCCGCGAGATCAGGACAAAGAACAAGGGGATGAAGATCAGATCGATGAAGGTGGCCGAGAGCATCCCACCGGTGACCGCGGTGCCGATGGCGTTCATCGCGCCGGCGCCGGCGCCGGTGGCGAGGGCCAGCGGCAGGGTACCGAAAAAGAAGGCGAGCGAGGTCATCAGCACCGGGCGGAACCGGATCCGCACCGCCGCCAGGGTGGCCGCGACCAGGTCCATGCCGTGGCGCATCTCTTCCTTGATGAATTGAATGATCAGGATGGCATTCTTGGTGGAAAGACCAAGCGTGGTCAGGAAACCGATTTGGAAGTAAACATCGTTGTGGAGATCTCGGAGCGAAGTCGCCAGTAGGGCGCCGAACACCCCCAGAGGCAGCATCAACAGGTTGACGAAGGGGATGGTCCAGCTTTCATACAGGGCCGCCACACAAAGGAAGATCACCAGAATGGAAAAAGCGTAGAGGATCGGCGCCTGAGCCGTTGCCATCCGTTCCTGATACGAGAGCCCGGTCCAGTCGTAGCCGATCCCGGGCGGCAGTTTCGCGGTGAATTCTTCCATGGCTCGCATGGCTTCTCCCGAGCTGCGGTCCGGCGCCGGTTCGCCCCAAATGTTGAGGGACGGGAAGCCGTTGAAGCGCTCCAGCCGCGGCGACCCGGTGGTCCAGCGGGTCGCGGCGAACGAGTTGAACGGGGTCATCTTCCCGGCGGTGTTGCGCACGTAAAGTCTTTCCAGGTCCTTCGGCAGCATCCGGTAGGGAGCGTCGGCCTGAACGTAGACCCGTTTGACCCGCCCGGCCTGAATGAAATCGTTGACATAGGCGCTGCCGAAGGCCGCTGAAATGGTGTTGTGCACCGAATTGATCGGCAGCCCCAGCGCCCCGGCTTTTTCCCAGTCCACGTCAACCCGGTATTGGGGCACGTCTTCCATGCCGTTGGGCCGCACCTTGGCCACCCTCGGGTCCCGCGCCGCCATGCCGAGCAGTTGATTGCGGGCGGTCATCAGGGTAGCGTGGCCGACGCCGCCCCGGTCCAACAACTGAAAATCCACCCCTCGGGCATTGCCCAGTTCGATCACCGGCGGCGGCGGGAAGGCGAAGGCCATCGCCCCGCGGATCCGCGAAAAGGCCTTCATCGCCCGACCGGCGATGGCCTGGGCCCTCAAGTCCGGCCGGCCGCGCAGTTTCCAATCCTTCAACTTGACGAACACCAGGCCGTTGTTCTGGGCGCGCCCGGAAAAACCGAACCCGGCGATGGTGAGGCAGGATGTCACGCCCTCTTGTTCCTGCTCCTGAAAATAGCGCCGAACTTCGTCGGCGATTGTCTGGGTCTGTTCCAGGGTGCTACCGGTCGGCATCAGGATCTGGGAAAACAGGATGCCCTGATCCTCATCGGGCAGATAGGCCGTGGGCAGCCTCAGCATCAACCAGCCGATCACACCGACGATCGCCACATACACGGCCAGGTAGCGGAATTTCCTGGCGAGCGAATGGCCGACCAGCGCGACGTAGCGATCTCTCAGCCAGTAAAACCCGCGGTCGAACCAGCGGAAAAACGGGCGCGGAAGGAAAATCGCGTGGTCGGAGGGAGCGGCCGCCTTGGCCACCGGTTTGAGCAGCGACGCGCAGAGCACCGGGGTCAGGATCAAGGCCACCACCACCGACAGCAGCATGGCGGCGATGATGGTGATGGAAAACTGGCGGTAAATGACCCCGGTCGAACCGGGAAAAAACGCCATCGGGCCGAACACCGCCGAGAGTACCAGACCGATGCCGATCAGCGCGCTGGTGATCTGATCCATGGACTTGGCGGTGGCTTCGCGCGGCGACAGGCCCTCCTCGCCCATGATCCGTTCGACGTTTTCCACCACCACGATGGCGTCGTCCACCAGCAGGCCGATCGCCAGAACCATGGCGAACATGGTCAGCATGTTGATGGAAAACCCGAACGCTCCCAGCACCGCGAAGGTCCCCAACAGCACCACCGGCACCGCGATGGTCGGGATCAGGGTGGCCCGGATATTGCCCATGAACAGCCACATGACCAGAAACACCAGCAGGATCGCCTCGAACAGGGTCTTCACCACTTCATCAACGGCCACGCGGATAAATGGGGTGGTGTCGTAGGGATAAACCACCTTCACGCCCGGAGGAAAATAGCGGATCATCTCCGCCAACCTCTGCTTGATCCGATCGGCGGTGTCCAGCGCGTTGGCCCCGGGTGCCTGGCGGATCGCCATGGCGGCGGCCGGTTTGCCGTTAAAATAGGCCTGAACGTCGTAGGCCTCGGTCCCCAGCTCCGAGCGCCCCACATCCTTGATCCGCACAATGGAACCGTCCGCGTTGGTGCGAATGGGGATGGCGGCGAACTCGTCCGGGGTCTTGAGCAGGTTCTGGACGATGATGGAAACGTTCAGGCGCTGGCCTTTCACCGCCGGCGCACCGCCGAACTGGCCGGCGGAAACCTCGACGTTGTAAACCTTGAGCGCCTGCATCACGTCTTCAACGGTCAGGTGGTAATCGGTCAACTTATCGGGGTTCAGCCAGATGCGCATGGCATACTGCGAACCGAAATTCTGCACTTCGCCGACCCCGGGCACCCGCGCCAGCACTTTTTCCAGGTTGGACTGGGAATAGTCACGCAGGTCGTTGCCGTCCATGCTCTCGTCTTCGGAGATCAGACCGACGATGATCAGGTAATTGCGGGTGGATTTGCTGACCATCACCCCTGCGCGTTGGACCACTTCCGGCAGACTGGCCATGGCCAGCTGGAGCTTGTTCTGGACCTTGGCCCAGGCCAGGTCCGGATTGGTGCCCGGCTTGAAGGTGAGTTCCACCCGCGAGGCGCCGGCCGAATCGCTGGTGGCCGACATGTAGATCATCTCGTCGAAGCCGGTCATCTTCTGTTCGATGATCTGGGTCACGCTGTTTTCCACCGTTTCCGCCGAAGCACCGGGATAGAATGAATCGATGGAGATGGATGGCGGGGCGATGGGCGGATACTGAGAGATGGGCAGGTTGTAGATGGCCAGGCCGCCCAGCACCATCAGGATGATGGCAATGACCCAGGCGAAAACCGGCCGATCGAGAAAGAACTTGGACAACATCGCGAGTCTCCTTCAGTTGGATCCGCCGGTCGGCGCCGATGCCTTCCCGGGTTCCCCGCCGTCTTGCCGAGCAACATCCCCAGGCACGGCCTTCACCGCCACCCCGGGACGCACTTTTTGCAAACCCTCCACAATCACCCGGTCCCCGGCGGCGAGCCCCGTCGTCACCAGCCACTGGTCGCCGATAGCCTGATCGAGGGTGAGCATCCTGCGCTGGGCCTTGGCTTCGGCGTCCACGATCAGGGCAAAGGGATTGCCCTTGGGATCCCTCGACACCGCCTGCTGCGGAACCAGAATGGCCTGCTCTCTTACCCCTTCCTTCACCACCGCCCGGACGAACATGCCGGGCAAGAGAAGGCCTTCCGGATTGGGAAAGACCAACCGCAGGACCACCGATCCAGTGCTCGGATCCACCGTGACATCTCGAAACTGAAAGGTGCCATCCAGAGGATAGACGATGCCATCCTCCAAAATGAGTCGGACCCGCTTCTGCCGCGTTCCGTTTTGATCCAGCAGACCGCCCTCCAGGTGTCGCCGCAGGCGCAGCAGTTCGGTGGTGGACTGGGTCACATCCACGTAAATGGGATCCAATTGTTGAATGGTGGCCAGCGACGTGGGCTGAAACGCCGTCACCAGGGCGCCGTCGGTCACGCTGGACCGGCCGATCCGCCCGGAAATGGGCGCGGTGACCCGGGTGTAGCCCAAATTGATGCGGGCCGCCGCAACCGCCGTTTTCCAATACTCAATCTCGGCCCGCACCTGGTCCACCGTGGCTGTGGCGTCGTCGTAATCCTGCCGGCTGACCGCCCGGTCAACGAGCAATTCCCGGTAGCGTTCGGCCCTCGATCGGACCGCCGGCAGGCTGGCCTCCGCCTTACCCAGCGAAGCCTTGGCGGAATCATGCGCCACCTGAAAGGGAGCGGGATCGATCTGGTAGAGCATCTGGTCGGCTTTGACCTCGGAGCCCTCCTGGAACCGGCGCTTCTGGATGATGCCGTTGACCTGCGGCCGAACTTCCGCCACCAGAAAAGCCGTCGTGCGGCCCGGCAACTCGGTGGTCAGCTCGACCCGCCGCGGCTCCATCACCACCGTGACCACCTCCGGCACCGGAGGGGGCCCGGCCTGCTGTCCGTGCCCCAGGTCGCAGCCCGCGAGCAAGAAAAGGCCCACCATCGCCAGCAACACCAAGGTCCCGTTGCCTGGTTCATCATCGTTGCGGTTCAATCGCATCGGAAATCTCCTCGAGCCTGGGGATGCCTGGTCGCCGTGCTCCAAGCCGAATCACGCATTCACCAGTCCCTTGAAAAAAATATCTAGGATGGCATCCGGGTCTTCCGGATAAGGATGGCGCTCAGGCGCGTCCAGCCACAGAAGATGAAAGGCATTGACGGCGCTGTCAAGAGCGACGGCCAGATGATAGGGCTCGGCGATGTCCCGGAACCGGTGCCGCTCGATTCCACTTGCAAAGACCGCGGCCAGCCGGTCCAGGAGTGCGTCGTATCGCTTCCCCACCTCCTCATCCATGCCGGCCTTGATGGTGAAGCTCACCCCCCGGCTCTCGGCCAGATACAGACGAATGAAGGGAAGATGAGCACGAAACAATTGGCCTTTGGTCTGGACGTAACGGCGCAACTGCTCGACCTCATCCCGAGAATCCGCAAGCGCCCTCACGATGGCATCGTCGAACTGGTCGCAATGCTCCAGGACTAGGGCCTTGTAAAGTTCCTCCTTGTTTTGGAAGAACTTGTACAGGGTCCCAACGGCGTACTCGGCCCGCTCGGCGATCTGATGCATGGAGACATTGTGGAATCCCTTGTCGGCAAAAAGATCGAGAGCGGCCGCAAGGATTTCCTGCCGCTGCCGTCGTTTCTCCCGTTCCCGTCGCGGGAGCTGATTGATGTCCATCGCTTCCCCTCCCCCAAAAAGAGTGCCGTCCTGAATGAAGCATCATCTAATAGAACATATCGTCATCTTTTGCAACCTTCAGTTCATCGCTCGGCCGGCCCTGGATTCGTTCCGGAACCGCCGGCCTGCTCGCCGCCGACCGGCCGCGCGCTATTTCCCTTGCAAGAAAGCCGGCTCACGCAACAGTGCAAAGCCGCGGAAAACTCCGGTTGGTGAAGGTCCATAAAGCGTTGCACCACCACTGTCGAATATCCAGCGGTGGTTGCCCAAGCTACCTGACGAATTTGGCGTGGGCGAGCATCTTCCACCGTAGGTCAGGTTGCGACCAACGGGAGCTACCTGACGATCTTGGTGCGGTGGCTTCTCCACGGAGGTCGGGGAGCGCTGCGCGCACCCTGACCTATACCGGTTTAGGATCGGATGTTTCATTTTCAAAAGCGGGCAAGATGCCCGCGCTCCCGGGAAAGAGCGCACACGAAATGAAACTTTTTACCCTTAACCAGTATACAATCGGGGCTACAATCGGGGCTTGATCATCGTTTGGGCCATTTCAAAGGCCCTCTCCTTCCACCAAGGACACGAAGAGCACGAAGGAATTGAATGGCTTTGGAATAAGGGGGTTTTCTCGGTGCCTTCGTGGTGAGAGCTGTTGGCACTGGCCGAAGCGATGATCATGACCTCCGGTGGCGATGATCATCGCTTCGGCCACTTTGTGGGAATGATTCACCACGGAGAGCACGGAGGTCACGGAGAAGACTTCGAAAAGAAAGGGTTTTCTCAGTGTTCTCCGTGAACTCCGTGGTTGATCTTTATTCAAATTGGCCGAAACGATGATAAAGGCCGGCGTTCGGACTGCTCAATCCGTGACGGAATGAATACCGATTCTTGGGCGCCGGCGGTGGCGCTGTCAGTTCAGTGCCTTGAGTTCCTGGCACGCGGGCTGACGGCAATGCAGGCAGCGGTGGAGGGTTTCCTTATGCCGTTGTTCCTCGGCGATCAAGTCGTTCAATTGCTGCAAGGTGGCCGCATCGGTCACGAAGTCCCGGATCATTTCCATGAACAAAATGGTGTCGTTTTCGAATTCGATCGCGGCTTTCAGGATCTTCCATTCCGAAGTGAAGTGGGCGGGATCCAGCTCTTTCAGGGAAAAGGTCTGATCACCCACCACGTTTTGCAGCATCGAACCGCCGATATCCTCGGCCCAGTGGAATTTTCCGCTTCCCTCGGACGCCTCCCGAAGTTCCCGAAACATCTGCTGATGGCGCACTTCCTCCTCGGCCAGGCAGAGCAGCACCGAAGCCAGGGATTGATCGGAAATCCGGGCGATCGCCTGGCGGTAGAACCGTTCACCGTTTTCTTCGATGCGAATGGCCATGCTCAGGATTTCTTGAATCGAAAACATTATCACGTCCTCCCTCGGCTGGTTGCCGCCGATATTGGCTCCCGCCGCACCCATAAGTGGACGCGCAAGCGATCGCGCCGTGATCGTTCACCCGTCGCGGTGCGCAACGTCTCTCCGGGCGCTCACCGTCCGGAGGTCTTTGCGGCTTTGGGCGAGGCGGCTTGTTCATGTGCTCCGAAGGCATGGCCATTCAGGTGAACGCTTAGGTCTCATACATCTGGGTGCTTACCAACGTCAAGCCGGATAACCAGGGGGCCAAGGTCGAGGTCATCAAAGCCATGGGAATTCATACCGGTTGTGGATAAGATCTTTCATTATCAATAGGCGGGCAAGATGCCCGCGCTCCCAGGAAGGAGCCCACACGGAATGAAGGTTTTTTACCTGAACAAGCATGGATGAAATGCGTTGTTTTTCCCAACGGAACAGAAGCACCCTGGGAGGCGCGGGGATCAAGTTGACCCCCCGATCGATAGCTGCTAAAGCTGGGGCCGGCAACGACCATGGGAAAGCGTGATGGGTCGAGGGATGACTCCTTGACCGTCGCCGATCCAGAGGTATCCAAAGGGAGGCGAACATGGCTGAGATCATGGAATGGGTAAAAAACCGGGACCCCGAGCAGCGGGAATTCCACCAGGCGGTGGGCGAGGTGTTGCTGTCGGTGCAGCCGGTGCTGGAACAAAACCCCCAGTATCGTCACCTCAAGGTCATGGAACGCTTGGTGGAACCGGAGCGGGTGATCCTGTTCCGGGTGCCCTGGGTGGACGATCGGGGCAACGTTCAGATCAATCGTGGCTTCCGCATTCAGATGAACAGCGCGATCGGGCCCTACAAAGGCGGGCTGCGCTTCCATCCGTCCGTCAATCTCAGCATCCTCAAGTTTCTAGCCTTCGAACAGGTGTTCAAAAACGCGCTCACCACCCTGCCCATGGGCGGCGGCAAGGGTGGTTCGGACTTCGATCCCAAGGGCAAATCGGACCAGGAAATGATGCGCTTCTGTCACAACTTCATGCTCGAATTGTTTCGCCATATCGGGCCCCACTGTGATGTCCCGGCCGGTGATATCGGCGTGGGCGGTCGTGAGATCGGTTTCCTCTTCGGCATGTACAAGAAGCTGCGCAATGAATTCACCGGAGTGCTCACCGGAAAAAGCCTCAATTGGGGCGGCAGCCTGATTCGACCGGAAGCGACCGGTTACGGCTGCGTCTATTTCGCCTCGGAAATGCTGGCGACCCGCGGGCAAACCCTGGAAGGCAAGGTGTGTCTGGTATCCGGTTCCGGCAATGTGGCCCAGTATACGGTGGAAAAGATCCTGGACCTGGGCGGCAAGGTGGTGACGCTTTCGGATTCGTCCGGCTACATTTTCGATGAAGCCGGAATCGATCGCGCCAAACTGGCCTTTGTCAAGGACTTGAAGAATGTTCGTCGAGGCCGCATGAAGGACTATGCGGATCGTTATCCGGATGCGGTCCATACCCCAGCCGATCCCACCCGCGATCACAACCCGCTGTGGACCCACCGGGCGGATTGCGCCTTCCCGTCGGCCACGCAAAACGAGATCAACGCCGTCGACGCCGGTAATCTGGTGAGCAACGGAGTGGTGCTGGTGGCGGAAGGCGCCAACATGCCGACCACCCCCGAAGGGATCGATGTTTTTCTCGACAGCGGCATCCTCTATGGCCCCAGCAAGGCGGTCAACGCCGGCGGAGTGGCGGTATCCGGCCTGGAAATGACCCAAAACAGCATGCGCCTCAATTGGACCCGCGAGGAAGTGGACGGGCGCCTGCGAACGATCATGAAAAGCATCCACCGGGCCTGCCTGGATGCCGCCGAACGTTATGGGAAGCCGGGCAATTACATGATCGGCGCCAACATTTCCGGCTTCGTCAAAGTGGCCGAGGCCATGGTGGATCAGGGCATCGTCTGAGTTATCACGGTCGGTATCGGTATCGGTATCGGTATCGCTATCGCCCAGCGGGAATCCGGTCATCCAAGGGGCGCTGGGCCGGATGGCCGTCCATCGATTGCGGGAGTGGCGCCAATGACGGTGGCCATCTAGGGGTTGGGGGATCGCCCCGCGCCGCTCCCGCGCCCCAGTTCCGCGCCCCTCCGATTCCCATTCAAACATAGTTCTCGTAACGCGGCTCGAACATCAGCGACTGGATGAACTCTCTCAGATCGCGCGGCTTCGGCCGGGTGGCGAGGCCGCGTTGATAGGCCACTTCCGCCACGGCGACGGCGATTTCCAGGGACCCTTGCCGGACCTTGGCAAGCGGCGGGTAGACCCGACCCGCTTCCAGGTCGGCCGGTGCCACCATCCGGGCCAGGATGCCGGCCGCCACCAGAAACATTTCGTCGGTTACGCGCCGGGACCAGCAGGCGATGCAGCCCAGACCGACTCCGGGGAAGATGTAGACGTTGTTGCCCTGCGCCGGGCTCACCGTGGCGCCATGGATGGTGACCGGATCGAACGGGCTGCCGCTGGCGAAGATGGCCCGACCGTCCGTGCAGTGATAGGCCTGCTCCGCCGTGCATTCGGTTTTGGCCGTCGGGTTCGACAGGGAGAAGACGATCGGGCGCTGGTTGATCCGAGCCATGGCCTCGAGCACCGGTCGGGTGAACATCTGAGGTTTGCCGGAAACGCCGATGATCGCCGTGGGCCGGAGGGATTCCACGGAACTGAGCAAATCCGGGCAGAATTCATGGTCGTGCGCGAACAACTGCTTGTGTCCCCCGAGATCGGTCCGGCTGCTCACCACCAGACCCTTGGAATCCACGTACCAGCAGCGCGACCGGGCCTGTTCCAGCGACAGCCCCTCGGCCATCATCGCCGAAACCATCAGATTGCCGGCGCCGATTCCGGCTTCGCCGGCGCCCAGAAAGAGCAATTTCTGGTCTTTGAGTCGGCTTTCGGTGATCCTCATGGCCGAGTAGATGCCCGCCAGGGTCACCGCCGCGGTCCCCTGGATATCGTCGTTGAAGCACAGAATTTCGTCGCGGTATTTGTGCAGCAGGCGGAAGGCGTTGCTGTTGGAAAAGTCTTCGAATTGGATCAGGCAGCAGGGGAATACCCGCTGCACCGCCACCACGAATTCTTCCAGCAGGCTGTCGTAGGCTTCCCCGCGCAGCCGCCGCCGGCGCAGACCGATGTAAAGCGGGTCGTTCAGAAGCTGCTCATTTTCCGTGCCGACATCGATGGTCACCGGCAGGCTGAGCGCCGGATGAATCCCGGCGCAAGCGGAGTACAGGGCCAGTTTGCCGGTGGGAATTCCCATGCCGTCGGCGCCCAGATCGCCCAACCCGAGAATCCGTTCGCCGTCGGTCACCACAATGATCCGGATCTT
This sequence comes from Syntrophobacteraceae bacterium CG2_30_61_12, assembly GCA_001873705.1. Lineage (GTDB taxonomy): Bacteria > Desulfobacterota > Syntrophobacteria > Syntrophobacterales > DSM-9756 > CG2-30-61-12. The sequence goes on from MNZR01000042.1 coordinate 16,033, forward strand.
CTTTTGCGGCCAGTTGCGGAGGATATCGACGATCCGCCCGCGATCGTCGGCGGTGATGAAAATGCCATGGGGGCGCCGGAAGATGTGGCCGTATTCCTGGCAGGCCTGGCCAACCGTCGGGGTGTAGATGATGGGCATCAATTCTTCGATGTTGTCCACCAGGACCCGGTAGAACAGGGTCTTGTTGCGGTCCTGAAGACTGGTGAGGAAGATGTATTTTTCCAGGTCGTTCGGCTTCTTGCGCAGATTTTCCAGCACCCGGGCCACCTGTTCTTCCATGCTGTGCACCCGCGGCGGCAGCAGGCCGCTCAGGCCCAGAGCCTCCCGTTCCTGGGCCGTGAAGGCGCTGCCCTTGTTGAGATTCGGATTGCGCAGCAGGTCGGCACCGCAGGGCAGGCGGTCACGGCGCGTTTGACTCTTCAGCCGATTCGCCGTATCGGCGAAGGTGCTTTTCCGAAACAGGGCATTGACGTTGATGTGCCCCAGAAAGGCTGACAGCGCTTCGTTTTCCACCAGGTCCTGATCGAAGCGGATGATCATGTCGTTGTCGTCATAGCTGATCTTGTACATGGCTTCCTGCCTTTCCCATCGAACCGGTTACGGGAACTCCGTGGGATGCTCCCTGGCCCGGCGGTTGGTATACTGGTTAAGGATCGGATGTTTCATTACCAAAAGCGGGCAAGATGCCCGCGCTCCCGGGAAAGAGCGCACATGAAATGAAACTTTTTGCCCTTAACCGGAAGAGTAATAAAAAAACCCCGCGGCGATTTCGACCTGATTTATCGAGTCGCCAGTTTTGCTGGGTCAAAGTTGGTTCATGGCCACGGCTTCTCCGTGGCCTGGGCCGAGTGTAGCACATCCAGCAGGTTGAAGCACGGATGGTCCCGCACGTGGCGGTGGGATAGACCTGATGATCCGGGGCCGGCTGTGCTATAAGGGCTGGGGCAACGATCGAGGCGGGAACCCGAGGTGGCGTAAGTGAAGGCCTGACATGAAGCGAATCCGCATCCTTATCACCCAAACCCTGGCGGGACCGCTGCTGATGCTGGCCTCGGCGCTGCTTTTCACCGGCTTGAATCTCATCATCAAGCTGCTGGGAGCACATTTCCGGGTGTGGGACATCGGTGTCTATCGGTTCCTCGGCGGGATGGCGATGATCCTGGTGATCGTCGGGCCGCGCCGGAACCCGTTTCGAAGCGCCCAGGTCCCTTTGCTGGTGCTGCGCGGCTTGACCGGTTCCATCGCGTTTCTGGCCCTGATCCTGGCCATTCGGATGCTGCCGGTTTCCACCGCGCTGATTTATTTCTATACCTATCCCGCCTTCGCCGCGATTTTTGCGCCCCTGATCTACCGGGAACAGGTGACCCGAAGCGGGATCATCAGCATCGCCCTGGTGTTTGTGGGGACCCTGATCCTGTTTGATTTCACCCTCGGCGGCGGCTGGCTCGGTCAGACCCTGGCGGTCACCGGCGGTCTGTTCGCCGGGCTCACCGTGGTGCTGATCCGGGAACTTAGGGCGAACAACGATTCGGCCATCATCTATCTGTATTTTTGCGCCATG
>MNZR01000084.1:0-2188 GCA_001873705.1 Syntrophobacteraceae bacterium CG2_30_61_12
TTTCGACGCGGTGCTGCTGGACGTGGACAACGGCCCGGAAGGTTCGACCCGGCCTCGAAACAACTGGCTCTACACCGCGGCCGGCCTGGCGGCGACCGCCGCCGCCCTGAAACCGGGCGGGGTGCTTGCGGTCTGGTCGGCCGGACCCGATCAGAGCTTCACCCCGCGGCTCAGGCGCGCCGGCTTTGACGCCCGTTGCGTCCGGGTGCGCGCCCGCGGCCCGCGGGGCGGCGCCCGCCATGCCATCTGGCTTGCCGTTCCCCGCTGAAGATCGTCCAGCCTCGGCGCACGCTTTTGGACGGCGATGTTGGCTGTGTGCCCATAAGGGTGGTGACTCCCGCGCTGATCGTGGGCCCGTAAGGGCATTGCGGCGCTGACGCCTGGAACGCCTTACGGCGTCACCACGAACCGCCCTCAACTTGGCGCTCAAACCGATCGGTTGGCCTCTTGACTTTCACCTTTTATTCACCTAAAATCCCTCCACGTTGATGCCGTTCGCGAAGCTTGCGGAGGCGATGATCATCGTTTCGGCCACTTAAGGGCACTTGCGAACAATCCTTGGAACCCGACAGGAGGCGACCATGAGACTGACTCCGGCGCAGGAGCGGGTCTATCGCTTCATAGAAGACTACCTGCGGCACCACCACCATGCCCCTTCTTATGAAGAAATTCGCGAACATTTTGGGTTCAGTTCCCTCAATTCCGTGCACAAACATCTCAAGCAACTGGAACGCAAGGGCTATCTCCAGAGCCCCTGGAACAATCAGAAGCGCGCTCTGGAACTGCTGCCGCTGAGTTCGGGCGCGGTTGCGATCCCCTTTCTCGGAGTGGTGGCGGCCGGGCGCCCGATCGAAGCGATCGAAATCCCCGACTCCATCGAGGTGCCGGAGAACTTTCTCGGTAACGGCAGCAACTTCGCGCTCCGGGTGCGGGGGGAATCGATGATCGATGATGGCATTCGGGATGGCGACATCTTGATCGTGACCCGCCAGGCCCACGCCGAAAACGGCCAGACGGTGGTGGCTCTGATCCACGGCGAAGCCACCGTGAAAAAATTTTACCTCAAGGACGATCAGGTCGAACTGCGCCCGGCCAACAGCCTCATGGAACCAATCCTGATCGGGGCCGAAGAAGTGGAGATCGCCGGAGTGGTGATGGGCTTACTGCGCAATTATCGGCATCGGGGAGCCGCGTGAGCGGGGTCGGGGGCCGGGAGCCGGGAGCCGGGAGCGGGGAGCACGAAGCGGGGAGCACGAAGCGGGGAGCGGGGCGGGGCAGGGCAGGGCGGGTGATTCGGGCCGCGGTGTCCCCGCCGGCGCCAAGGGCTGAATTTCCAGCGAACCCAAACGGGCGGATAACCGGTGGAACGCCGTATTGTTCATCTTGAAGTCGCCGATTTTTACGCGGTTTTGGAACAATTGCGGGACCCGCGACTGGTCCGGGGGCCGCTGGCCATTGCCGAACCCGGGGTGCGCGGCGTGGTTCAGGGAGTCAACGACTGGGCCCGCCGCGACGGAATTCGCGAAGGAATGGCGCTCAGCCAGGCCCGGCGGCGGTGTCGACGGTTGCGGGTGGTGGCCCCCGATACGGCTTTTTACCGCCGGCAGCATCAGGGCGTCGTGCAGGACCTGGACCGGTTTTCGCCGCTGGTGGAAGGGACCTTCCCCGGTCACTATTTTGTCGATCTCACCGGCACCCGCCGCCTCTGGGGGAGCGCTCCGGACACGGCCTGCCGCCTGGAACGGGAGCTGGACCGGCGGCGGAGTCTCAAGGCCCGGGTCGGACTGGCGCAAAACAAGCTGATCAGCCAGGTGGCGGCTCGCTGTGTGGAAGCGGGTGACCTGGGCTACGTCTTTTCCGGCAGCGAAGACGCCTTCCTGCGGCCGCTGCCGGTGCGGATGCTGCCGGGCATCGGGGCGAAAACGGAGGCCGATCTGGCCGATCTCAACATCACCCGGGTGGGCCAACTGGCGGTTTTGGCCCCGAGCATGCTGGCCGCGGTGTTCGGAAAAGCCGGACCGCGCCTGGCCAGGCTGGCGCACGGCAAGGACCCGTCACCGGTGGTGCCGTTTCAGCACTCCCCCCACCTGCGTCTGTCCCGAACCCTGGAGCGAGATGAGATCGATCGCGAGCGTCTGCAACGGGTCCTGTTCGATCTGGTGGAAGAAGCGGGTTGGATCTTGCGCCG
>MNZR01000084.1:2204-3768 GCA_001873705.1 Syntrophobacteraceae bacterium CG2_30_61_12
CGGGTGGTGGAACTGGAAATCCGCCATGCCGACGGGGTCAGCGCGCGCGGCCGGGAACAAACGGCGCCCGGCCGGGTCCTGCTGGATCGCGTTCTGTTCACCAGCGCCCGCCGGCTCCTGCACCGGCTGCTGCAACGGCGAGTGGCGCTGCGCCGGTTGACTCTCGAGTTTTCCAGCTTCGCCATGCCGTTTCGGCAACTGTCCCTGTTTCCCGCAACCGAACCCGATCAAACCCGGGAACAGAACCTGCAAAACGCTCTCGACGCCATCCGGCGCCGTTTCGGTCGCGGCCTCGTGGCCTGGGGAGCGGGAACCGGAGCGGCCGCGCGCGGACGGACCGTCAGGGGGCTTCCCGTCGATCGCCGCCTACCAACATTGAGATGATTGTAGGTCAGGGTGCGCGCAGCGCTCCCTGACGCCCGGTGCGCATCGGGGTTGGGGTGTGTGGACGGTCTGTCAGGTAGCTCCCGTTGGTCGCAACCTGACCTACACCCGCAAAGACTCACGCCTGCGCCGAACTACGCCTGGCACCGGAGAATTGAGCGGCAAAGGTTGACCAGGTTTTCGGCCGCGGGCTCGGGTTCGCCATGCATCTCCATGTCCATTCCCATTATTCGTTCATGCGCGGGGTGAATTCTCCGGAACAACTGTGCGCGGCCGCGGCCCGGTTCGGCATGACCCACCTGGCCCTGACCGACGTGAACGGGGTGTACGGCCTGGGGCCTTTTCTGGAAGCGGCTCGTAAGCATGGACTGCGCCCGATCATCGGGGCGGAACTGGTGGTGGGAACGGATCGGGCGGTGGTGCTGGCGAAAACCCCGCAGGGCTACGAACGACTGTGCGGACTGCTCTCGGCGTTGCATCTTGACGGCGATTTTTCGCTGCGGCGGGATTTTCCGGAGGCTCAAGAGCATCTGGCGCTGCTCGGGAGCGATCCGGATCTGTTGCGGGCCCTTCGCGCCAAAGCCGACTGCTGGGTGGAACTGCTGCCCGGCCCGGCCGGGCGGCGGGCGCTGACCCTGGCCCGGGAACTCGATCTGCCGGTGGTGGCGGGAAACGATGTGCATTTCGTCCACCCCGAAGATTACCCGCTGCATCGACTGCTGCGGGCGATCGACTGCAATCGCACCCTGAGCACCCTGGAGGCGGCGGAAACGGTTGCGCCCGAACGCTGGCTGCAGCCCCCGGAGCGGATGGCGGCCCATTTCCCTCATTGTCCGGAAGCGATTTCCAATACGGTGGTCCTAGCGGCGCGCTGCCACACCGATTGGGACCTTTCGAGAACGGTTTTCCCCGACTACCAGGACCACCGCCGCGATCATTTTTCGCTCCTGCTCGATCGCTGCCGTGCCGGCATCCGCCGGCGCTACCGCCACGGCAACGCCGCCGTCGAACGGCGGCTGGCCGAGGAATTGACTCTGATCCGAACCAAGGGCTACGTCGACTATTTTCTGGTGGTGGCGGATCTGGTGCGGCGGCGCCCGCTGCACTGCGGCCGGGGCAGCGCGGCGGCCAGTCTGGTGAGTTATCTCTTGGGCATCACCCACGTGGATCCGATCGCGCA
>MNZR01000285.1:0-3566 GCA_001873705.1 Syntrophobacteraceae bacterium CG2_30_61_12
TCCCGCTGGTCGCAACCCGACCTACGAATTCTTGCCCTTAAAGAGCGGGACCCCTATTCGCTGGTCCAGGAAATCCTCACCCGGCATGTGAAGTAGGGGCGACCAGCCGGTCACCCCCTTCCCTCTGTCGGCAATCCTGTTGACTTAAGCCACGTTCGTCCTTCCCGCGAAGGCGGGAATCCATATTTTTCAAGGATTTATGGACCCCCGCCTACGCGGGGTGACGTTAAGTCAACGGCATTGCCCGCTGTCGGGATCGGGTTCGGGGTCGGAATCGGGTTCGATAGCGATAGCGATAGCGATTCCGATTCCGATTCCGATACCGATACCGATACCGACCCCGATTCCGATTCCGATAGCCAGTGGTGGCTAGCCGAGTAGCCGAGTAGGTCAGGGTGTGCGTAGCACTCCCTGACGATTCGGCGGTTGGTTGACGATTGGAGACGCTGCCGAAGCGTCGGGTAGCTCCCGCTGGTCGCAACCCGACCTACGAATTCTTGCCCTTAAAGAGCGGGACCCCTATTCGCTGGTCCAGGAAATCCTCAGCCGGCATGTGAAGTAGGGGCGACCAGCCGGTCACCCCCTTCCCGCTGTCGGGGTCGGAATCGGAATCGGGGTCGCAATCGGGTTCGATAGCGATAGCGATTGCGATACCGATACCGACCCCGGCCCGTGGCACTCGATTCACGATACCGATACCGATACCGATTCACGATACCGATACCGACCCCGATACCGGCCCGTGGCACTCGATTGACGATGCCGATAAGCAGTGGGGTCTAGCGCCGCTTGCAGCCGAGCAGGCACTCATAGGCCGAGGTGGCCCGAATGAACGCTTCGTGGTCACCGCCCTTGTCCGGGTGCGTCTTCATCACCAGGTTCCGATAACAACGGATCAGATCGCGCACGCTCATGCGCTCGAAATCCTGCCGCGAAATGCCCAGGAGCCGGCAGGCTTCCGTCGTTTCCAACGGCGCTCTCGGGGGAGCCGAACGAAACTGGCGTTGGCCCATGAACTGGCCCAGTATTTCGTCCTGAAACTGAAAATAGTGAAATTCATGATCGAAATATTGGGTCACGTACTTTATCAGAAAAGGGTGCAGGTGCTGGTCCCTATGGTTCGGAATGCCGCGAAAAAATTCCCGATCCCGATTCAGGGCGCAGACGGCGTCCAGAACATAGCCATCAACCTTTTCCGGGTCCAGCGCCGCCGGTTGATTCTTCAATAAATGCTGGGGGAAATAACTCTGCAGATCCAGGGCGGTGTAGATGTAGGGGCGGATTTCGTAAGGCCGCAGCGCCATCTCCATTCCCTCGAGCAAATTTTCGATTTCATCCCGCCCTTTACCCAGCAGTACCTTGAATAACTTGAGCACCCGGCCCTGCAAACGGCCCATATCGACGCGCCCACAGCGGAGAAAGTGGAGCCGTCTTTTATCGAACGGATGGATCAGTTCAAGACTTTCGCGCAACTGGTCCAGATCGAGGCGCAACCGGGGATCCGGGGGCGAGCCGACCCCGCCGAACGCCTCGATCACCCGCTGGATATGCTGGGGCAGAAAGGGCAAGAATAGGAAGTCGAGTTCTTCGCTGGTCCAGGCCACCCCGGATGCAGCCAGCGCCTGCTCGAGCTCCGGCTTGAAATAGAACCCATTGCCGCCCGGCAATTCGATAAAATCCGAAGGGTCGTGGCCGAGATCCAGCAGGTCCCGAAAGCCCCAGTAATCGCCTTGCCAAACCGATTCCCGGAGCCAATAAGAAAACCGGCCCCGCACCATCATCCGCCGAATGTACACCGCATGTCCTCACCGTGTGGGACCCGTTCAACCGCTTCGAAGGAGTCTTCCCCGCGCGCATCGCTGTTTGCTCCGGGCGTCGGCTAAGATACCGGTCTAGGATGAGAGCTTTCATGACCAAATGCGGGCAAGATGCCCGCGCTCCCGGGAAAGGGCCCACAAGAAGCGTAAGAATCTCATCCTCAACGAGTATGGCTTCCCCGGGTCACGTCGCATGGCCTCCGGCACCACTCAGGGCGGAGGGACCGTCCAGGCGAAACAATAGAGCGTTCTTGATTTCTTGAAGCTGTTCCCGATCCAGCACCTTTTCCCCATCGAGACTGCGCAGGTAGAAAATATCCGCTGCCTGATCCACCTTGGTGGTGATCTTGGCCACATCGATCCGCACCTCCAGGTCCATCAGCGTGCGGGTGATGCTGTAGAGCAGGCCGAACCGATCACTGGTATACACCTCCAGGATGGTATAGAGCTGGGAGGACTCGTTGTCGATCAACACCCGGCTGCGGGAGCCCGAGGGGAAGTCGGTCGCGTCCTTGAGCTGTCGGGCCTGGAGCGCAATCCGGTAGTCGAGCGCCAGCTTGCCTTCAAGCAGCCGCTTCATGTGCCGGCCGACGACGTCCCAGGCCGGGGCATCGGCCCCACCGGCGCGCGCGCGGCATTGAAACACCAGCAGCACCACGCCATTGTTCTTGGTGAACACCTGGGCGCCCACGATATCGAGCGCATGCAGCGTCAGGACTCCAGCCGCCTTGGTCAGCAAGCCGTGAGTCCGGCGGCCCATGATGGTGATTTCGATACTACTTTCCAGAGGCTTCACGATCCAGGCAAAGGGCTCCAGCGATCCCTCGAGTTCTCGCTCCAGACGCAGATGCTCGGCGATCGCCGCGGGCGGCATGGACAACAGATAGCGCGGCGCCAACTGGGCAAAATGCGTGCTCAAATCGGCGCCGCTCATCAGGTCGCGCACTTGCGGCTCAACCAATGCGCGCACCTGGTCGAGGCGAGCGGTGATCGATTCGGGCCCTGGCTCCCCCTTCTCCAGCACGGTGCGGATCTTTTCCGCCAACTGATCGACCGGAGTTTCCCGCCATTTTTGCAAGGCCTTCGGACCGGTGGCCAGCATATCGGCGAAACTCAAAATCAGCAGCAACCGCAGTCGTTCGACCGTGCCCACCTGCTGGGCGCACTGGCTGATCATTTCCTGATCGGCCAGGTCGCGCATACTGGCGCTGTCCATCAGCAGCAGGTGATGACCGACCAGAAACTGAAGGGTATCGGTGGTGTCCGGGTCGAGGCCCAAGCGTTGGGCCATGGCGGGGATCATGGCGGCGCCGTGTTTGGCGTGATCGGCGCCGGCGCTCTTGCCGATATCGTGCACGATGGCCGCCAGGTATAGGGCCGGCAGATCAGCTACCGCTTCCGCCAGAGCGGTCAGCTCCGGCGCCGTGCCCGCGTGCTCTCCGGCGCGCAACCGCTTCAGTCCCGCCAGCGTGCGGAAATGGTGTTCGTGCAGCGGATACAAATGGAAGGCGTCATGTTGCACCAGGCAGTGAACGGCGGCGATTTCCGGAATCATGGCTCCGAGCAGACCAAAATCATAAAAGCTCCTGAGCGCGTGCAGTTGCGGCGAGTCCAGCAGCAGCAGGCTCAACAGTTCGTCACGCACGGCCCGATCTCCGGCCGCCGTTTCCAGGAGGTTGGCGTGGTGCTGGACCCACTGGGCGGCGGCGCAGGAAAAACCGGCACGCTCGGCGGCGGCGATCGCGAAAA
>MNZR01000285.1:3590-3668 GCA_001873705.1 Syntrophobacteraceae bacterium CG2_30_61_12
CCGGATAGTCCGCCGGGTGCAGGACCAGGTTGCCGTGCCGGAGGTCCAGACCGGGTTCCAGGGTGCGTCGGCCGTTCC
>MNZR01000131.1 GCA_001873705.1 Syntrophobacteraceae bacterium CG2_30_61_12
GATTCGGGCGGGTATCGTGGTCGGGGTGGCCAACCTGGTTCTGCTGGTGCTGACCTCGCTCCTACAGAGCCCATGGGAACCGGGCGCGCTGCTGACCAGCCTGCCGGCCGGCCTGCTGGGCGGAATCCTGGCCGGGATTCTGGTCACCGGCCTGGCGCCGCTGGCCGAACTGTTGTTCGGCTACACCACCGATATCAAACTCCTGGAACTGGCCAGCATGGACCAGCCGCTGCTCCGGGAACTGATGGTCCAGGCCCCCGGCACCTACCACCACAGCATCATCGTCGGCAACATGGTCGAAACCGCGGCCAAATCCATCGGCGCCAACTCGCTGCTGGTCAAAGTCGCCGCCTACTATCACGACATCGGCAAGACCAGGAAGCCGCTCTATTTCATCGAAAACCAGCAGGGCTGCGAAAACCGCCATGAAAAACTGGCGCCCTCGATGAGCGCTCTGATCCTCATTTCCCACGTCAAGGAAGGGATCGAACTGGCCAACAGCTACCGGCTGGGTAAACCGATCCGGGACATCATCAGCCAACACCACGGCACCAGTCTCATTGCCTTCTTTTATCAAAAAGCCCTGGACGCCCACAAAAAAACCCAAACCGGTCGCGGCGCCGAACTGCCGATGATCCATATCGAAGACTACCGCTATCCCGGCCCCAAACCTCAGACCAAGGAAGCCGGTCTGGTGATGCTGGCGGACGTGGTGGAAGCCGCCTGCCGTTCCCTGATCGATCCCACCCCGGCGCGCATTCAGGGGATGGTGAGCCGGCTGATCAACAACGTATTCAGCGACGGCCAGTTGGATGAATGTGAATTGACCCTGAAAGACCTCCATTCCATCGCCAAGCACTTCAACCAGATCCTGGCCACGGTGCATCACAAGCGGATTCAGTATCCCGGCCAGGAACAGGGCAACAACAAGGGCAAGCAAAGTGCGAAAGATCCGGCTCAGCGTGAACCAGGACCAGATAAAAGTCCCGAAGCAGCCGCTGCTGAAGGCGGCCCGAGCGATCTTAAGCGACTTGGGCTGCACTGACCGCGAACTCAGTATCGCGGTGATCGATGATCAGGAAATGCAGCGGCTCAACCGCGACTACCGCGGGGTCGATGAACCCACCGATGTGCTCTCCTTCGCCCAGGCGGAAGGCGAATTCGCCGAGATCGCCCCGGAACTGCTGGGGGATGTGGTTATTGCCGCGCCGACCGCGGCGCGTATGGCTCTTGATCACCAGTGCCCGCTCCCGACCGTGCTGGATCTGCTGCTGGTGCACGGCATTTTGCATCTGATCGGGTTCGATCACGCCGACCCGGATGAGGCAGCGGCCATGGACCGAAAGACCCTGGACCTGATGGCCCGCCTCGGCCATTCCAGCGCCGATCTGGCCTGGTTTGAAACGGCTGGTTAGGAGGTTTCGCGCCGATGCCTGGCGCGATCGGTGGGAAAGACTCTTTGACAGGATTAACAGGATTGGGGAGGAGAAAAGACAGTGACCAGGCTGGCAATCAATGTGGATCACGTGGCCACGGTCAGGCAGGCCCGTCTGGGGGCGGAACCGGACCCGGTAACCGCGGCGGCGATCGCCGAACTGGCGGGAGCCCAGGGCATCGTGGTGCACCTTCGTGAAGACCGCCGCCACATCCAGGACCGCGACGTGGAAGTCCTCAAACGGACCGTCAAGACCCGACTCAACCTGGAAATGGCGGCCACCCGCGAAATCGTTCAGATCGCCCTGAAATTGGTGCCCGATATGGTCACCCTGGTACCGGAAAAGCGCCAGGAACTGACCACCGAAGGGGGCCTCGATGTGATCGTGCACGAAGACGCCCTGGCCGGGGTGATCAAGCTGTTTCACGAGGCCGACATGGCCGTGAGTCTGTTCATCAACGCCGACCCCAAACAGATCAAAACCGCCCATCGCCTGCACGCCGATTTCGTCGAACTGCACACCGGGACCTTCGCCGAAGCCAAGACCTTCACCGCTCGCCAGGATGAATTCGAACGCCTGGTGGACGCCGCCAAGCTCACCAAGAAGCTGGGCATGGGCGTGCATGCCGGCCATGGGGTGGACTACCGCAACATTTTGTGGCTGCGGGAAATCGAGGAAATCGAGGAATTCAGCATCGGCCATGCGGTCATCGCCCGAGCCGTGCTGGTGGGGTTGGATCAGGCGGTGCGCGAGATGATCGCGCTGATCAACAAGTGATATGGCCGTTTACGGAATCGGTATCGATCTGATTGAGGTGGAGCGGATCGTCGGCAGTCTGGCCCGGTTCGGCGACCGCTTCAGCCGCCGCGTGTTCACCGCGGAGGAGCGCCGCCGTTGCGATCGGGGCCGGCGCCGGGGGGCCTGTTACGCGCTCCGCTTCGCCGCCAAGGAAGCGTTCGCCAAGGCGCTCGGTTTGGGCCTGCGACGCCCGGTGCTGTGGCAAGACATCGAAGTGACCAACGACCCGCTGGGTAAGCCGGAAATCCGTCTGTCGGAACGGGCTGCGAGCTACTGCCGGGGCCTCGGCATCCACTCCTGGCACCTCAGTCTGACCGACGACGGCCGCTACGGCGCCGCCGTGGTCATTCTGGAAACCCAATCGGAGCAGGTTTCATGCTGATCGTAACCGCCGCCGAAATGGCCCGACTCGACCGCGCCGCCATCGAGGACTTCGGCATTCCCGGGATCGTGCTGATGGAAAACGCGGCCCGCGGCGCCGCCCGGTTCTTTACCGAGGTCATTCCGGATCTGCCCAAACGGCGGCTGGCGGTGGTGGCGGGCAGCGGCAACAATGCCGGCGACGGCTTCGTTTTGGCCCGCCTGTTCGCCGAACAGGGTGCCCGGGTGGAAGTGATTTGCCTGAAGCCGCCAAGCCGCCTGCGGGGCGATGCCCTGACCAATTTCCAGATTCTCGAACGGCTGCAAGTGCCGATTCGGGTCTGGGACCCGGCCCAGCCGTTCGATCTTCAGTTCCGACCGATCGCGGAAGCCCAGGTGCTGATCGACGCCATTCTCGGCACCGGCCTCAACAGCCCGGTGACCGGTCTCTATCGCCAGGTGATCGAAGCCATGAACGGGAGCGGTCGGCCGATTCTGGCGGTGGACATCCCATCCGGGCTCGATGCGACCAGCGGCCGCCCGCTCGGGGCTGCCGTCCGCGCCGTGGCCACGGCGACCTTCGGGGCGGCCACGGTGGGCCAGGTGCAGTGGCCGGGAGAAGACCAGGCGGGCCGGCTCCAGGTGATCGATATCGGCATCCCCCGCCAGGCCCTGGCGGCGGCCGGAATCCAGCGCTGGTTTCTGGATCGGGCCGAACTGCGGCAATGGTTCTCCCCGCGCCCGCCGGACACCCATAAGGGCCGAGCCGGGCACGTGGCGGTCCTGGCCGGGTCCCCCGGTAAAACCGGAGCCGCGACTCTGGCCTGCCTGGGCGCGGCCCGGGTGGGAGCGGGTCTGGTCACTCATCTGGTGCCGCGCAGCCTCAATCCGATCATGGAAGTGAAGCTCACCGAAGCCATGACCCTGCCGCTGGAGGAAACCGCCGGCCACAGCGTGGCGCCGGAAGCCCTCCCCGAAATCCTCGAATTCCTGGAAGGCAAGCAGGTGCTGGCGGCCGGCCCGGGAATTTCCCTCGATCCCGGCACCGAACAACTTCTTGGCGA
>MNZR01000228.1 GCA_001873705.1 Syntrophobacteraceae bacterium CG2_30_61_12
AATGCCCTGTCGGGCTCGGCGGAGCCGCTCGCCTGGAACCGGCTGGGGCCGATCGCGGCGCTCTTGAACCTGCAAGCCGCCGATACCAAAAACCATCTCGTCCGGGTCGACCAGGAAATCGCCGAAATCGCCGATGTCTTGGGGATTGTGATCGAACGACCGGAGCTCGGATGCAGCGACGGGGAAAGTTCCGACCGGGACAAACTCGAGCAGATCAATCAATACGGGAAGCGTTTTGCACTGGTATTCGCAACCCTGCGTAACCTGGTCGGCGCGCGCGACGTGCCTCGGGTGGTCCGGGAGTTGCGCTTGGGCCTTGCCAGCTTGTTCGAGTTCTCGAACCCCCTGTTTCTGGTGAAGGATTGGGAACAGGAGCGACTGACATGCTGGTCGCTCGATGGAGAAACCGGCTCCGGCGGCGAACCCGACTGGTTCGTTCCCCTGGCCGCTCGGGATTGCCTGGTGATCGCGAGTTTCACCAGGCAGACACCGCTGGTCTCGTTCGATCGGGCCCCGGGAGACATGAGCCTTCTGGATCAACAACTGATCCGTCACCTCGGAAAGCCGGGCATCTATTGTCAGCCGCTTGCCGACGGCGGCGAATCTCAGGGCGTGGTGGTGCTCGGCCTCGACCGGGCGGATTATCAGCGCCTAAACGGTGAGCGGGAATTACTCGATCTGTTTGCGGCCCAAGCGGGGGCCAGGCTGCAGGCCATCAGTGCCCAGAAGGTCCAGGCGCAAGTCGTGCAAGAAGAGCGTCTGCAAGCCTTCACCGACCTGGCCCGAAAGATCGTCCATGAGGTCAACAATCCCCTTGCGCTGATCAAGAATTATCTCAAGATTCTGGATCTGAAGCTCAGCGAACGGCAGATTCATCAGGAAGAAATCGGAATCGTCAATGAAGAGATCGACCGGGTGAGCGAACTCCTGGCGGGCCTGACCAGGCTTTCCCATGCGAAGCTGGTCAAAACCGAAGCGGTCAGTGTCAATCGGCTGCTGATCCAGCTCTGCAAGATTGCCGGTGAACCCCTGCGGGCTACTTCCAATGTGGAAATCGAACTGCAATTGGAACGGGACCTCCCACCGATCATGGCCGATCTCGACGCGCTGCGCCAGGTCTTTGTCAACCTGGTCAAGAATGCCGCTGAAGCCATGGCGACCGGCGGCCACCTGCGGATCCAGACCCGCTCAGTGGGTCGCCGACTTGCTCCAGCCGGGGCGAAAACGACCACCGCGTCGGGCCGGGTGGAAATCATCGTCGAAGACAATGGCCCCGGGGTCCCGGAATCCATCAAGAGCAAGATCTTCGAACCTTATGTCGGCTCAAAGGGAGAATCCCACTCCGGGCTGGGGCTTTCCGTCGTCCACAACATCATCAGAGGCCTGAACGGCAACATCAGCGTCGAGAGTGAAGCCGGGCACGGCGCCCGCTTCGTGGTTTCCTTTCCGGCATTGGCTGCGGACCTTGATGGCAAGACCTCGACGAGGTAGACAATGAAGGAGCAGGCATCCGTCTTGATCGTGGACGATGAACCGCGCATGTGCGAAAGTCTAAGGCTGCTGCTGCACCACCATGGCTATCGCATTTGCACGGCCTACAATGGAGCGGAGGCGAGGCAACAGCTCCGTCAGGCGGAATTCGACGTGGTTTTGATGGACCTGATCATGCCGGACACCAGCGGCGAGCAATTGGTGGAATTCGTCAACCAGGGTTACCCCGACACCATGGTGATCGTGATCACGGGAAACGCTTCCCTGGAATCGGCGGTTTCCGTTCTGCGCAAGGGGGCCTACGATTACCTAAGAAAACCGTTCGAGTTCGAGGAACTGCTCCAAACCATCAAGAACGCCCTCAATCAGCAGCGACTCAAGCGGGAAAAGGAACAGATTTCAGGGGAACTGGAAGTTTCCCGGGACCGCTACCAATACCTGGTGCAGAATTCTCCGGACATCATCTACACCCTCGACCCTCAAGGCAATTTCACCTTTATCAGCACCGTGGCCACGCGTCTGCTGGGTTACAGCGCCGAGGAGATCATCGGCCATCATTATACCGAGATGGTTTACCAGGAAGATCTGGAACAGGCCAAATGGGTATTCAACGAGCGGCGCACCGGCAGCCGCGCGGCTTCCGGAGTGGAGCTGCACCTCAAGTGCTCACCCCTGCATCCCGTTTCGCGGTGCGAGGAAGAAGATTTCCTCACGGTTGAACTGAAGGCCACCGGGATGTACGATAAGTCGGTCAGTGACCGCTCCAAGCGGTTCCTGGGCAGCCACGGGGTGATGCGCGATGTGAGTGAACGCAAGCGGCTGGAAAAGCAACTCCAGCAAGCGGATAAGATGCAGGCATTGGGCACCATGGCGGCGGGCATCGCGCACGATTTCAACAATCTGCTCATGGGCATCCAGGGCCTGACCTCGCTGATTTTGCTGAAAACGAGCCCGACTAGTCCGGAATACGAACGATTGCGCAACATCGAGCAGCACGTGCAAAGCGGTGCCGCCCTCACTTCACAATTGCTGGGCTTCGCTCGGGGGAATAGAGGTTTCGTCAAGTCGCTCGATCTGAACGACGTGCTGCACAAGACCTGCAACATGTTTTCCCGCAGTCGGCGGTCGGTAACGGTCCATCGGATTCAGCAGGAAGGCCTGTGGCCGGTGGAAGTGGATCGCGGGCAAATAGAACAGGTGCTGCTCAATCTGTACCTGAACGCCTCGCACGCCATGCCGGGCGGCGGCGATATCACCGTGCAGTCGGCGAACGTTGATCTGGAGTCGAGCCAGGCCCGCTTGCTGAATCTGCTACCCGGACGCTATGTCAAGCTGTCGGTGACCGACATGGGTATCGGCATGGATGAGGAAACCTTGCAGCGGATCTTCGAGCCCTTCTTCACCACCAAGAAGGCCGGTCGCGGGACCGGTCTCGGCCTGGCTTCGGCCTACGCCATCGTGAAGAATCACGGCGGCGCCATCGATGTCAAGAGCCGGCCCGGGGCCGGCAGCACCTTCGACATTTATCTGCCGGCCTCGGATAAGGGAGTCAGCAAGGAACCGGTAGCGGCCGAATCGATGCGCCGCGGTGTCGAAACGGTGCTCCTGGTCGATGACGAAGACATCATCCTGGAAACCGGGGGGGAAATCCTGAAGGCCCTCGGCTATCAGGTGCTGTTGGCGAAGGACCCACACGAATCCCTCGACATTTACCATAGCAACCTGTCCACCATCGATGTGGTGGTGCTGGACCTGGTGATGCCGGGCAAGGGCGGAGGTGAAGTCTTCGACGACCTGCGCACCCTCAATCCTCGGGTGAAGGTGCTGCTTTCCAGCGGCTACGACCTCGATGGCGAAGCAGCCGCGATCATGAAACGCGGTTGTGACGGTTTTATCCAAAAACCATTCACGGTCGAGAAGCTATCCCGTAAACTGCGAGAGGTCCTCGATAGATCGTTGCATTGACGGGGTGACAGCGGGGGCCCCGCACGATCCAACTGAACGGATCCGGGGCCCAGTACACCGGGGCGGAAGTTGCTATCCCCTTCGTGGCGCCAAGGAACCTAGTACTACAACGAGACATTTTGTACTGGCCGTGGCTCACCCAATGCGGCTAAAGTTCTGAGCCTTTTGCGTCGGTGGCTTTGATATGCCCTTTCATTATGGATGATGCGATAGCTTAGTACGGCTACCACCGCTTCGAATTCCACCTCGCGCCTGGGCAGGACCACGGTCAACAGCAGCAGAACTTGGGGCAGGGTCA
>MNZR01000013.1 GCA_001873705.1 Syntrophobacteraceae bacterium CG2_30_61_12
TACCTGACGATCTTGGCTTGACCTCCTTGGCCTCTCCACTCAAAGTGATTGTTCCAAAAGATGCACACCCATTACCAAATGCGGGCAAGATGCCCGCGATCCCGGGAAAGCGCCCATAAAACGGTAGTTCAGGGTGTGCCAAGCACTCCCTGACGATCCGTTGCCGGCGCCACCGGTTTGTCGGGTAGCTCCCGCTTACCTGACGATCTTGGCTTGACCTCCTTGGCCTCTCCACTCAAAGTGATTGTTCCAAAAGATGCACACCCATTACCAAATGCGGGCAAGATGCCCGCGATCCCGGGAAAGCGCCCATAAAACGGTAGTTCAGGGTGTGCCAAGCACTCCCTGACGATCCGTTGCCGGCGCCACCGGTTTGTCGGGTAGCTCCCGCTGGTCGCAACCCGACCTACGAATGGCTTGGCCTCTCCACTCAAAGAGGTTGTTCCAAAAGATCCACACCCTATTTGGACCGTTGGTGTAAAGGATCCGCCTCCCACATATTATGGCGCTTGCTTTGTTGACCTGTTTTTATATAATGACGTCACCAATATACATGAGGTAATCAATATGTCAACTCAAGAATCAAAGCTTATGGACCAGATTCGTGAGGTCATGCGTCTTGGCCACTACTCGATCCACATCGAAAAAAGCTATTGTGACTGGATCAGGCGCTTCATCTTTATTTCATGGCATGAGATCACGCGATGATCTTAAGGGCGGGGAAGCCAAGATCGAGCGATTTCCGACCCATCTCGCCGTGGAGAAAAATGTCTCGCCCGCAACCCAGAATCAGGCCATGAACGCCCTGGTGTTCTTGTACAAAAAAGTCCTCAAGCAACCGCTTGAAGGTAAAATCGATGCGGTTCGCGCCCGCAAAAAACAGAACATCCCGGTTGTGATGACGCGGGAGGAGGTTGCCGGCGTGATCTCGCTCATCAAAGGCACCCCCCAGTTGGTCGTTAAACTGCTGTACGGCAGCGGTCTTGGCATTGCGGAAACGATCCGCCTGGGACCGCCGCGCCCCTGCGCGACTCTTTTCCACCCCCGAGCGCCCCCACCGCCATCGGATGGTACCGCCAAGGATCAAGAATCCTTGCCGGCAAGTCACATGATCCGCCGTCTGGTAAAATGCTCTGATTGGAAGATGCCGCGCTGAGGCGCGGCGGTCCCGGCGGTCGCGACGGCGGATTCGGGCGAACTGGGCCAGTTGTTCGAGACCCTCCCTCGGGCCGACATACACGATCCGATTGTAACCAATCTGGTGCTGTTCCTTCAAGGTCGCCGGCTTCACCTGAACCACTTTCGGGACCCAATTGAACGGGGTGACGCGGCCGCTGCTCAGCCTGCCTTGCATTCCCAGGGGAGTTAACCTTTTTTATTTTTACGGCTATGATAGGTGCTGGGCAGCGGCGATGGAACGTTGGGGTGAGCCGGCTTGGGTTCCATGAGCGCGTGCGGTGGGAACCACTCGGGACAAGGGTGAAAACGGATGGTCGGGCGCATGATGGTTCTGATCTGGGTGTTGGCCCTGCTTGGAAGCGACTTCTTATGGGCCGGAAGCACGGCCGATTTTGCCGCGACTCAATCTGCAACTTTGGCTTTGGACCTGCCTTCCTTTGACCTCAAAAGCGAATTTGCCACGGCCGACGACCGGGAACTTCCGCAACTGGATTGGCGACCGGATCCTTTCGATTATGAGTTCCTCTACCCGCTCGAAGATGAGCGGACCGGCTGGAATGCCGATACGGCCCGCCGTTTGGGGAAGACGTTGCGGCTACCGGATTCCAATTTGTGGTTCACCTTCTCCGACGACGCTCTGGCCGGGCGGAAACTGCTACCGTCAGCGGATGCGAATGTGTGGAAAACCAACGGTCTCACGGCGGAACCCAACGCTTCGGAAGAGATTGGAGTGGAAGTGAATTTTTCGGACCTGTTGGGGGTCAGTCGGGATGCAGGTTTTTATGCCATGACCTTGATCGGCTGGCTACCGACGCCGGTCATGGTCGACTTCGGGGTGCGCAAGTCCGAAAGCCCATACAGCGGGTTTTACGGCTTCCAGCGCGAGCGCGAGCTGCTGATGGAAGGCGGTTTCACGGCCAAACTGACGGACGACTTCAATATCGGCGCGGAATATCGCCAGCGGTCGGCGAATCTCAACGACGCAGCCGGCTTTGCCTGGTCCGATCGCGACTCCTGGTCGGTGGGAATGGCCTTCAGGCCCCAGGACGATGTGACCATCTCCGGCGGTATTTACAATTTCGGCGACTTCCTCACCACCGACGACATCAACAATTTCGGCATGAAAATCCAGTTTGATTTCTAGCCGATTGTGCGCGAGTCGATCCTTCTCATTTCGAATGGCGTGAAGCACAGCAAGCAATCTCGGTTTTTCCATATGCCATGATCATAAGGACGACAAGTTTAAAGATACATAACTTAACCAATCCATCAGGAGATCTGATATGGCAAGGCAATTCAGTGTAATCATTGAGCGGGACCGGGAAGGTCACTACGTAGCGTCCGTCCCCGCATTACGTGGCTGCCATACCCAGGCCAATTCTCTTGATGAGCTTATCGTCCGCATAAGAGAGGCCATTGAGCTGTGCCTGGATGTTGAGGGCATCGATGTCGAACCGCTTGACTTCATCGGGGTTCAGCAAGTGAGTGTCGCTGGATGACAACATTGCCGGCATTGACGGGTAAGGCCTTGATCTCCGCACTGGCTAAGGCCGGATTTGAAACCATCAGAATCAGAGGAAGTCATCACTACCTTCGCCATCCAGACGGCCGATCGACAGTGATTCCAGTGCACGCGGGTGAAACCATAGGTTCCGGCCTCATGGCTAAAATCCTGAAGGATTGCAAGCTTTCTCGCGATGATCTGATGCGCCTTTATTAAGCCATGCCCTCAAATGGGGTGCAAGTGCGCCAACCAGGCGCTAACCAGATCGGGCGGGAAATCGGCTGCGCATGACCTTGGGTCCCCTTGGCACCCGGCCGGTTAGCTCGTCGTTGGCCACACACAAGAGCAGAGCAAGGGGTGATGGACCTGTTGGAAGAACTGAAGAACTTAACAGCGAAGCTTCATTCCGAGGGAATCGAGTATGCTCTTTGCGGCGGCCTCGCCATGGCCCTCTACGCCATGCCCAGAGCCACTATTGAATCGATATCATGGTCGAACTCGGTAGCCTGTTCCGGACCAAACGTGCAGTCGAGGACCTGGGGTTTACACTCGGCGGCGAGCCGATGGAATTCCATGGCGGCAAGGTTCAGATCCATCGGCTGACCAAGATCGATGCGCGGTCGGCCGAACAACTCGTTTTGGACCTTCTCATCGTGACTCCTGAAACACGCCAAGCATGGGAGGGCCGGCTAAAGGTGGAATGGGAAGGCGGCACCCTTAGCGTTGTTTCTCCCGAGGGCCTGATCACCCTGAAGTCTCTCCGCGGGAGTGGTCAGGATCAAGATGACATTGTGTATCTCGGGAGCATTACCGATGAAGATTGACCTGAGCCGTTCTGCTGTCACCCTTCGCCTGCGGCAAGTCAATCAACTCAGACGCACCTGCTTGGCCTTGGCCAACTCCAGTGCCGGTCGGAGCATACGCAAGAAATATGCGGCCAACAAGTTGGTGCAGCGGACCTCGCATGCGCTCGGCGCCAACTCCACAAGCTGCCATACTCCAAGCTGAGTTTACTCCGCGCGATTGACGTCGGTTATCAAATTTGCTGAATCGACGTTTGAGCGAATGGGCGGAAACCACTGCTCATCCGACCCTCAATCAGGCGACTCGCATAAACGCCTATGGGTTAGGATGAGGCAAGAACGGCTCTAAAGTTGCCCGCTCCCCCGAAGCGGGGGACAAGGGGGTCGATGTAAGCTCCCAGACCATGGAGTTACACGCCAATCCACGCCGAGCCAGTGTTTTCGCTAGCGATCGCCATGACGGGCCAGGGGCAAGGTTCCGGCGCTGCCTGGTTTTCTCCCCAACCTCGCCGCCGGGTTTCCGGTC
>MNZR01000136.1 GCA_001873705.1 Syntrophobacteraceae bacterium CG2_30_61_12
AATCGGGGGAGAGGGGGACTAGGGAACCCGTTAAGTTAACGAACCATCCCCGGCGGCGGGAGAAGCCGGCGTCCGGCGCGATTTCCCCTTGGGGTAGAAGCGGTCCCGTTCGCTGTAGATGCAGCCGCAATACTGCTGGCGGTAGATGCCGAGCGCCCGGGCCTGATCTTGACCGTTCTTCCAGCCCGCGCGGAAATCCTGGTAGACGAAGGCAATACCGTAGCGGCGGCCGGCGGCTTCGGCCAGGGTACGGATCAGGTCGTGGCGCTGAAACTTGCTGTAGAGCAGCGTCGTGGTGAAGGCATCGAAGCGGCTGTTGGCGGCGAGTCTCGCCGTGGCTTCGAGCCGCAGCGAGTAGCAGGTGAGGCAGCGGTGTTCTTCGCGAAACACCACCTGGCGCAGAAACCCCTCGAGATCGTAATCTTCGCGCACGATCAGGGGCAGCTTCCTGGCTTCGGCCACCGTTTCCAGGGCTGTTCTGCGCCGCTGCCATTCCTGGTAAGGCTGAATATTGGGGTTGTAAAAGAAGCCGTGCACCGTCCAGCCGTCGCTTCTCAGGCGTTCCAGCGGATCCAGCGTGCACGGGCCGCAGCAGTTGTGGAGCAGGATTCGGGGCATGGTGAAATTCCCTGACGCCGGCGCATTTGGGGCATGGTTCGGAATACCGGTTGTAAGCGTTCACCCGATGGACCAGGCTTTCGAATCATTGAACAGTTGGCTCACGCAAAGACGCAAAGACGCAAAGGCGCAAAGGAGTGGGGACGGTGGGCATCAACAGAGACCATGCCTTGCTCCGAGGAGTGAACGCTCACCATGGATGATGATAATGAGGTGTCTGGTGAACGGTTACTACCGGTTTAGGCTTCATCCAACAATCACGCTTTCAAATAAGATTTCAAATCACGGTAGTAGTTTTCATGGGAACCGATCATTATGAGTTCCATATCTTCTCCAAGCATACGATACGATAATAAATGTAACGTGTTTTGGAGCTTGAATTTATGCACGAAGACACCCTTCAAATCGCCTTTCTTTTCAGAACCCATTGTCGGGTCTTGGACAATCTTCTGGATTTCAGTATCCAGTTCTAATTTTTGGTTCTTTTCAAGTTTCTTGACTGTTTTTGCGAAGGAACTTGATTGAAAGACCCTCATGATTTCCTCAACCAAACTCATACTCTGATTTCTCGCCCTGATCCAGTTCAGCAATTCCAACCAAAATCTCCTTGATCAAATCATAGGTGAGATCAGGGTTCTCCTCCGCGCATTTACCCACCCTCGCCCAGTGTTCAATCTGGCCGGTCAATGATCGGTGGTCGATTTTGCTGAATTTTCTGGCTTCATTAAGCAATTCATCGGTGATTCTTACCGCGGTTGGCATGTTGCAACCTCCATGCTGCTTGTTGTTTGTGTGTGCAATATGGATCATATAATAGCAAAATGCAACTCAATAGATTCGTGTTGTTCTTTGGGCGAATGGGACATGGGGCGAGCTGCAGCTTCGATCAGGCATGACAAGCCAGGGTCGCCATCCAGGCCGGAATGATCCTCGGCGAGGGGCATAATGGCGAGGGTCCAGGCGGCGGCGAACAAGTATAATGGTTTAGGATGAGATCTTTCATTACCGAAGGCGGGCAGGATGCCCGCGCTCCCGGGGAAAGACCGCACAAAAATGCCGGCGGCGCGAGGTCAGGAAGCCTGGTGGCGGCGTTGGATGGCTTCGGTGAAGCGCTGGGGCAGGCCGTCGAAACTGCCGTTGCTCATGAACAGCACCAGATCGCCGCGGCGCACCGTGTTTAGCAGCGCATCCAATACCGCCGCGGCATCGGCGAATTGGCGCGCGTTGCCGCCGCGATCCCGGATATCTCCGATCAGCCGGTCGAGGTCGAGCCGTTCCGCCGCCGGCACCTGGTCCATATCGGCCGGCGGCGCGATGGCGATCCAGTCGGCCCGATCGAAAGCGAGCGCGTAATCGTGCTGAAAAAAGTTGCGCCGGCTGGAATTGGTGCGCGGTTCGAACACCGCCAGCAGGCGGCGGCCGGGATAGAAGCGGGCGATAGCCGCGATGGTTTCGCGGACCGCCGTGGGATGATGGGCGAAATCATCGATCGCCACGATGCCGTCGCAATCGAGCAGGAGGTCTTGCCTCCGCTTGATGCCCGGGAAGGTGAGCAGGGCGTCCTGAAAGGCGTCCAGCGAAACGCCGCGGGACCAGGTCGCGGTCAGCACCGCCAGCACGTTGGCGGCGTTGTGGCGGCCGGGGAGTTTCGAGCGCAGCCGGAAGTCGCCGTGCCAGGGGGTGGCGAAGCGGGTGGTCACTTCGCGATTGCCGAAGGCGATATCGAGGATCCGGCAGTCGCAGCGGGGCCCGTGCCCGTAGGTCAGGACCCGGCCCTGGCAGTCCGCCGCCAGGCGCCGGCAGGCGGGGTCGTCGCCGTTGATGATCAGGGTACCGGTTTCCGGAATGATCCGGGCAAAGGCCTGAAAGGCGCTGAACACGTGATCGAAATCGCGGAAGATATCGGCGTGGTCGAATTCGATGCTGGTGACGATCCCGATATCCGGACGATAGTGAAGGAACTTCGGTCCCTTGTCGAAGAAGGCGGTGTCGTATTCATCGCCTTCCAGCACCATCTGGGGGCCGCTGCCGATCCGGTAGCCGAGCCCCCGGTCTTTGAGAACAGCTCCCACCAGCAGGGTCGGATCGAACCCCGAGTGTTCCAGCACCCAGCCGAGCAGCGCCGAGCTGGTGCTCTTGCCGTGGGTGCCGGCCACCACCAGACTGCCGCGGCCATCGAGGAAAAAGCGGGCGATGGCCTGGGGCATGGACAGGTACGGGCGGTCGTTGGCGAGCACCCATTGGGCTTCCGGGTTGTCGCGCCGAATGACGTTGCCGATCACCACCAGGTCGGGATCGGCTTCGCTCAGGTGGGCGGCGTCGTAGCCGGAATAGACGGGGATCCGACGTTCGGCAAGAAAGGTGCTCATGGGCGGATAGACCCCGCGATCGGAGCCGGTCACCCGGTAGCCGGCATCACTCAGCATGCCGGCCAGGGTGCCCATGGCGATACCGCCGATTCCCATCAGATAGATCAGGCGTGGTTGTTTACTGGGCATGAAGGCATCCCATAACGGTGTCGTGAAGGAGGGGCCGAAAGGGCTTCAATTGATCGTTGGCGCGGGTCGGGTGCACCCGGTTGGTGAGCAGCACCACCGTGATGTCGCGATCCAGATCGACCCAGAAGGAAGTCCCGGTGAATCCCAAATGTCCGATACTGTGAGGAGAAAACCAGCGGCCGGCGCTGGAACCCTGGGGGCTGGGGGTATCGAAGCCGAGCAGCCAAGTCGATCCAGCCGGTGCGCCGGAATCCGAACGGCTCCAGAATCGGCGCACCGTATCCGGGTCCAGGTCGAGGGCGGCGGCCGCGCTGGCTTCTCCCCGAAAGGTCGCGGTCAGCAGCCGGAGCCGCTGGTGGACGGAACGGGCGGTGCCGAACAGGCCGGCGTGACCGGCCACGCCATCGAGGCAGTAGGCGTTTTCGTCATCGACTTCGCCGACCAGCAGGCGGTTTCGCCACGGGCACTGTTCGGTGGCGGCAAATTCGGCGGCGCCCGAAGGTTCCGGTCGGGCCGGGAGAGTCGCCGGAGCGACCGCGCGCAGCGGTACGTAGCCGAGTTCCAGCGGCGGGTGAGCCGCTCCGGCCTGGTCTTCGCGGAACAGGTTCGGAAGCGGCAGGGCGAATGCGTCTTCCAGCAGGATCCCCAGCAGCATGAAGCCGAGGTCCGAATAGCAGGCCCGGCGGCCCGGCGCCTGTTCCAGCGGTTCGGCCAGGACCCAGCTGAGCAGGGCAGGGCGGCGGAGTTTCGGCGGGACCCCGATCAAGTCCTTGAAGTAAGGGCGATAGGCGGGCAGTCCGGAACTGTGGTTGAGGAGTTGACGCAGGCGAATCGAGCGCTGGTCGGGGGTGAGGGAGGCACGTGGCAGCAGATGCCGGAGCGGCTCATCCAGGTCCAGACGACCGCTGGATACCAGTTGCATGACGCCGACCGCGGTGGCCAACGGTTTGGTGAGGGAAGCCAGATCGAACCGGGTGGCGGCGGTAACGGACGGTCCGCCGGTGCGGCACCGGCCCCAGATCCCTTCGAACCGGATCCGGTCACTGTCGGCCACCAGCAGCGAAGCGGCGCTGAAGGCGCGGCGGCGGACGGCCTGGTCCAGCAGGGGATCGAGCCGCCGGTGCCAATCACCCGCGGTCATTGAAAGGCGGGCGGACGGCGTGCAAACTGAGTTCATGGGTATCGATCCGAAACGGGCTCCCCAGGGCGATGATTTCATTGGGGTCGTCGTGGCCGAAGGGGAGATCAGAGACGATAGGGAAAGCGAAGGGGTGGAGATGGTCGGCGATCATGTCCAGGATTTCATCACGGCGGCCGCACTCGATGAATTGGCCGAGCAGCAGGCCGGCCAGGCGATCGAAGGCGCCGATCATTTTCAAATGATTGAAGTGGCGATCGAGCCGGTAGCAGGCTTCGCCGCGGTCTTCCAGGAGCAGCAGACGGCCGTCGAGATCGGGAAAGAAGGGTGTGCCGATGAGATGGATCAGGCAGGTGAGGTTACCGCCCACCACCGGACCAACCGCGGAGCCGGTTCGCAGCACCTGAGCCGGGGTCAGCGCCCACCGCAGCGGCCGGCGACCGGCGAGGGTTTCCAGAACGGCCGCGAATTGGTCGGGGCGTTCGGCGGCCTGCAGCAGGTTGGGTCCGTGAAAGGTGACCCAGCCGGCCTGGCGATTGAGGCCGGCGTGGAGGAAAGTGACGTCGCTGAAGCCGAGGAAGATCTTGGGCGCGCCGCGCAGCGCCGCAAACGGGAGGTGCTGGAGAATCCGGCTGCCGCCGTAGCCGCCGCGGGCGCACCAGACGGCGGTGGCGTCTGGAGAACGGACGGCGGCGATCAAGTCTTCCGCCCGTTCGGCATCGGTACCGGCCAGGTAGCCGCTGCGTCGGCGCAGATGGCGCCCGGGCAGGACCCGGTAGCCGGCGGCCCGCACCAGCTCCAGGGCACGGTCCAGGGAGTCCGGCGAAACCAGCCCGGCGGGGGCCACCACCGCGATGGCATCACCCGGTTGCAGCGGTTTCGGACACGACAGCGGCCGGTCGGTGGGGGCCGCCATCACATTTTCCGGTTGCGCAAATGGATGATGCGCAGGCCCTTCAAGGTGAGGTAATCATCCACCAACTGAATGGTCGGGCATTCGGCCGCAATCAGGCGAGCCAGGCCGCCGGTGGCCACCACCTTGAGGTCGCGTTGCATCTCGGCCTTGACCCGCTGGATGATCCCTTCCACCAGTCCGGCGTAGCCGAATACGATCCCGGCGTTCATGCTGCCGATGGTGTTCTTGGCCAGAATCAAGCGCGGGTGAGCGAAGATTTCCACCCGCGGCAGCTTGGAAGCCTTCTGAAACAGGGCTTCGCAGGAAATCATGATGCCCGGGCAGATCACTCCGCCCAGGTATTCACCGCGTTCGGACACGTAATCGAAGGTGGTGGCGGTGCCGAAATCCACCACCACCAGGGCGTCGTGGTAGAGTTCGAAGGCGGCCACCGCGTTGACGATCCGGTCGGCGCCCACTTCCTTCGGGTTGTCGTAGAGGATCGGCATGCCGGTCTTGATCCCCGGCCCCACCACCAGCGGTTCCAGGCCGAAATACTTGGTGCAGAAGTTTTCCGCCGTATTGAGCACCGGCGGCACCACGCAGGAAATGATGATTTCACTCACCTGGGTGGTCGGCAGATCGAAACCGCTGAACAGACTGCGAATGAGGATCCCGTATTCGTCCGTGGTGGCGTTGATTTCGGTGCGAATGCGCCAGTCCTGGACCAGCCGATCGCCGTCGAACAGGCCCAGAACCGTATTGGTGTTGCCGATATCCATTGCCAGCAGCATAAAGCTTCCCCATGTTTCCGGCATCAGCGCCGGTTGGCGCGCGCCAACCGTGGCGATCGCGGTTGCAAGTGCCCGCTGTCACGCGGAGCCGCTCAGTTCGCGGAACCCCCGATCAATCCTGTTAATCCTGTCGAGAGGTTGTTCTTCCCGTCAGCCCATGTGTTTACGCAAGTGCTCGGCCATTTCCGCGCTGGTTTCATCGATCAGGGCCTGATCGCGGGCTTCCACCATGACCCGGATCACCGGTTCGGTCCCGGACGGACGAATCAGGAGTCGGCCTTCCTGGCCCAGGCGTTGTTCGATCGAACGTTCGAGATCGCGGAACCCGGGGACCTCGTCCAGGGCCATGGGCGTCTTGATGCGGACGTTCACCAGCTTTTGCGGATAGCGTTCCATCACCTGTTTCAGTTCCGAAAGCGGCTTGCCTTCGCGCAGCATCACCGCCAGCACCTGGAGCGCGGTGAGGATGCCGTCGCCGGTGGTGCCGTGATCGAGGAAAATGATGTGGCCCGACTGTTCACCGCCCAGATTGAACCGGTCCTGGACCATCCGTTCGACCACGTAACGATCGCCCACCGCGGTGCGCAGCAGGTGCCCGCCATGGCGCTTCATGGCCAGTTCGAGACCCAGGTTGCTCATCACGGTGGCCACCAGGGTGCGCTCGGTGAGCCGGTCGTGCTTCAACAGGTGGAGCGCGCAGATGGCCATCAGTTGATCGCCGTCCAGAACGGCCCCGGTTTCATCGGCGAAGATCACCCGATCGGCGTCGCCGTCGAAGGCAAAGCCGGCCTGAGCGCCGTGTTCGCGGATCAGGGCGGCCATTTTTTCGGGGTGCAGCGAACCGCATTGATCGTTGATGTTCTTACCGTTGGGCCGGTTGCCGATGACCACCAGTTCGGCGCCCAGTTCCTCAAACACCGCCGGGGCGATCTTGTAGGCGGCGCCGTGGGCGCAATCGAGCACCAGTTTGATCCCTTCCAGGGTGAGGTCCTTGGGAAAGGTGCTCTTGAGATAGACGATGTAGCGGCCGTGGGCGTCGTCGACCCGTTTCGCCCGGCCGATTTCGGCCGCCGGCGGGCAGGGCAGTTGGGTGATCCGCCCGCTCAGGATCAGGTCTTCGATTTCCACCTCGATTTCGTCCGGCAGTTTGAATCCGGTTTTGGAAAAGATCTTGATGCCGTTGTATTCGTAAGGATTGTGCGAGGCGGAAATGACGATGCCGGCGTCGGCTCGCATGCTCGTGGTGAGGAAGGCGATCCCCGGGGTCGGCAGCGGCCCCAGCAGGAGCACATCCACGCCCATGGCGCAGATGCCGGCGGTGATCGCGTTTTCGATCATGTAGCCGGAAATCCGGGTATCCTTGCCGATCAGGATCTTCGGACGGCTGTGGCGGCTCTTGAACAAATGAGCGGTACTGCTGCCCACCTTCATGGCCAGTTCCATGTTCATCGGATATTCATTGGCGATCCCGCGGATCCCGTCGGTGCCAAACAAAACGGGCATGTTTTCCTCCATTCAGGGATGAAGCTTATTGCTCTGCCGATAGCGGTGCATTCGTCGGTGTGCCTCAAGGGCCTGCATGCTCATTATTCGAATTCAGCCCGGGGCAAACCGGACTGGCGGATGATGGATTGAAGCGTTCCGATTTTGATTTCATCATGGTCTGGAACCGGAACCGTAATTGTGCCATGGGGAACCCTCTGCTGCATGACGACGTGGCTACCGCGTTGACGCACCTCGGTGAAGCCGTGTCTGGTGAGAATGGCACACACTTCCTTGCCGGAAAGGGTTCGCAGCCTACCCAAGGGCCACCTCAACTTGAGTCACGAAAATCTCGCCGTGAAGACGCTGGGCAAGCTCCTCGGGCGAGGCTGCCTCAAAGAACAGCTCCAGCGCCTCACGAAGATTATCCCGAGCTTCCTCAACGCTACGCCCCTGGCTTGCGATATCCAACTCCGGACATAACGAGACGTAGCCGGTGCCTTCCCGTTCAATGATCGCGGTGAGTTTCATCGATGACCTCCGGTCTTGTCGAAGGAGTTCGCCTTTCTGTTCTTGCCCGCTCCTCGGGTTCACGACCGCGCCCCGGCGGCGGCGAGCAGGGCATCGGCCATGATCACCGCGTCCCGCTGGGCGGCGACGTCGTGGACCCGAACCAGGTGAACGCCGTTCAAGATGGCGCATACATTCACGGCGGCGGTCCCGGCTTCGCGCTGATCCACCGGCCGATCCAGGACGGAGCCGATGAAACGCTTGCGGGATGCGCCCAGCAAAATGGGCCGCTCCAGGCAGCGCAACCGGTCCAGGTCCCGGATCAATTGCAGATTGTGATGGACCGTTTTACCGAACCCGATCCCGGGATCGATGATGATCTGCTCGCGTTTCACCCCCTGAGCCACCGCGGCCTGAATGCGTTCTTCCAGAAAGCGGATGAGTTCACTCCAGAGCGCATCGTAGTGCGGGTCCTGCTGCATGGTTTTGGGGGTACCCAGCATGTGCATCAGGATCAGGGGCACCTGGGTGGCGGCGGCCACGGCGGCCATGCGCGGATCGAAGCGCAGCGCGCTGACGTCGTTGATGATGTCGGCCCCGGCCTGAAGCGCGGGTTCGGCCACTTCCGCCTTGGTGGTGTCGATCGAAATGGGCACATCGGTTTCGCGGCGAATCGCCTGGATCAGCGGAATCACGCGGTCGCGTTCGTCGGCGGCCGCAACCGGATCGGAAAAGGGCCGGGTCGATTCGCCGCCGATATCGATCACATCGACCCCCGCGGCGAGCATGGCGCGCACCTGCCGGAGCGCCGCTTCGAGCTGGAAGAAACGGCCGCCGTCGGAAAAGGAATCGGGAGTGACATTGACGATGCCCATGACCAGGGTTTTGCGGCCCAGGACCCAGGGGGCGCCGCGCAGCGTGAGGGTGTATTCGGTGCGTGGGATCACGACAGTTTCTCAGGCCTCCCGTGCCAAAGCCGCCTGCCGAAGCGCGGCGATTTGCGGCGGCGGATTTGAGGATTCAAGGCCGGCGGCGCCGGTCGCAGCCGCGTGCTCCGCTCCGCTTGGTGAGCCAGGGTGACAGCGCGAGTCGGCGGCCGGTACACCGATACCAAGCATGGTCGATGGGGGTGGTGCGATCATTCCGATGCGGTGGGATCAGGGTCCTTGTCGGGGTTGTCCGCCGCCGTCGCTTTCGGTCGGCGCGGCCGGTGATTCGGCGGGCCACTGTCGGGTCCCTGGACCGGAGTCAGGAGTTCATCGGCACCGGTGGGTTTCGGTGCGGCACCTTCA
Organism: Syntrophobacteraceae bacterium CG2_30_61_12; assembly: GCA_001873705.1. Lineage (GTDB taxonomy): Bacteria > Desulfobacterota > Syntrophobacteria > Syntrophobacterales > DSM-9756 > CG2-30-61-12. The sequence continues at coordinate 9,228 of MNZR01000136.1, forward strand.
GGTTCGGCCCCGGTTTCCGGTGCCGCGCCGGGTGCTTCGGCCGGTGATCCGGTTTCCGCCCGCGGTGCCGCTGTCGGAGTCGGCTCGGGAGTCACCGGCGGGCGGCGGGCCAACTCGGGTCGAATGGCGCCGATAATGGCTTCGAGGTCGCGGGCGTCCAGGGTTTCCTTTTCCAGCAGTTCTTCCGCCAGGGCCTTCAGCACATCCACGTGATCGGTCAGGAGCTGTTTCGCTCGTTGATAGTTGCCTTCGACGATGGCGCGGACTTCGGCGTCGATCTTGATCGCGGTGGTCTCGCTGTAATCCCGGTGCTGGGCGATTTCCCGGCCGAGAAAGATCTGTTCCTCGCGTTTACCGAAGCTCAGCGGCCCCATGGCCTCGCTCATGCCCCACTCGCAGACCATCCGTCGAGCCAGTTCGGTGGCCCGTTCGATGTCGTTGGAAGCGCCGGTGGTGCGCTGGTTGAAAACGATCTCCTCGGCCACCCGTCCGCCCATGAGGATGGCGATGTTGCCGAGCAGATATTCCCGGCTGTAGGTGTGGCGTTCGTCTTCGGGCAGTTGCTGGGTCAAGCCCAGGGCCCGGCCGCGCGGAATGATGGTGACCTTGTGCAGCGGATCGGTGCCCGGAATCAGGCGTCCCACCAGGGTGTGACCGGCTTCGTGATAGGCGGTGGTGCGTTTTTCTTCTTCAGTCAGAATCATGCTTTTGCGCTCGAGGCCCATCATGACCTTGTCCTTGGCCGCCTCGAAGTCGACCATTTCGACCTTGTCCTTGTTCTTGCGGGCGGCCAGCAGAGCGGCTTCGTTGACCATGTTTTCCAGATCGGCGCCGGAAAAGCCGGGCGTGCCCTTGGCCAGGGTGCGGGCGTCCACATCGTCGGCCAGGGGTTTCTGCCGGACGTGCACCTTGAGGATCGCTTCACGGCCGCCAATATCCGGCAGCGGCACCACCACCTGGCGGTCGAAGCGGCCCGGCCGGAGCAGGGCCGGATCGAGCACGTCCGGACGGTTGGTGGCGGAAATCAGGATCACGCCTTCGTTGGATTCGAAGCCGTCCATTTCCACCAGCAACTGATTCAGGGTCTGTTCCCGTTCGTCGTGGCCGCCGCCGAGCCCGGCCCCGCGATGGCGTCCGACCGCATCGATTTCATCGATAAAGATGATGCAGGGGGCCTGCTTCTTGCCCTGCAAGAACAGATCGCGGACTCGGGAAGCGCCGACGCCGACGAACATTTCCACGAAGTCGGAACCGCTGATGCTGAAAAACGGCACTCCGGCTTCCCCGGCGATGGCCCGGGCGAGCAGGGTCTTGCCGGTCCCCGGCGCGCCCACCAGCAGCACGCCCTTGGGGATGTGTCCGCCCAGCCGGGTGAACTTTTTCGGGTCCTTCAGAAACTCGATGATTTCTTCCAGCTCTTCCTTGGCTTCTTCCACTCCGGCCACGTCTTCGAACGTGACCTTGCGGGAATTTTCATTGAGCAGCCGCGCCCGGCTTTTCCCGAAACTCATCGCCTTGCCGCCGCCCATCTGCATCTGACGCATGAAAAAAACCCATACGCCAATGAGCAGCAGCATCGGAAACCAGCTGATCAGGATGTTCATGTACCAGGGGGATTCGTCCTGGGGCTTGGCCTGAATGTCCACGCCCTTGTGCCGGAGCGTGTTGATCATTTCCGGATCGTTAGGGGCGTAAGTGCGAAACGGCTTGCCGTCCACGTAGGTGCCCAGGATATTGTCGCCCTGAATGGTGACTTGGGCCACTTCGCCCTTTTCCACCGAGGCCAGGAACTGACTGTAGGTGGCTTCCATCCGCGTCTGCTGCGGCTGGTTGAACATATTGAAGAGCAGGATCACCATGAGGCTGATCACCAGCCACAGGGCCAGGTTCTTGTAAAAAGGATTCAAATCGGTTTCCTCCCCGGGATCAGCCAGCCACACCGAACCAGCCGGCGGCGTCATCGTATTCGGACCAACCATTCATGCCTGTCACAAAGCCCATGGATTTTATTACTTATCAAGCGAGATGCAAAGAGAAAATCGCGGGCCGCGGCGGCTTCAGCGCGGCACCAGCCGCAGTTCCCGTTCGATACAGCGTTCTTTTTCCGGCGCCTGCCCCGGGTCGGCCTGCCCCAGCCTGGTCAGCGCCTGACGATACCAGCGCTTGACCCGGTGGCTGCGCAGCTCCGAGACCGGATCGGTCGAGGCCGGGTGGCGGCCGGCGGCGCCTTGCTGGAGCAGGGTGAGCCGGGCCTGAGCGTCGAGATGCGGCATTTCCGCCAGCAATCCCACCAGCAGCCCCCATTCGGCCGCGCTCGGTCCGCCCCATTCGGCGCACAACTGAAACAGGCGCCGGCCGGCGCGGGCGGCCTCTTCTTCCTCCCATGACAACCAGGCTTGACCGCCGTAGAGGCGCATCGCCTCGCGCCCGACTTGAGCCAGATAGGTGGCGTGAAACCAGCGCAGCAGATAGAAATAGCCTTCCCGGGTGAGGTCCTTGCCGGCCCAGTAAAAAGGATTGGCCAGATGGCGGGCGCTCACCAGCCAGCCGACGATCCGATACAGGCGGCGGTGGCGCTTCAGGGCCTGCACCAACGGGTTGTCGTTCAACTGCCGGTACAGTCGGTAGAATCTCTGGTATTCGGAAAGCTTGCGGGATGCCAGCAAGCGGAACGGCGGAAACCGGGTGAGTCGGTGCAGGCGAATGATCACCCGTTCGGCCAGGACCACCGATTGCGCAAGTGATGCTTCGAATTCCGGGGTATCGGTGTGGGGATGGTAGACGGCGGCAATGCGCCGGACCAGATCGAGCGTCGAGGCCACCAGAAAATCGCTGGTCAGGGTCAGCCGGGTTTCCGGCAGGTCCCAGACCGCCCGGCGCGCCTCGCGAATCAAAGCCAGCGCCTGCTGGTCGTATTCCGCCTGGCCTTCCGCCGGTTCCCATTCCAGTTCGGCCTGGTCCTGTTCGAGCATCGCCCGCCAGCGCCGGCGCAGCAGATAGCGGGCGACCAGCGAACCGGCGATCACCGCCAGCGTTACCAGGAACAAGGCCAAGCTCGGCCAATGGCGACGGGTGCCTTCCAGCACAATAACCGGTAGTTGATCCCAGTTCATGGATCTCGAGTGAATCCTGAAGTCCAGGCCGGCCCGTGACCCGGGAACGCGCCGGGGGATGTCAGGGAGTGCCAAGCACACCCTGACCTACAATAGCTCGGCAATAGCGGTTGGTCAGCGGTAGGTCAGGTTGCGACCAGCGGGAGCACCCTGACACCAGCGCTTCCGCCTCGCGCCCCGCGATTCACGATTCACGATCCCCGTCCTCCGCCGGCCCTGCCGCGATCCACTGCTTGAGCGGCGGCAGAAAATCACTGGTCCAGGCGGAACTCAGACGCTGCTCCAGGAATTTCAGGAACAGGGCATCGAGCACCGCGAAGATTTCTTCGAAGAAGAACATCTTCTCCAGGAAACCGGCGTCGGGATCGTCTTCTTCCTCATCCGGAAGCTGCTTCGGGGTCTTGACCCCCTTCAAGGTGCCGAGGTCGGTGTTCAGGGTGAACAGATAATCGTTGCTGCCGGTGCGCGCGAACAGTTGAATTTCTTCCACCTGCTTGCCCTGTCTGAGCGCGGTGCGGGCCTCATGAAGGGCGCTCGCCTGGGTGGTGCAAATCACCCGTTCCCGGCCTTCTTCCATGCGGCTCAACACGATCCGTTCGCCTAGGGCCAGTTCCACCCCGAGGTCGTCCTTGATCTTGAGAAGACCGCCGCTCTGTTCGATGAAGAACCAGATCCAGGTCAGAAATTCGTAACCCAGAAATCGCCCTTCCTCCAGCACCTGGGCCGATCCGAGCGGCACCAGCGCTTCCAGCGCCTGGAGTTGGCCGGGGGTGAGGGGCAGCATTTGGGAAGCCCAGTTGACGTGAAACAGGGGTGCCGGATACAGGTGGAAAAAACGTTCGAAATGTTCCATGAACACATCGATCGTCTTGCTGCTGGTGGTGCCGCAGAGCAGCCAGTGCCCGACCGGGTTCCAGATCACATCGCAGGCGCTTGGCTGCGGCAGCGATCGTTTCAGCAGGGCCTGTTCGGTTTCTTCCCGAATCTTCTGGTATTCGCTTCGCGCCGGCCGATGTCCGTCGTGTTCTTCCAGGTAATGGCGAATGGCCGCGCGCACATGTTGCTTGACCACGATGGGCGGGACCCGGCGCTGATCCTGACGGAAGGAAAAGGCGACATATTCCCCTTTGTGGTAGGAAGCGAACTGAAACGAGGCGTCGAAGAGGTCGTCCCAGGACGAAAACCCCTTGGCCTTGTCCTCGTCTTCCTGTAGTTCGCGGAAGGCGCCGGACTTCAACTGCTCATCGACAAATGACCAGAGGTCTTCGGTCAGGGGATCGGGTACGAAAAAACGGGTGAAAGTGGCCGATGCCGATTGAATTGCCATGGTTTCCTGCTTTCCGATAAAGGGTTGCCGCCGGTGCGGTTAGCGTTTCGGCCCCGCGGCCGCCGCTTCCCTGGCCCGTTGTTTGAGCCGTTCCTGGCGGCGCTTGCGACGCCGGTCCAATTCGCGTTTGCGTTCGATCTTTTTGTGCTTGGCCATCACAGCCTCCTGCGGTTGGGGGATTCAGGAAAAAGAAAAGCCGGAAGTGGGTCCCGGCTGCACGCGTACACTCCCATTTCGGCGCCCGCATGGGTCACGTTTGCCTGGCCCCGCTCGGGTGGGTCGCGCGATCCCTTTTAGCGAAAGCCGCTCAACCCGTCAACGACAAACATGGTCACCAGCCGGGCATGCTGTACCTGGCCATGGATCGCGCTTATGCGGGTGAGTTCCGCTCGACGGGAGGTCACCCGGCCGGAGTTCCGGGCTCCGCCGTGCGCTTCGGCGGTGGCGAGCCGGGATCGGCAGCCGCCTCGCCGGAGCTGACGAAGGTTTCCATCATGCAGCAGTCGCGAAAGGCCCCGAGCACCAGTTCCAGCCCTTCGATTTTTTGGGATTTCAGCAGGCCATGGGTCTGGCTGTGGACCCTCTGTTCCTCCCGGTCGCGCTCGCTCGAATCGGTCTGGAAACGCTGCAGGAACCTGGAAAAGCGGATCACGTGGATCAGTTCGTGGGTGACGATGTAGGTGGCCAGAGGCAGCAGATGAATCGGTCGATCGCGTTCGGTGGCGCGGCGGATCACGTGGTCCTGGAGGCAGATCTTGAAAAATTCACCGTGCCTGGAAGCCGACGAGCGCTGTTCCGGGGCCCGCACATAGCGGCGGATCTGAGCGAAAGCGAGGTCGGTGATTTCATCCGGTGCCAGGTCCCGCAGACTCTGGATGTCATAGCGATATCGGCGCCATTGGGAAGTCGAGATCTTGTGGTGATTGCTGGTAACTTCCTCCGCGATTTCAATGGCTTTGCGAAGCAGAAGAATTTCCGAGGGAGTGAATGGCGCCCGTTCCATCGACCTCGATCGCCTCCCGGTTTGACCAGGCAACTCGCTGAAATTCAGAGCAAAACCACGGCATACCAGAATCATCTACCATGACCGGTCGGCGAGGGTCAAGTCTGGTGAGCCCATGCCGCGCACGGTAACAACCCGAGCTTCTTGCCAGGATCAACACGGTGAACCGGATACTCATCAATCCTGTTAATCTTGTTAAGAAAAACTCTTTCATGGAAGCGCAATTCATGGGCACGCAAAGGATGGATCGCTTTTCGATTTCTGCCCGATTTTGACCCCTCTGCATCGCCGAGATCGCGGTTGGCGCATTGAGGCGAAGGGGCCGCCCATCATAGCTCGAGGCATCGCCCCGGGAATGGGGCAAGGTCCAGCCCTCCAAGCACTGAAAGGGCGCTCCAACCATATTGTCTATACCGGTTAGGGGTAAAAAGTTTCGTTTCGTGTGCGTTCTTTCCCGGAGCGCGGGCATCTTGCCCGCTTTTGGTAATAAAACATCTAGTCCTAAACCAGCATGGCTTTGTCGGCAAACCGAAATCCGGCGGGTGATTTTCCTACCCAGGGTGGTGCCCCGGGCTAGGGTATTCTTGCTCCTTCGGGGAAAGAGGCCAGTCATTTTATAGGCCGCCGGGAAGAGGGGCGGCGATGCCGCGGGCGACCAGATTGATCAGCGCCCAGATGGTGTCCAGGGCCTGGAGCTGGTCCTGGATCGAAGCGTCGAAGCGGATTTTCAGTTCGGCCGGGAAGTCTTCGTCGCCGTCCCAAAAGATCAACAAGAGCGGCACCCGCGGCAGCACCCAGAGGCGGTAGGCGGCGTCCCCGTGGCTCACCGGTACCCCGCCGAGAGCTTCCAGCGCCCGGCAAAACGCTTCGCGGTGGTCGCCGAAGCACTGCAGCAGTCGTCCGGTGGGGAAGGCATGGGGGCCGCGGAAAAACAGGGCGCCGCCGGGGATGTCCCGTTCCCCGATCCACTTTCCGGCCAGCGGCGTGGCTTTGGCTTCCAGAAGATAATGCAGGACCACCAGCACCAGTTGGAAGTCCAGACGGGTTCCGGTCGGGGCCTCGATCAGTTCGAGGGCTCGCTGCCCCGGTAGGCAGCACAGGGTGCCGGTGAGAAACGGCACCCGGTAGCCGGACCGGTCGCGGTCGTAGCTCACCTGGGCGCGGCGGCAAACGTCTTCCGGGTCCAGTTGATCCAGTTGCCGCCAGAGCAACTCATCCACCTGGTCCGGGTCTTGGTAAAGCCGCCGGCTTTCCAGATCCCGGAGGATTTCCTCAATCAGCCGGCTCGCCTCTTCCAGCTGGTCTTCCGGCACCAGAATGAGGCCCCAGCCTTTCTGCGGCACGAACAGGCCGTCGTACGGGGTTTCTTCGAACGACCGCAAGATGGCCGGAATCCCTTCCTGTTCCAGGGCGGTCATCAGCAGGTCGGCTTCAAACCGATTGCCGAGCGCATGCACGCGCACAAAAGCCGGATCTTCCATGGGGGCGTTACCTCCCGGGCGGATGGCCCGCGGGTTTGAGGGTGGCGGTCGGTTCCGACCGGGCCGGCCGCCGGCGGCGGCCTGGGTCCCGGCGCGGGCTTGGCGGCGGGCAGGCGTTGCGGGCGGCTTCGCCGCGATAGAGCGCGGCGGCAAAGGCCAGGCAGGTGGCGTGCCCGCATTGGCCGCAGTTGGTCTTGGGGAGTTCGCGATAAAGCTCCAGCACCGAGCGCTTCGGGGCGGTCTGAAACACCGGCTGAATGGAGCCGATGCCGCTTCGGGCTTGCTCAATCAGCCCGAAATAGCGGGCGCAGAGCGCTTCGGCCTGGTCCGATCCGGTTACGTCGGTGATGGTGATCCGCTCCGGATAGATCCCCACGATGTGGCCGCCGTCCATCACGTTGATGACCCCGCTGCCGTGCCCGTAGGTGCAGTTGGGCAGCAGCGCCGCCAGGTAAGGAAGGAGATCGGCGATGGTTTCGGTAAGGTCCATCACCACATTGAAGTGGACCGATTCGCGCATGCAGTCGATGTTGACCAGCCGCAAGCGGTAGCCTCGATCCCCGCCGCCGCCGGCCGCTGCCGTCCGGATGTGGGTGCGCTCAGAGTTCATGCCTGGCCCTTCTGTTTCGCCAAGGTTTCGTAAGCCCATTGCACATCCTGGAATTTCACCTTGGCCAGGTCCTGGAATTCCTGGCCGAGGTGCGCCACCTTGTCGGGATGATAACGGTTGGCCTGGCGGTGATAGGCCTTACGAATCTCTTCGAAATCGGCCCGGCGGTCAAGCCCCAGAATGGCGTAAGGGTCGCGTTCCCGCCCGGCGGCGGCGCCTGTCCGGGCGCCGCCGTTGCCCGCTGGTCCGCCGCCCGCCGCATTCGACCGATCGCGCCCGCCGCCGGCCGGTGGTCGCTTGCGGAGAAACAGCCAGTACAGCAGTCCGAGCAGCAGCGCATCGTCCACAAAGCCGGGGCCGACAAATACATCCGGGATCAGATCGAAGGGCACCAGCAGGTAGATCAGCCACAGCAGGATCGGCCAGTAGCGGCTCAACATTAGGCGTGCTCCGAAGCGCCGTGCTGCCAGAAAGTGTCGTCGCCGATTTGCGCCTGCATGGGACTGGCAGCGGTGTTGTCCGGCGCTCGCTTCAGTTCGTAGTGGCGCCGTCAGGCGTTGCGGCGCTTCCCAACATGCAGTCCCATGCAGGCACCGAGACGCCCCAAACGGGGACGCCCTCACGGGACGCACCACGAACGCGAACCCCCGCATGAACCTACTCCGACCAGGCACGCGCTGGTAGTGGCGCCGTCAGGCGTTGCGGCGCTTCCCAACGTGCAGTCCCATGCAGGCACCGAGACGCCCCA
>MNZR01000079.1 GCA_001873705.1 Syntrophobacteraceae bacterium CG2_30_61_12
GTAGAAAATTCGGGGATGAAGAAGGAAATCATGTTTGAGATCAGGACGCTATGTTGCCCGCACATGGCCTAAGTTGTATCCAGGGTGGGGGAAAAGTACCCGGCCACAAGTGGGGGATTTTCAAGTGGCCATCCGGGCAGTTGCGCCCCCAGGATTCTAACCGGCCGGGATGGTCACGATGGGCGCCCCCTCCTTGCCGCCGGTTTCCACCAGGGTGAAGATAAACATGAGGAAGGAAAACATGCGCTTTGACGGCAGGTCCCGGTCGTCGATCCAGAACCAGTAACCATGGTAGGGTACCGCGGCGAATGCATCGGCGGGCTGGTCGCGGGAGCTGTGAATCCGGATCAGGGGAGTTGACGGTACGCCTGAACCCGTATCTTCGGTCTGGGTCGGATTGACCCGGTTTTCCTCCACGTGCACCTCCGGGACTTCGATATAGGAGGCGAGATCGATGATGATCTCCAGAATGGAGCGGCTGAGGATCGCCACTTCCCGGTCGTTACTAGCAAGCGACGCATAGGCGACCGAGAATTCATCGGCTGTGGGGGCGAGGCCCAGCATCCGTCGTGCGGCCAGACTGTCCTCCGCGCTTGCTGCGTCCATCTTGCCACGAATAGTCATGAGGGTGGCGTTCTTCTCGGTTGTCTTCTGCACGCGCAGGCCGATAGCTCCCGCAGCCTGAAGCCGCTTCATCCGTTCGAGCAGCGGGTAGAACTCGGGATCCGCTGGACGCGCCCGTGCCGCTCCTCCAAACCGGTTCCGAATCCCGTTCACGGAATGCACACAGAGCCTGAACACCAGATCGACGGGGTAATTCGCCTGGATCAGGCTCAGGATCGATGCCGGCGGGATCGGGGTCATGAAACTCCGGGCGAACTTATCCCCCGAGATGGGGCTGTAGGTGATGGTGGGGCGGTCGATGTAGCGGGTTGCGCCCCCTGTGGACTGAGTGTTGGTGAGCGCGGCAGTGACCGGGTCGGCCCAAGAAAACCGCAGGTCCACCTGGCTCTCGACGGAGTACTGATTGATCACCGATGCCACGTCCAGGAAGGTTGGAGTGTCTCCATAGCGCATCTTCACCATGTTGATGAGCATCTGGGCCTTCCAGGAATCGGAAATGGCGCTGGTGTAATCGAACCGGTCGCGGGCAACGGTGTGCGGGCCAACGCCCGCGCAGCCTGCGCAAGTCAAGAGCAGGCCAGTGAAAACCAATGAATTGAAACCCTGGCGAAAGATCATCCGCACCTCTTCCGTTCAAGACCCTGAGAGCCATTCCAGGTAACGCCATCCCAGGCTGGAAGATCCGCCGATAACGGTTTAGGACGAAATCTCTCATGACCATTGGCGGGCAAGATGCCCGCGCTCCCGGGCAAGAGCCCACGAGAAGGGAAGGATTCCATCCTCAACGGGAATACATCCCGGGGCTCGGGGGAGGGAAATCCGGATGAGCGCCCGGCTGATGGTTTTTCCCGGACATCGTGCGGGGTGCCGCTCAGCATGCGCACGCCTGGAACAGGTGGAAGTTCCACGGCCCCAGATCGACGTACAGACCGGTATCCCGGATCTCGTCCCCGCCGCGGTCGTAGGCTTCACCGCTCATGACATCGTTCAGGCGCCAGGTCTTCCCTCTTAGCTCGTCCCACGGCACCTGGATCCGGGCCTGGGAAGCTTCCCGCCGGAAATTGATGACGATCAGGGTGCGCTCGTCGCCCCTGACCCAGCACCAGGCGAGAATATTCCGGCAGCTTTGGTTGTCGGGCCAGCCGCCGCACTCGCAGAGACGCCATTCGCCATTTCGAAAGACATCATGATTGATCGCTTTCAGCAGGCGTCCGTAAAAGGCCGCGAGGTCATGGTCGACCGGCTCCGGCGGGCGGCGGGCGAGAAAGACCGGCAACCTCGCCTTCAGGCCCTCGAATTGCCCCTGGTGCAGCAGCCTGGCGCCGGGGAGGGTGAGGATCGCCACCGCCGCGGCGCGGCCCTTTCCGTCCGGAAACGTGGCGGCCGCCCTGGGCTCGTCATGGTTTTCGATGAAGCGGACCATCCCCTCCTGGTAAGAACGATCGGCCAGAAGGTGGAGGCGCACAGTCTCGGCCGCCCCGTGTTCCATTCGGTCGTAGAGTTGCTTGTCGTAGCAGTGGTCAAATCCCTGCTGCCGCAGCGCCCACTCCATGTCCCAGTAAGCCTCGGCCAGGAACCGGAATTCCGGATGGCGCGAACGCACCGCCGGGATCAGCGCGGTCCAGTAGTCCTCGGCGGGCCGCGCCCCGGCCTTCGGTCCCCAGGTCCGCTCGAAGACGTCGTTCATCATGAGCATGGCCATGTCACAGCGCACGCCGTCGCACTGATCGGCGATTTCGCGCACCGTCTCGATGGCCGCGGCGCGCAGGCCCGGGGCAAAGGCATTGAGCTGGAGCACGTCGGGCCAGGCCGGAAAGTAAGGGTCGCGGCCGCAGGCCAGCACCTTTCCCCCGGCTCCGATGAATGAAGCGGGGTCCCGGCGCAGGTCCCCGTCGTTTCCCTGGATGAAATACTCGGGATGCGCGGCGACCCAGGGGTGGTCAGGGGCCACGTGGTTGGGCACGAAATCGAGGATGAGTCGCAGGCCGCGCTGGGCGAGTTGTTCACGGGCCTTGGCCAGCGCCGGGGGACCCCCGAGGTGGTGGTCCACCACGTAGCGGCGCACGCAATAGGGCGAACCGACATTGTCCGTCGCCGCAAAGTCGGGGAGAGCACGGCGGAAGTCCTGAAGGAGTCCCTCGTTTCGCATGGAAATCTCGATTCCAGCCGGGCTTCGCTCCCAAACGCCCATCAACCACACGGCGTCGAAGCCATGGGAGGCGATGGCGTCCCAGTCCTGTTCCGGAACCGTGGCGAGGTTAACGGGCCGCTCATGGGTGCGGCTCAGTTCCGCGAGCCATACCCAGGTGTTGATTTCGTATAGGACCGGATGCTTGGGCCATGTTTTCATGGGGGGGTCTCCCTTCTTGATCCACTCTTGAAAAAGCGGCGTCTTCGCCTCACTTGCCGTCCGCCTGCTCCCTGCCTACCCGCTCTCCGCCCACCTGCTCCCTGAAGACCTGTTTGATGACCTTCGCTCGTCCGGTCTCCAGCACCGCTTTGGCATCGAGACGTCCGAATACGTCCAGGAGGAGGGCGACCAGACCGGTCCACCCGGTCTGGTGGCTGGCCCCGAGCCCGGCCCCATTGTCGCCGTGGAAATACTCATAAAACAGGATCAGGTCACGCCAGTGCGGGTCGTTCTGGAACTTGGCCGTCCCGCCGTAGACCGGTCGTCGGCCCTGGTCGTCCCGCAAGAAGGTACCCGCCAGGCGGTCGGCGATCTCCTTGGCCACCTCGAACAGGGTCATGGTCCGGCCGGACCCGGTCGGACACTCGACCTTGAATTCGTCGCCGTAAAACAGGTACAGGTTCAACAAGGCCCGGACGATCAGGGCATTGACCGGCATCCAAACCGGACCCCGCCAGTTGGAGTTGCCGCCGAACATCCCCGTGTTGGATTCGCCCGGCAGGTACTGCACCTTATATTCCTCGTGGCCGACCCAGAACGTGAAGGGATGCTCCAGGTGGACCCGCGAGAGGGAGCGGATCCCGTGGGGGCCCAGAATTCATTTTCATCGAGCAGGTACCCAAGCACCCGGGTGAGCTTCTTCCTGTTGAGAATCGATAGCATTCGCCGATTCTTGTAGCCGATGAAGCCCTCATCGGTTGGGGCCACGTGAGAAGCCACCTGCGGATGCCGTTTCCGGAACAGGGCGATCATCTCCGCCAGTTTCGGATAGCGCGTCAGGTAATCTCCCGAGAACACGGTGGATGCGCACAGCGGCAGCAGTCCCACCAGCGACCTCACCTTCAACCGCATGGCCCGGCCGTCCGGCAACCGCAGCAGATCGTAGTAAAAACCGTCCTCCTCGTCCCACATCTCGTCGTGATGCTCGCCGATGCGGTCCAGGCGTAGGAAATCCAAATGAAATGCTGGATGAACTTGAAGGCGACCTCCTCGTAGATCGGGTCGTATTCGGTGAGGATCAGGGCGATCTCCAGCATGCACTGGCAGTAGAACGCCATCCAGGCGGTGCCGTCCGCCTGCTCCAGCGACCCGCCGGTCGGTAGCTGGGCGCTCCGATCGAACACACCGATGTTGTCGAGCCCCAGAAAACCGCCGGCGAAAACGTTGCGCCCGGCAGGGTCCTTGCGGTTCACCCACCAGTTGAAGTTGAGAATCAACCCCTGAAACGACCGCTCCAGGAACCGCAGGTCCGCCCGGCCCAGCGTCTGTTCCATTTTGAACAGGTAGAGCGTGGCCCAGGCGTGGACCGGAGGATTCACGTCGCTGAAGTTCCACTCGTAGGCGGGAATCTGGCCGTTGGGATGGAAATAGAGATTGCGCAGCATCAGCATCAGCTGCTCCTTGGCAAAATCGAAATCCACCAAGGCCAAGGCGGTGGTGTGGAAAGCCAGGTCCCAGGCCGCATACCAGGGATACTCCCACTTATCGGGCATGGAAATGATGTCCGCGTTCAGCATGTGGAACCATTCCATGTTGCGGATGGTGCGCGGGTTTGCGTCGAGCAGCGGATGGCTCTTGTGATCGATCAGCCACTGCTCCAGGTCGAAGTGGTAATACTGCTTGCTCCAGAGCATCCCCGCCAGCGCCTGGCGGTGCACCCGGCGCTGGTCTTCGGTGAGCGAGTTGGGCGTGATCCGCTGGTAGAATTCGTCCGCATCCGCGATCCGGCTCTTGAAGACCTGTTCGAAGCCCTTGAAGGCTTTGTCCACCGGGGCCGCCGCAAGCCGCAACCGGACCGTTTGGCTGCCGCCGCCGGGCACCTCGAGCGGGTAGTGGGCCGCGGCCTTGGTGCCCGCCTTGGCAGGATTCACCGCCTCGCCCTGTCCCGAGATCAGATAAGAATGGAAGGCATCCTTCACGTACGGAGAAGCGTTGGGCTGACCCCAGAGACGCTGGGTGTTGCTTTCATTTTCGGTGAACAGCAGCGCCGGAGCTCCATCGCAGGTCAGCCAGTACTCGCCCAGTTCATGATGGGAGGCTTGAATAGTGCCCGGCGCCACCTGGCGGAGCGACGGCTTGCGATCGTCGTCACCCCAGGACCAGGTGTTGCGGAACCAAAGCGTCGGCAGCAGCCGCAGCCGGGCGGCTTCCGGGCCGCGATTGTGCACGGTGACCCGGATCAGCACGTCTTCCGGGCCCTGCTTGGCGTATTCCACCAACACGTCGAAATAGCGGTCTTCGTCGAACACGCCGGTATCGAGCAGTTCGTACTCGAACTCCTCCCGCGACCGTCCCCGGTTGGTCTCCACCAGGTCGCGGTAGGGAAACTGCCGCTGCGGGTACTTGTACAGGTATTTCATGTAGGAGTGCGTGGGGGTGCTATCGAGGTAGAAGTAGACCTCCTTCACGTCCTCGCCATGGTTCCCCTCGCTGTTGGTGAGCCCGTACATCCGCTCCTTGAGGATGGGGTCGCGCTCGTTCCAGAGCGCCAGGGCGAAGCAGAGCTGTTGCTTGTCGTCGCAGATCCCCCCATCCCGTCTTCGCCCCAGCGGTAGGCCCACGAGCGCGCCTGGTCATGGGTGAAATAGTCCCAGGCGTTGCCGTCCTCGCTGTAGTCCTCGCGCACCGTGCCCCACTGCCGCTCGCTGAGGTAGGGTCCCCATTTCTTCCAGGGGATTCCCTGGTCGCGCGCGTCGTTCAGGCGCTTTTGCTCCACCACATCGATGATCTTTCGTTTCGCCATGAATTTGCCTCCCCGCTCTCTCCTCATCGATTAGACGGCGTCACCCGGGTAAAGCCTCTGCAGTGAAGCCGGCCAGAAATACCATCAAAAACACAACCAGGATGCGTTTGATGCTGGTTGGCCGCATGGATGTTCACTCGCCACCTTCTTTGGTCCCATCGAGAAAAGCCTGGATGGCGGCCTCACGTTCCTGGTTCAACGAGTTGACCAAGACTTTCCCACCCATACCGAAACATTCGTCCGCCACCCGCTCTGGATCGGCCCGTCGAACCAGGGTGAACAGAGCGGAACTCCCGGGCTTGAGGCTCGCGGCCAAGTCCTTCATGAAGTGGTCGTCGACTCCCACATCGGTGAGGGAGGCGGAAACCGCCCCGGTCACCGCGCCAAACACGACCCCAAGCAGTGGATTGAGGAGAATGCTGCCGACGATCAGACCGGTGATGCTGCCCGCCGCACCTCCCTTTTTGGTCAGTCGGTGCATCTGGTGGGTCTTGACCCTGCCATCGGCCCCTTTAACCACAACCACGGCATCTTCCAACTCGATAAATCCCTCGCGCTGAAGCTTCAGAAGCTTGAGGCGCGCTTCCTCTGCCTTCAATTCATCAGCGAAGACGATGACGGTGAGGTTGCTCGTGTATTTTTCCCTCAAGGTGGTCCTCAGGAGTTCGGGTCCAATCCATTGTTCGAAACTGGAGGCCAGTGGATTGGTTACCCCAAACGAATCCACGGAGTGGACGCTGCCATCCCGGCAGTCGACCATGAGGTACTCGTCGATTTCTTCATAAGCCTTGTTGACGATAAGCGTTTTGATCCCCAAATAACCGATCACCAAACTTTCCGTTCCGAACCTGGGGAGGGTCGAGCGGAAGGCGGAGGTGGTTCCCATCACGAAACCAGGGGATCCCAGCCCCTTGAGCCAGCTCTCCGTGTGAACGGGATCTTCCGACAGCTTCTTATGATACTTTTCCATGAAGCCGGCGTAGTCTTTCGGAAGTCTCACCCCAAGGGTTTGCAAGATGTCCGTCGCGAAGTCACCCATGGTTGTTCTCCTTTCCCAAGACTCTAGTATCGCGCGGCAGAAATATCCACCCAATTGGGAGCATGGGCAACCGGCCGATCGCGGGTTGTGGTGCGGTCTCCCGACCGCTCCATTGATCTTGACCGAAGGGCTCCCTGACGCCCACCCCGCGCCATGGGGGGCGGAATACGACGCCTTCTATCGGTATCGGGGTCGGTATCGGGTTCGGGGTCGATAGCGATACCGATACCGATACCGACCCCGATACCGATTCCGGGTGCGGAAGGATTCCCGTTAGTAGTGCTTGGCAGAAGCAATCAGCCATTCCGCACACCTGAAATGGCATGCTTCCGGCCGCTTCGATCTGAGAGAAAACCCTGGCCGAGTGGCACTAGCGGGTGGAACCGGGAGCAAAGCCCTTGCGAACCGTGTTTTCCACCACATTCCGAGGCACCATGAACTGCTTCAAGTAATCCGGCCCGCCGGCCTTGGAGCCGATCCCGGACATGCGAAACCCGCCAAACGGGTGCCGACCCACAATGGCCCCCGTGCAGCCGCGATTGATGTAGAGGTTCCCGACCAGGAACTCGCGCTCGGCCTGTTCGATGTGTTCCGGGCTTCGGGACAGCACGCCGCCGGTAAGAGCGTACGGCGTGCTGTTCGCCACCGCCAGCGCCTGATCAAAATCCTTGACTTTGATCACGCTCAGCACCGGCCCGAAAATCTCTTCTTGAGCCAGCGGATGGTCGGGGGGGACATCGGTAAAAATGGTGAGCGGTACCGCGTGGCCCCTGGCGTTTGGGATCGGGCGCTGGACCAGGATGGTGGCGTCTTTCCCGCCCAGTTCAAGATACGCCTCGATTTTGCGCCGGGCCTGTTGGTCGATCACCGCCCCCATGAAATTCATCGGTTCCTCGACCGGCCCCAGCGACAGACTTTCGGCCGCTTCCTTGAGTCGCGACAGAAACCAGTGGTAGTTTTCTTCCAGCACGATCAGGCGGGAACAGGCGGAACACTTCTGGCCCTGATAGGCGAACGCCGAATCGAGAACATAACGCACCGCCTCGTCGAAATCCGCGTCGGCATCGACGATGATGGCGTTTTTGCCGCCCATTTCCGCCACCACGCTTTTCACGCACCGGGCCCCCGGGCTCGTTTTCGCCGCCAGTTCGATGATGTGGAGTCCCACCTCACGGCTGCCGGTGAAGGCGATGAAGGCCACTTCCGGATGGGTCACCAGAACATCACCGATGACCCCGCCGGGGCCCGGCAGAAAATTCAATACCCCGTTCGGGAGCCCGGCCTGTTCGAAGATCCAGTGAACCATCTGGCCCACCGCCGGCGACTGCGACGCCGGTTTGTAGACGACCGTATTGCCGGCGACCAAGGCGGCCGCGCTCATGCCGACGCTGATCGCGAACGGGAAGTTCCAGGGCGCGATCACCACTCCGACCCCGCGCGGTTGGTAGAAAAGGCGGCTGATTTCCCCGGGAACATGGCCCATCCGACGCGGCGCTGCGATCCGGAGCATTTCACGACCGTAGTATTCGAGAAAATCGATCGCTTCGCAGACATCGGCATCGGCTTCGGACCAGGATTTCCCCACCTCGAAAACCTGCAGCGCCGCCAATTGCCGGCGGGTGGCGCGGGCGGTGCGGGCCGCCCGGAACAGAAATTCGGCCCGGTCACCGGCGGCGGTTCGGCGCCAGCCGGGAAATGCGGCCGCTGCGGCCGCGATCGCCGCCGCAGCATGATCGACCGAAGCGGCCTGGACCCTGGCCACCACTTCCTCGGGGTCGTTGGGATTGACGGAAACAAAGGTGTTCTCGGTGTCCACCCGGCGCCCGTCGATGACCAGCGGGACCGTTCGCGGCAGGCTTTGGCGCACTTCCCGAAGGGCTTCCCCGAAGCGTTGGCGTTGCGCCGCAAGGGTCCAATCCAGGCCGGGTTCGTTCTGGAATTCGGCCACCGTTGCCGATGCCGCCAGCGGCGCCGCCGGTGCCGCGTCTTCGGGTGCCCGGGAGGCGGCCAACGCGGCCGGATTTTGCAGCAACTGTTCCCGGTCCGCACCTTCGGCAAAGGTCAAGCGCAGAAACGACTCGTTGGAGGTGTTTTCCAGAAGACGTCGCACCAGGTAGGCCATTCCGGGGATCATTTCGCCAATCGGGCCATACAGTCTGAGGGGGAGTCCAGCGGCGGCCAGGGCCTTTCGAACCGGTTCCGCCATGCCGTAGAGGATCTGGTACTCCACCCGAGCGTCGGGAACGTCGAGTTCGCGCTTGAGTTCCATCACATAAGCGATGGAACGGATATTGTGCGATGCGCAGGCCAGGTGGACCAGATCCGAATGCTCCAGGATGATTCCGGCGAGCTTCTCGAAATTGGCGTCGGTCTCATGTTTTTCCGTGAACACCGGGATCGGCCAGTTGCGCTGCTTCGCCGCAATGATTTCGGCATCCCAGTAGGCCCCCTTCACCAGCCGCACATTCACGGGCTGCTTCCGGGCCCGGGCCCAGGCGATCAGGTCCTTCAGGTCGGCCTCGCTGTCACGGAGATAGGCCTGAATCACGATCCCCGCGTAGGGATAACCTGCAAATTTCCTATCCTCCAGCAGGCTCTTGTACAGCGCCAAGGAAAGATTCTTGAGTTCGCGCTGCTCCATATCCAGACAGACGGCGGCGCCCATCGCCGTCGCCTTCTCGAAGATCGGCTGCAACCGCGCCTTGGCTGCAGCCACCGAATGATCGAAGGCGCGTGGGTTCATCTGCGAATACATGGCGGACGGTTTGATGGATACGTTGATTTTCGGAGAACACTCCCAATCCAGTTCCGATTCGCCGCCGATGGCGGTCCAGTGCGCCTGGCGTTCGCCGAACCGATCCAGCATCGCCAGGTAGCGGGTCACGTAATCCTGCTCCTCCTTGTCCGACACCACCGCCTCGCCCAATAAGTCGGCCGCCACCGCAAACCCCTTGTGGCGCAGGGACTCGATCACCGGCAGGGCGGATTCCGGGGTCGCTCCGAGAATGAACTGACCGGCCATGCCGTTGATGTTCTTGGCCATGCTGGAAGCCACCAGCTTGGCGGCAATGGAGCCGGGAGCGACACACTTGAGGCCCCACTGGAGCGCTTTGGGCAGGTCCTGGTCGGCACCGCAAAAGTACTCCCGGAGATGACGCGCTACCGATTCCGGTCGAGTCAGGTACGGGAACACGTCGATGAAGCGGAACATTTGCACCTTGAAGGCTTCGTTGCGCATGCACCAGTCCATGACCTTGCCGGTCCAGAAGTTCTTCCGGAACAACGAAGGAGTTTCTCCTTCGATCAGCCGATAAAGACGCAAGCCGGTTTCCAGCACCCGAGATTCAAAATCAGCACGCATCAGCTCACCTCCCCAGGGTCCGAACCCTCCGCGCAAGGAACAGTTTATGCCTTCCAAATTTAACTTATACTCGTTGATGATGAAATCCTTCACTTCTAATGGGCTTTCCCGGGAGCGCGGGCATCTTGCCCGCATTTGGTAGTGAAAGATCTCATCCTAAACTGGTATATTATAGCTGAGCAGGCCTGGCTCGCCCATGGAAATGTCGAAAACAAGATGACTGACGATCTGCTGTTTTCATCCCAGGTAACGAATGGGCAAAGGGCACAAATGCGGCTGAGCCTATCCCCTGGAACAACGGAGCGATCCGGCTAGCCCATTCCGTAAGGGTGCGGCTCTGTTTAAGCGACGCCGTTGTCCTGGCCGGTTGTCATGCCGCGCAGGCGAAGCGACTGCCTAAACAGTGATTGCGTTGATGCTCTGGGGTTTGGTGAAATGTCTAATAGGCGTCCAAGTTCAGATGCTTGCGCAGTGTGAGTTTAGCATGTTCGATTTGGCTCGAGTCTCCCATGGAATGGTAGGATAGAGATGCGCAGCGAAAATGTCCGGCACAAAATCGATCGACGAGGGAAAAGCGCATTCAACCTGTCCTCTGTGCTAATAAGGATGACCCATGATTTTCCGTAAAGGAAAAAGAATTAAAATTGCTGCCGCCGCAGCCGCTGTTGGATTGTTGGTTATTCTGATCTCTGCCTGGTTGTATCTGCCGCTCTATTTAAAAGACAAGCTGTTGCCCGATTTGGTCCGCAAGATCGACT
Source organism: Syntrophobacteraceae bacterium CG2_30_61_12 (assembly GCA_001873705.1). Lineage (GTDB taxonomy): Bacteria > Desulfobacterota > Syntrophobacteria > Syntrophobacterales > DSM-9756 > CG2-30-61-12. The sequence goes on from MNZR01000079.1 coordinate 10,936, forward strand.
TGACACTCGAACATATTGAGATCCGACGCATCGGTTGGACAGGTGCCGAGTTGGCAATGATCCGGATAAGCAAAAACCAGGCCTCTGTTCTGGAACTTTCTGCAATTCAAATCGGTTATACGCCATGGGAATTATTGCAGCGGAAAATAAGCGCCATCACCCTGGTCGGCCCGCGGGTGGAGGTAACCATCGATGACCAAGGGGTGACTGTGGCCGGTTGGAACATACTGAGCGGGACCACCCAAACCGCCGCAACAGATTATAAGCCGCTACGGCTTGAAACCCTGCTACCGTTGGAAATAAAAACAATCTCCCTGCGCGATGGGATGATCATCCTCAACTGGCGCCAGCATATAATCGAAGGCGCTTTTAACATGAAATTGGCTATCGGCGAATTCCAAAACGGCATGATCCAGGCTGCCATGGCAATCTCCAGCCGCGGCAATAAAGTCGAAGCCACGGCCAATTTCGACAACCGGACCGGCAAGACCCTGTTGAAGGTCACTGACTTAGACCTGAACCCGGAAAGTTTTTCCGACCTCCTTAAAGAAGTTGCGCCGCTGGTGTTTAAGGGTACCGTGCATCTGGTCGGCCAATGCGAAGTCCAAATCAACCCCTTCCAGCTCAATACTTTTTCCGGCCAGGTTGCGTTTTCGCAACTTGGCATCAGCGGCTACGGCATCACCTTGGAAAACACCCAAACCCCGCAAGGGCACGATCAACCGCTGGTGGTGAGCCTGCAAGCCGACACTCCCCAACACTGGCAATGGACCAGCAGCCCCTTTCAATTGAGCCACCCGGCTTATACGTTGCTTCCTGAAATAAGGATAAATGCCCAAAGAATAACAGATCATTGGGAGCTTTCGGCCACCGGCGGCCCGGTTCGTGTACGCCTGCCCGACGCAGAGTTGGTCGCGCCCTCCATCGCGCTGACCGGACAAGCCGTGGTCGCCGACCAAACCCACTTGCAGGCCGACATTCATCTACCCAAACCCGTTTTCACGCATACCAAAGCAAGTGCACAAGCAGACCAGATCGCATTGACCATCGATGTTCAGAGCAATCAGGACCAACCATGGCAAGCCCGAGGCCAATTGGAGATAATGGAAGGCCAGGTCGATATCCCGAGTCAAGAGTTCAAGCTGCATCAGCTGTCCATCCAGCTTCCCGTGGAGTGGCCACGGCCGGCTAAAGGCGCCGAGGGTCGCATTAAAGCCGGACTCCAGTGGAAAAATCAGGCCATCGGCAGCTTCACCGGCACGTTGCAGCCCTATGCAGATGGGCTGCGCGCAAACCTGACGCACCTCAGTCAACTTCTTCCGGGAATGAACGTGTTCATCCTTGCCGATGCACAACCGAGCGGCATACGCCTGGATCTCAACTTGCCGAATTATCGACCGGACAAGGAAATCGACATGGGCCGGTTTTTTCCGGCAGCTGCCGGTGTGACCCTCAGCGGCAGGTTGCAAGCCCAGGCAGAGCTGGCCATCGACGGCCCCTCGGTAAAAGGCAAGGGACGTCTGCAGTTGGATCAAGGTCGACTAAACCAGGGATCAAGCAAGCTGGCCCTGGACGAAATTTCCATTGCATTGGCTTTCGACCAGCTACCCTCCCTGCGCAGCGCCTCGAGACAGAAATTGCAAATAGCAGCGCTGCAATTGGGAGACATCGCGGCTGAGGATCTGAACGCCGATTTTCAAATCGAGACAGACGGTTCTCTTTTATTTGAAAAAGTTAGCCTGAAATGGTGTGAGGGCACTATCAAGGCCCAATCGATTCGCATTCGGCCACAAAGTCAGGATTTGGATATCACCTTGTTTTGCGACCAGCTCAATCTGGCCAAGGTATTGGAACAACTCGGTGTGGCCGAGGGAGATGGTCAGGGTGTCATCAGTGGCCAGCTTCCGATTCGGTGGACCCAAAAACGGCTCTATTTTGACGATGGCTTATTAACATCCACTCCGGGACAAACCGGAACCATCCACCTGCGCAACACCGAAACTTTCTTACAAGGCTTGGCTCCCGGCACACCGCAGCATACCCAATTGGATATTGCCACCGAAGCGCTTAAAGACTACACTTACGACTGGGCCAAGCTGCGATTACACAGCCAGCAAGAGATCCTGCTGGTCTCGTTGCAACTCGATGGTCGTCCCAACCGCCTACTGCCCTTCTCGTACGATCCCTCCCAGGGTATGTTCAAGCGCTTTGAGGGCAAAGGGCAGGCCGAATTCAAAGGCATCCGCATCGACCTGAATTTCCAAAGCCCCATCAATCAACTCCTCCGCTACAAGGAGCTGCTCAAACCCAATGAACCACGCGCACAATAGAAAAAGGAGAGTCTCATGGCCAAAACGATGATTTTCATCCTGCTGGCGGCCTGGCTGACCAGTATCGCTGGCTGCCAGACCCAACACAAAGTGGAATCAGTGCACCGCATCGAAGTGGCGCCCATGCACATTACCATCGATGTTAATATCAAGGTGGACAAAGCGTTGGATGACTTTTTTAAAGATATTGATAAAGCCGAGGAAAAAATTCAACCCTCCACACCCTAGCGCGCCATCGACAGGAAATCGATAGCCAGCGCCATTGGCACGGCTCCCCAATAAAACAATCATAATTTTAATGAACATGCTAGGTAAAAGGAGGCCCCACCATGCATACGAGCGTAAAAGCGACATTTATTCTAATGTTGATGGCAATCGCCATTTTGGTCAGTCCAGCCTGGTCCCAGGATGTAAAAAACCGGATGAAAGAACGACTACCGGTGATCATAGATCTAAAAGCACGGGGCGTGGTCGGCGAAAACAACCAAGGTTTTCTCGAACTGCTCCAGGGTCAAACTGAGAACAAAGGGGCGGTTGCGGCAGAAAACCAGGATCGCAAGGCCGTTTATGAAGAGATCGCCCAAAAGACCGGCACCAGCGTTCAGGTGGTCGGGCAGCGGCGCGCCATTCAAATCGCGGAAAAAGCAAACCCTGGGGAGTGGATTCAAACCGCTGCCGGTCAATGGGTAAAAAAATAAGCTGATTCTAACGAATTTGGGGGAGGGGAGTGCCATCCGGTGGCAACCTCAAGGGATTCCTCGGAAACGATGAGAACTTGGGCGCTGGGCAATGATATGAAAATGGGACACCATGCAAATCACTCCGGATGGTTGAGTAGGAGCCAATCAGGGAGAAAGCCGGTAGGTCGAGTTGCGACCATCGGGAGCTACCCGACGACTCGGCAACGCTTCCAAGCCACGTTCCCGCAGCGAATCGTCAGGGAGTTCTCCGCACACCCCGACTTACATCGAACGGATCGGAATCACGCCTGCGGCGTGAAGGAATTCCGTGGCACTGATGCAACTCCCGCTTAATCAAAGGTGCCCCCCAAATCCGTTATAATCAGAAAAAAACTTCACGATACCCTGCTCCTGTGTAACCTTAAAAACTCTCCTCTTGAACCATGCCAAAAACCGGAACAGCAATCAGGACTGCTTGTGCGCGAGGGTTTTCCGGTGGGCCAATGCGACCGGTGTTCCAGACACCTGGGTCTGGCTGGGTCACTTTTCGTGAGCAAAATTGGGTCAGTTCGTTTTCGCGCCAACGAGGTGTTTTCAGTCTGAAGTTTCAGTGAGTTCCATCCAAGCGCACGGCAACCGCACCTTGCAGTTGACAGGCAGGGGAGCAATCGGGTATGAATTATGTCAAATGTGACATATAGCAAAGCCTGGAATGAATCATGCCAAGGGAGAAACCGGAATGGGAATGGTGAAGGCGACAATAGACGGCAGCGATGTTCTGGTGCCGGAAGGAACCACCATCCTTCAGGCAGCGAAAGGCGCTGGGATCAGAATCCCAACCCTGTGCTTTCACGAGCGGCTAAAACCTATTGGATCCTGCGGATTATGCATCGTTGAAGTCGCTGGCAAGGCAACGCCCGTGGGTTCCTGCGAAACCCCGGTGACGGACGGGATGACGGTGACCACCCGGTCCGACCGTCTGTTTTCCCTGCGCCAGGATATCCTGAAGTCCATTCTGGCCCACCATCCACTGGATTGCCCCATCTGCGACAAGGCGGGTGAGTGCCTGTTGCAGGACCTCGTCTTCGAGCATGGCATCACGGGGGTTGAACCGCCGGCACCCAGTCCCAAGTTCACCGCACCCTACGCCACCACCTTCCTCAAATCATGGCCGGAACGTTGCGTGTTGTGTCTTCGCTGCGTCAAGGCCTGCACCGAAATTCAGGGCATCGGCGCGCTATCGGTAGCGGAAGAACAAGATGGACAGCGCATCGCCTACGACCAAGACAAATGCGTCTCGTGTGGCGAATGCATCCAGGTTTGTCCCACCGGCGCGTTGGTTGAAAAGAAAACCGAGTTGCGCTGGCGGACCTGGGAAGTGGATAAGAAGATCCGAACCACTTGTCCCTATTGTGGTGTCGGTTGCCAGCAGTTGCTTCATGTCAAGGATGGCAGAATCGTCAAGGTTTCCGGGGTCGAAGATGCTGAACCCAACAGGGGCCGGCTTTGCGTCAAGGGCAGATACGGGTACGATTTCATCTATTCTGAAGATCGTCTGAAAACACCGCTGATCAGGGAAAACGGCTACTTCAGGGAGGCATCTTTTGAAGAGGCGATTGATCTGGTCGCCAGGCGGTTCAAGGAGATCATTGCAGAAAGCGGCCCTGACGCTATTGGCGCCGTTAGTTGCGCACGCAGCATCAATGAAGATTCCTATCAGATGCAGAAATTGTTCCGCGCGGTGATCGGTACCAACAATATCGATCACTGCGCCCGTACCTGACACGCACCAACGGTCGCCGGGTTGGCGATCTCGTTCGGTTCTGGTGCAATGACAAATTCGTTCACTGAATTTGCCAAGGCGAAGATGTTCATGGTGATCGGGTCCAACATGACGGAGGCCCACCCCGTGGCCTCGACGTTCGTGAAAAACGCGGTTCAGAATGGTGCGGAACTGATCGTGGTGGATCCGCGCAAGCATAAACTCTGCGATTTCGCAACGCTCCATCTGCGGTTGAAAATCGGCAGCGATATTGCCTTGTTGAATGCCATCATGCAGGTGCTGATCACGGAAGACCTCTATGACCGGCGGTTTGTGGATTCATGCACGATGGGCTTCGATGAGTTGAAGCAAAAAGTGATGGCGTACTCGCCGGAACGGGTGGCAGACATCTGTGGCATCGATCCCGAACTAATCAGGACCACCGCGAGGCGATTGGCATCCGTAAAACCGGTGATGCTCTGCTATACTCTGGGAGTTACCGAACACACCTGCGGGGTGAACAATGTATTGACCGTAGCCAATCTTCAGATGCTGTTGGGAAACATGGGAGTGGAGTGCGGCGGCGTCAATCCCTTGCGGGGTCAGAACAATGTGCAGGGTGCCTGCGACATGGGAGCGCTGCCGAATGTATTCCCCGGATATCAGGCGGTCACCAACCCGGAGCTGCGAGAGAAATTTGCCAAAGCCTGGGGTGTTAAAGATCTTCCGGGAAAGCCCGGTTTGATGCTTCCGCAGATGATGGAGGGCCTGGTCACGAAAAAAATCAGGGCCTTCTACATTTTTGGGGAGAATCTGGCCAACACGGAACCCGATATTCGAAAAGTGGAGCATGAGCTTGCGTCCGCGGAATTTATCGTTTGTCAGGATATTTTTCAAACCGAGACCACTCGATTTGCGCATGTTATTTTTCCGGCCGCGGCCTGGAGTGAGAACGACGGAACTTTCAGCAACAGTGAACGCCGGGTCAGCCGGGTCCGAACCGCCAGCCCACCGCCCGGGTTGGCGAAGCCGAACTGGTGGATCTTCAAACAGATCGCAAAGCGGATGGGGCATGAGTGGCTATCCGACAGCGCCCGGGAACTCTGGGATAACGAGATATCCGTTCTGGCTCCCAGCATGAAGGGAATCAAATACTCCCGGCTGGAAAATAACGGGCTCCAATGGCCGTGCCCGAATGAGGATCACCCGGGAACCTGCTTTCTGCATCAGGGGGGAGAATTTACCTGCGGTCTGGGCCGGTTTCGCGCCGTGGAGTGGACGCCTCCCGCCGAAGTCCCGGATCGGGACTATCCCTTTGTCCTGAGCACGGGCCGGAGGCTTTACCATTACCACACTCGGACCCAAACGGGACGAGCTGTCGGAATGAACCAACTTCTGGGCGAGGAAACCGCCGATCTGGCTCCCGTCGATGCCGCAGCCATGGGCATCGCCAATGGCGAGATCATTCGCCTGCGCTCTCGACGGGGGGAAGTGAAGGTGAAGGCCCGGCTGACCGACGAAGTCCTCCCGGGCACCGTTTGGACGGCTTTCCATTTCCGCGATGCCTGCGCCAACTGGCTCACCAATGCGGTGTTCGATCCGATCAGTCAGACCGCCGAGTACAAGGCCTGTGCAGTGGCTGTGGAGAAGCTTCAGGAGCAAGCGACGGGGTGAAAAGAACCGGAATGGATTTCGAGGGATTTAGAGTTCGGGGTCGGCGCTCGCGCTAAACCGGCCGAAGCGCTCCCGGGCTCTGAACTTCTCGCGCCGGCCGGGGGACCTGCGCCGGCTTCGGCTCGGGGCGGTGCCGGTCATCCCGAACGGCCACTCGAAGCAGGGTCCGGACCGGGCGGGTGCGGCGTTGCGTTCCCGCCGGGATCCGGCGGTCCGCCGGCAGGCAGATGGTGCCGGCGGCGCGGATCAATCGGTGTTCGCTTTGAATGGCAAAGGTCCGGGAGCCGGGAGCCGGCAGCAGTTGCTCCGCTGTTCATGCCAGCCCGGGGCGTCGTGCATAACCGCAACGCTTTTGATCAGAGCGAAGACTTCTTGACCCGGCATCAACCCCAGGTCCTCCCTGGCGTGCGCCGTGATCCTGGCCAGCAGGGAACCGCCGATATCGAGCCGAACATCGATCAGGGAACCGGTTCCCGGCACAATTTCGGTGATGCTCCCGCGCAGAATGTTCTGCACACTGATCTGTTGCGGAGGGACCAGGGCAATGGCGACATTTCTCGCCTCGATGCGCACGCGCACCTTGGTCCCAAGGGCTGCGTCGAAACCGGGCACCTTCAGGATTCCTCCGGAGAAGCTCAGGTGAGTGAGGCCGCTACGCCGATCATGCAAGGCCACCCTGGTCGATAGCACCGCGCCGCAATCGCTGCAATCGGTCAACAACGGTAAATCGGGTCGGCTCATCAGAGCTTCGATGCTGCCCACCGCTACCGCCCGGCCGCCCTCCAAAACGACCATGGCGTCGGCCAGATTGAGGATCTCCTCCAGCGCATGGCTGACATAAAGGATGGGAATGGCAAATTCCCGTGACAGCCGCCCAATGAACGGCAACACCTCGGCCTTGCGGGCAGCATCGAGGGACGCAAGGGGCTCATCCATGAGCAGCAGGGACGGGCTGGTGAGCAGGGCCCGGCCGATCGCTACCCGCTGTTTCTCGCCGCCCGAGAGTCGTGCCGGGCGCCGGTCGATCAAGTGCTCGATACCGAGCAGGTGCACCACCTGATCGAGATTCACATAGCGTTCCGCCTCGGCGATGAGCCGCAGGCCGTAGGTCAGGTTGGAGCGTACGGAGAGGTGAGGGAACAGTCGTCCCTCCTGAAAGATGTAGCCGATGCGGCGCTTTTCGGGTGGGACGTCAACCGCTGTGTTCGAATCGAACAAAGGGCGACCGTTTACGATGATGTGACCGCTATCCGGACGCACCAGGCCCGCCACCATGTTGATGATGGATGTTTTGCCCGCCCCGGAGCGGCCGAACAACGCGGTCACGCCCACCTCTTGGGTGCGGAACGCGGCGTCGATGGAAAAATCGCCCTGCCGGCGCTTGACGCGGATATCCAACACAGCCTCAACCTTCCATGCGCGCCGCAAAACGCCTGGCCAGAAGCTCCGACGCCACCAGGGCGAACATGCCGAGCCCAACCGCGATCACACAGAGTCGCATGGCTCCCTGCTCGCCGCCAGGGATCTGGGTGAGCGTATAGAGAGCCAGGGGAAGGGTCTGGGTTTCGCTCCGAAGATTGGAAACAAAGGTGATGGTTGCTCCGAATTCACCCAGGCTGCGGGCAAAGGCCAGGAGCATCCCGGCGATGATTCCGGGCACCATCAGGGGCAGCGTTATCGTGAAGAACACCCGCACCGGACCGGCGCCAAGGGTTCGGGCGGCGGACTCGAGTTCCCGATCGACGGCTTCCAGGGAAAGCCGCACCGCTCGCACCAGCAGCGGGAAAGCCATGATCGCGGCGGCCAAGGCCGCCCCCTTCCAGGTGAACGCCAAAGTGATGCCCAGGGTGTCATAGAGCCAGGAACCCACCAAGCCCCGGCGCCCGAACAGGACCAGGAGCAGGTAGCCGATCACCACGGGCGGAAGCACCAACGGCAAGTGGATCAGGCCATCCACCAGTGATTTACCGGGGAACTGAACTCTTGCCAGGACCCATGCCACCAGAATGCCAATCGGCAGACTGCCGGCAACCGCCCAGCCGGCAACCTTAAGACTCAGTTTCAGCGCTTCGATTTCGAGCGGGGTCAACTCCAAGAATTCCATCAGTGCACGCTAAAACCGTATTTCAAAAAGATGGTCCTGGCTTCAGAGGTCTTGAGGAATTCAAGGAAACTCCTGGCCACCGCAGTTTCCGCGCCGGCAACCAGGGCTACCGGATAGACAATCGGTGGGTGGCTGTCTTCGGGAAACATGCCGATCACCTTCACCTGGTCCGTGATCGCCGCGTCGGTGGCATACACCACGCCAACCGGTGCCTCGCCGCGTTCCACCAGTGCCAATGCGGCCCTGACGTCCTTTGCTCGGGCGACCCTGGCTTCGATGCCGGACCAGACACCAAGCGCTTCGAGCGCCATTTTCCCGTACCTGCCGGCGGGCACATGGTCGGGATCACCCATTGCCAGTTTGCCGTCCGCCAGCAGCTTGGCCAGATCGAAATCGGGCGCTATTTCCACCTTGCCGAGCGTGCTGTCGGCAGGGGCGATCAGCACCATCCGATTACCCAGAAGATCCATACGAGTGGCGGGGTTGATCAGCTTTTTATCGGCCAGGTAGTCCATCCATTTCACATCGGCCGAAAGGAACACATTGGCCGGTGCTCCGCTCTCGATCTGCTTGGCCAGCGTTGACGAGGATGCAAAGGACGCAGTGAATTCACCCATCTTTTGGTCCGCAAACAGTTTGCCAATGTCGGTCAGGGCATTGGTCGTCGAAGCCGCCGCGAACACGGTCACTTTCTCGGCTGCCAGTAGGGGGACAGCTACCGCGAAAGACAGAGCCGAAACGCATACCGCCAGCACTATTCCGCATCGAGTCATCCGATTTCGTTTCATGATCATCCTCCACAGTCTGTCGTTCGTTAAGACCTCACTCGTGGCCTCCCACATTGGGATCGGGGCACGGTGGCGAAACCGCGGCAGGCGGCGACCGAACCAATGAAAACTGGCCCCGATCAGCTCCCAGGCCAGGCCATCGGAGTCATCGGGAGAAGCAAAGCCGATATCGATGATGCCATTGATTTTTCGACCGTGATCCGGCTATACTGTATTTTAAAGACGGCACATAGTCGTCTATCCATTACTGCTGACGTTTTAAAATGTCAATAGTATGTTTTAACGATATTGCGAATGGAGCAAACTGAGCTTGAAGGGGTCGGCATGGCCGGGCGGGGGGCATCGATGAAAACCAGGAGCGCTGGCATGGTCTGCCACCTCAAATCGGTACGCCAGTCGAGAGGATTGTCGCAAATTCAGTTGGCCGACCTGGTGGGCGTAAAACGGCAGGCGATCTACGACATGGAATCGGGCAAGTATATGCCCAATACGGTTCTCGCATTGCGACTGGCCAGGCGGCTGGCATGCACGGTGGAAGATCTCTTTTGCGAACAAGCTGCGGTTGTGGACCAGCCGCTGACCCTGGTGGAAGATGAGCAGGCTTGGGCCCGGTCGCGGGTGGCGGTGGCAAGGATTCGCGAGCGCCTGGTGGGCTATCCCCTGGTCGGCAGGAGTTCACTCAATGATGGCCTTCGGCCTGCCGACGGATTATTCAGCAAGGCTACCGGCACGGTGCAGTTGTTTTGTTCGGAAGCGAATCTCGACAACACTATCCTGCTACTGGGCTGCGACCCTGCTTTTTCCGTTTTGAGTTCGCACGTTTCGCGCGCCGCTCCGGAAATCCGCATTCGATGCCGTTTTGCATCGAGTGAGCGGGCCTTGAGGGGTCTTGCGGCAGGCCACGCTCACTTGGCGGGGACCCACCTGCACAATAAGGAATCGGGGGAAGCCAACGTGGCGCTGGCCCGGAGCCTGCTCGGTGGAGCGAAAGCCACGCTGATCGGGTTTTCGCTGATGGAGGAGGGGCTGATGGTTGCCCCCGGCAATCCTTGCGCGATTCGCACCGTGGCCGACCTGGCAGGGCACAAGGTAAGGCTGGTCAACCGGGAAACGGGGGCCGCCCTGCGCAATCTGCTGGATGATTATCTGGACCGCTTCGGTATACCGGAAAACGCCGTGGCGGGTTACGACCAAGAAGTCAAAAGCCACATTGAAGGTGCGCAAATGGTAGCTTATCATTTCGCCGATGCCGCTCTCGGTCTGCGCGCCATCGCTGCTGCTTATGGACTGGATTTTGTGCCGGTCGCAGCGGTGAGATGCGATCTGGTCATTCCCGCTGACCTGCTCAGCCAGCGCGCGGTGAGCATCCTCCTGGACACCTTGCAAGACCGCAGGCTGAGGGACGAACTCATCACCCTGCCCGGCTACGAAGCTTCCCGCACCGGTGCGGTGATCGCCGAACTTTAGCGCGGTCCGGCGGGGGGCAACTGCAGAATCACTCGCCATCGGCGGGCGCCTGTTATTTTCTAGACAGCGAAGTTGAATTCCATTATTCGGTATGTCAACATTGGCATAGATGGATGGCCGCTTTGCAGGCCGGGAGCTGGTCCGGTTGCCGGCGGCTTGACCCCGCCTTGTGCGCTGACCCGATTTTGGCGGATGCTCTTCGGGACCCATGCGCCGGGCTTTGATTTTGGCGAGGTTTCACAGCTCTCGGGAGACCAAGATGGCGAGTAGAAAAGTCTATAGCGTTTGTGGAATGTGTACGGTGCGCTGCCCCATTCTGGCCGATGTAACCAACGGTGTTTGCTCTTATCTTCAGGGAAATCCACATGCGGCCGGTATCAATGGCGCTCTCTGCGCTCGGGGGGCGGCCGGCCTTGCCCTGACCAACGATAACGAACGTCCCCAATTTCCGTTGATCCGCGCCGGCGAAAGGGGCGAGGGCAAATGGCGGCAGGTTTCTTGGGACGAGGCACTGGATTACACGGCCGAACGGTTGGACCAAGTCCGGCAGCAATACGGCAGCCACAGTATCCTGTTTTCTGATCGCGGGGGACCCTTTCGCGATCTTCACCAGGCATTCGTTCGGGGTCTCGGGTCGCCCAATTACAGTAACCATGATGCCTCATGTGCTCGAAACGTTCAGCATGCGGCACTATCCGTATTCGGTTTCGGTCGCAAGGATGTCGTTTACGACCTAAAAAACTCACGCCATGTGGTGTTGCAGACCAGGAACCTGTTCGAGGCGATCAATGTCAAGGAAGTCAATGACCTGATGTCCGCTTTGGATAACGGTTGCAAGCTGACGGTGATCGACATACGAGCCACGGTAACGTCGACCAAGGCCGACAAATTCTTCATGGTGCGGCCGGGCACCGACTATGCTTTCAACCTGGCCGTCATCCATGTGCTGCTGAGCAGGGATCTGTACGATCAAACCTTTGCCGGGTTGTGGATAAAGGACCTCGGCCGTCTGCAGGAATTCATTCGCCCGTACACCCCTGAGTGGGCGGAGCGGGAAACGGGGATCCCGGCGGATGCACTGGTTGGCTTTGTTCGAGAGTTGGCGGCTTCACGCCCGGCCGTGATTTGGCACCCGGGATGGATGACGGCCCGCTATACCGATTCTTTCCATGTTTGTCGTTCCATCTACATCATCAATGCATTGCTGGGTTCCATCGGAGCCAAGGGCGGGTTGCCCTTCGCCAACAAACCCAGCGATTTTGAGCGAAAAGGCTTGAAGAAGCTGGCGGATCTATTCCCCAAGCCGGAACAAAAAAGAGCGGATGGGGTGGGCTGGCGCTACCCGCATTTCGATGCGGGCCCGGGACTGCTGCACCTGGCCTTCAAGGCAATCGAAACGGAAGATCCTTATCCGGTCAAAGCCTACATCGCCTATCGGCATGATCCGTTGATGGGATTTCCGGATCAGGACGCCCTGAAAAGGATTTTTAGGAAGCTGGACTTCCTGGTTTCGGTTACCTTCAGTTGGTCGGACAGCGCCTGGTTTTCAGACATTGTGCTGCCTTTGTCCCCTTATCTGGAGCGCGAAAGCATCCTGGCCTGCAAGAATGGTTTGAAACCCTACTTCTTCCTGCGCCACCGAGCGCAAGAGCCCCGATTCGACACCAGGGCGGACTGGGAAATTCTCACTGGATTGGCCAAAAGGCTCGGCCTGGCGCCGCTTGCCTTCGAATCCATCGAAGACATCTGGAAATTTCAACTGAACGGCACCGGGGTGAGCATGGCTGATTTCGAAGCAACCGGCATGGTTTCCTTGGCCGAGCAACCCCTCTACCGAAAAATGGAGGAGTTGAAATTCAAGACCCCGAGCGGCAAAATAGAACTCATCTGCGACAAGCTGGAAAAGCAGGAATTGCCTTCGCTAAAACCTTACCAGTCACCGGCCCAGCCTCCGGAGGGCATGTTCCGGATTGCCTTTGGCCGCTGTGCCGTGCACACCCAGGGACACACGGTGAACAACCCGCTGCTGAACGGGCAGATGGCGGAGAATGTGTTGTGGCTGAACCGGGCGGTGGGGGAAAAGATGAAAATTGCCGATGGCGAGCAAGTGGAGGTCATCAGCAACGGCCACTCGGGTAGAATCAAGGCAATGCTCACCGATTTGATCCATCCCGAAGCTGCCTTCATGGTTCATGGATTCGGGCATACTCTGCCGGTCGAGATTCGCGCTTTTGGAAAAGGCGTGGCGGACAACTGCTTGATGCCCGGGGGACTGGAAATTTGGGACCCGGCGGGTGGCGCACTGGCCCTGCAGGAACACTTCATCACCGTGCGGCGACTGCGGTAGGGACGGTTGGCCTGATCGATGAATGACGGGAAAACCTCGTGGCCATCTGGGGCGTCGGGGTGATGAGAGGAAGAGCGTTCAAACGGCAGAGTCGTTTCCGGACGACTCATGTGAACGGCAGCGTAACTGATGGAGTATTTCCGGGGATCGAGATCTGGGGACAGGGCCGGTCAGGGTCGAACGCCGTCGGCCCGCCACCGTGACCGGCCGGCTTCGATCACTGCCGGGCTTCACTGGAGCTGACTCGAGGCAACCTCGGCCGCTTCTTACTCAGTCAGGTTCCAGGGTGTACGCGTCATGGGATGATAACCCTTTTCCGTTGCCCAGACATCCAGGTAGACCATGCTGATCGCAGCCATGTCCATCGGCAATCCATGGGTGCTTTCACGCAAGTCAATGCACGGCAGATAAGCGCCACATTTGCTACAAACATCAACACGCTCGGAATGTTCCTCTTGCGACTGAAAGTAGAGCTGCATATCTTTGTCCGCAGTGTCGCAGGCCGGACATTTGTTGCGTATGAACCGCCAGTCGTGGCCGCATAAAGAGCAGTGCAGATATTTTTGGCCGCCGCCGCCCTTTAGAAATTCTGAACCGAGATCATCTGCTCGAACGAGATAGCTTATGTTGGGCATGGAACCGCAAATGGGACAGTATCCTTTATACCATTGTAGCTCCCGAGTGTAGTCTTGCAAACTTGGTCTCAGCGCCTGGATCATAATAGAGAGGGTGTTGTGGAGCAACAGTGCCAGGACTCCTTCCGAGGTTTGAGCGGATGTAGCCGCGATGCGCATGGCGGAACTTTCTCCATCCAGGTATGCTCTGGATAACCGGTTCAAATCCAATTGGCCCCGATTATGAAGATTTTCGATGGAGGAATAGTCGTTGGCAAGGTGGCTGAAAGTTTTTTCCAACACGGTAAGCATGGCGTGAAAAGTCTGATCCAATTGCTCGCGCAAGAGATCCAAGGAAGTTTCGGTAAGAAGAGGTATGCCCTGCAGCAGGCGTGTTCGGTCCAGATTGAGAAGAGCCGGTGCCGATACCGGTCCCAGTTGACGGGCGATTCGGGTCTTTTCCGCGAGGATTTCTGAAAACGACCGAACGATCGGTTCCAACACCGGACGTTTTAGAATCACCGTCTCCAGCGCCAGTTTGATGTCGTTTTCATTCGGGTGGGAAGCGAGTTGCGTCAGCATTTTTGCTGCTCCTTCACGTTAAAAAATTCCTTCTTCGTTGGTACGCATGGTGTGGGGTTTTGACAAGCTCACGGACCGGCCTGGTTGCCCGATCCGTGTTCCACTGGAGTCGCTGTTTGCCGAACCAGCAAAAGACTTGCGCCCCAACCGTACCGGGGTCGTGCAGTGTTGGCTTATGCTCGCTCACCGCAACCTGCGCAAGGAACTGGTCCCCAAAATCATGTATCCCGTCTCGATGAGAGCAGCGACCGTTCAGCTTGAAAGCCTCGCAGGGTGACCGCTACGAGATAACCCTGGTACCATCATCCGGGACGAACCCGGGGGATGCACTCCCAAACGGCCCGGAAACGGGTAGCAGCGCTCGTGCGCTGGTCTTGGGTTTCGCGTTCCGGGGCAGGCCTTCCGGCCTGTCCCGAAGGTCCAGTTTTCCCAAATAGATCCTACACTGAAGCGGTACGCTGAAGCGGTCTTTTCAATGGTCCGAAAATGCGGGCCAGGAACTGCTTGCGACTCAGGTCGCCGGATAAGCCTGCTACCGCATGCGGTTGATATTTCTTGGGTTCATCGATCAGCAGATAAATCGTACTGACATTATCGGCGTCGGCCAGGGTCGCCTTGGGAAAGGTCTTTTTTGCTTCGGCAAGCCGTTTCTGCGCCAACTCGAGCATATCGGCTCGTTCCCCGAAGTTCATGGCCCCTGTTGGGCACACCTTCACGCAGGCAGGGAGCATCCCGTTGCTCACGCGATCAATGCACATGGTGCATTTGGTCAGGAGCCCGGTTTGTTCATTCCTCCGTGGAATGTCATAGGGGCAGGCCGCACGCACCGCTTCGCAGTTTTCCGGCGATAATTTTGCCGTCAACTCGGTGAACAGGACGGCCCCCGTTTTGTCATCCTTAATGATGGCTCCCTCCAGGTACCCTTCCGCTTCGCCCTTGCAGGGAGGCTCAATGCAGTGCCGACACTGATCGGGGAAGAAATACCAGCTGATCTTGCCATTTTCCAGGCTTTCGCTGAACCGGACCAGTTTGTAGTTGAAGGGGTTCAAGTCGGGAGGGTTCTGATGGCTGCCGCGCTGTTTGGTCTTGTTCGCGGGCAGTTCATGCCACTCCTTGCAGGCGATTTGGCAACCGCGGCAAGCCGTACATCGCGAGGTGTCGATCAAAAATGACTTCGGCATGGCGTCTCCTTATTGAGGGGTGGAGCGGAGTCATTCACTCCGCCCGACCTTTCGCTCAAGATATTTCCGTCAGTTTATCGGCCTTCTTTATATTGACCAGACAGGCTTTGTACTCGGGGATTGAGGTGTTCGGATCGCCAACCGATGGAGTCAGGCGATTGGTAGAATCTCCGCATCCCGGTGTGGTCCAGCCAAAACAGAAGGGCATGCCGATTTCGTGGATGATCTTGCCCTGGATCTTCAACGGACGCATCCGTACCGTGACCATGGCAATGGCTTCCACTTTACCTCGCGCACTCTCGACGATAACGCCGTCGCCGTTCTTGATCCCTTTCTCTTTCGCCAATTCGGGGCTCATCTCCACGTAAAGCTGTGGTTCAGCTTCCAGCAGATTGGGCAGGTTGCGGGTTTCCCCTCCGCCGCACCAGTGTTCGGTGACGCTGTAGGTGGTCAAGACAATGGGGTACTTTGGGTCGCCCGGCGCTGCCAGAATGTCCATGTCGCTGCTGACCGATTTGTAGCAGGGATTCCGGAGTTGCTTGGAAAACGGATGGTTTTTAACCGGTGTTTCGACCGGTTCGTAATGCTCGGGGAAAGGTCCTTCCATACGGCCTGGACCATATAGCTGCCCGAAGCCATGCACGGTCATGATAAATGGGGACTTGCCCTTGCCCGTGGCCAGAGGCGGCCAGCCACCATCGGGCACATCCCCCACCCATTTGCCGTCCTGCCACTGGATAACCGTCTTGTCAGGGTTGTAAGGTTGGCCGTCAAGGTTAACCGAGGCTCGATTGTAGAGAATGCGCCGGTTGACAGGCCAGCACCACGCCCAGTTCGGGTAAAGCCCGATCTTAGCCTGCATCGGCGTCTGAGTGGGGTCACGCCGTTTGGACTTGTTGCCTTCTGCTTCTGTGTAACTGCCCGTGTAAAGCCAATTGAGGCTGCTGGTGGAGCCATCATCGGCGAGGACGGCGAAGCTTGGAACCAGTTGGCCTTTTTTGTATTCCTTGTCCGCTACCTTGATGTCCACGGTGAAAAAGCCATTGATCCGCTTGGCCATTTCCTCGGCATCATATTTGGCCGGCCAGTCGATTTTCAAGATCGGATCGGCATAGGTTCCGGGTTGTTTTTCATATTTCTTCCTGACCAGGTTCATAAGATCCACCACCATGTCGCCAAAAGTGCGAGCATCTCCAGGCGGCTTAACGGCGGCATTGTGCCAGGTTTGCCAACGGCCACTGTTGGTGACCGTGCCATCTTTTTCCAGACGATGCGCCGAGGGCAACAAGAACACTTCGGTTTTTATCGTCTTGGGGTCGATGCCCGGTCGGTGCCAGTTGTCCGTCGTTTCCGTGTTGTGCACATCGACGGTGACGAGCCAGTCGAGATTATCCAGCGCCTTGCGCACCTTGTTGGAGTTGGGTACGCTGTTGGTCGGATTCAGACCGAAAATGAATCCGCCTTTGAGTTCGCCTCGGTACATCCGGTCGAAAAGGAACAGGTATGAATAGTCCTCCCCCTTTTCCACCTTTGGCAGCATCCCGTAGCCGAAGTCATTTTCCTTGGTAGCGTTCTCGCCAAACCAGGCTTTGAGCAGGCTGTTGAAATATTTTGGTTTATTTTGCCACCAGTTGGCGCTCTGAGGATCATTGCTGACCGGGGTATTGGCCTTGTGGTAATCGGCCAACGTCTGCCAGTCGGCCACTGGCATGGCCATATACCCCGGCACCAGGTGATAGAGCAGAGTGTGGTCGGTCGAGCCTTGCACGTTGGGTTCGCCGCGCAAGGCGTTGATCCCACCGCCGGCAATGCCGATATTTCCCAACAGAAATTGCAGGATCGCCGCCGAGCGGATATTTTGGACCCCTACCGTGTGATGAGTCCAGCCGAGAGCGTAGAGGATGGTTCCCGCTTTGTTCGGCGCGCCGGTAGCCGCGTAGGCTTCATAGACTTTTAAAAGATTCTCTTGGGAAACTCCGGTGATATTTGAAACTTTATCGGGGGTGTAGCGGGAATAGTGTTTTTTCATGAGCTGAAAGACGCAACGGGGATTGCCGAGGCTCGGATCCTTCTTGGGAATTTTATTTTCATCCAACTGGAAGGCCCACTTGGTTTGGTCATACTTGCGGGTTTTCGGGTCATAACCGGTAAAAAGACCTTCCTCGAACCCGAATGCATCACCAACGAGGAACGATGCATTAGTATAGTTGACCAAATACTCTTCGAAGTATTTTTTATTCTCGATGATGTGGTTGATCATACCGCCGAGAAAAGCGATATCGGTACCCGAGCGGAGCGGGACATGAAAATTGGAACGCGCTGAAGTGCGCGAGAACTTCGGGTCAACGTGCATGACGACCGCACCTCTCGACTTGGCGTCGAGCACCCATTTGAAAGAAATGGGGTGGTGCTCGGCAGCGTTGCTGCCCATGATGAGAATGGCGTCTGCATTCTTGATGTCAATCCAGTGGTTGGTCATTGCGCCGCGTCCGAACGACTCTCCCAGAGCCGCTACCGTGGCGCTGTGTCAGATGCGTGCCTGATGGTCCATGTGGACCACGCCGAGAGCCCGCATGGCCTGGTGCACCAGGGCGCACTCCTCATTGTCCATGTGGGAAGTACCGAGTGTGAAGACTTGATCAAGACGGTTGACGCGTTGCCCTTTGTCATTGGTGGTTTTCAGATTTTGATCCCTGGAATCCTTGACCCGGGTGGCGATACGCTCAAGCATCCAATCCCAGTCTTTTTCTTCCCACTTGTCACTGTTCGGCGCCCGGTACAGCGGTTTGACGACGCGATGAGGATTTCGGGTGAGCGACAGCATGGCAGCGCCTTTGGCGCAAAGAGCCCCCTGGTTGATGGGGTAATCCGGGTCACCTTCCGTGTTCACCAGTTGGCCGTCCTTGACATGCGCAATGATGTGACAACCCACGGCACAAAACGGGCAGACGCTGATGACTTCCTTGGCTCCCTCGAATTTGAGCTGGGCCGCATAAGCCTGTACGGGCCGCAGGTCGAAGCCAAGATGTGACAGGGAAAGGCAGGCTATACCGGCCCCCGTCACCTTCATGAAATCGCGTCGTTTCAACTGCATCGCCGCCTCCTTTCCCGCTGACTGGCGCCAGCACTGAAGCACGTTGGTTCGAATGAAGACACCCTTGAATCATTTCCTGTCATGGATGACATAGAGAATGCCGTCGAGTCAAGATGAAAGATAATGATATTAATATGTTACATAAAACATATATGATGAAGCAGGAGGCGGATCAATGAGCTAGAAGGATGATTTGGGTGCAGATCTTTTGCAATGACACCCAGCGTAGTGCTTCACCATCAGGCGGCGGCCGCATAGCGACAAGAGTGGTGCGGATACACGCTGGACAAGCCGGGTGGGTTACTTTTTACGCAGCGGAAGCCCGCAATTTCCCGTGCCGAAGTGATTTGCGATGATTCTTTCCGGGTGAGTGTATAGGGTCAAGCTCCGGTCGCGCAAAAATCCGATCAAGGTGATATTCAGATTTTCCGCCATGGTAACAGCCATGCTCGTGGGAGCGGACAGCCCACACAAAATCTGCAGCCCGCTACGTCCGGCCTTCCGCACCATTTCAAAACTCAAGCGCGAAGAGACAATGGCCAGATAAGCCTGCTCCATGCGATTGGTGCACAACACCTGGCCCATTGCCTTATCGAAAGCATTGTGCCGGCCGATGTCTTCGGCGAAAGCCACCAGGCGCCGAGTCCGTTCGAACATCGCGACAGAATGGGTCGCCCCGGTGAGTGTGAACAGTTCCTGCCGGTGGTCAAACAGCGATTTGAACCGCCAGATTTCGTCGAGGCATATTGGGTCATGCCTGGCTACCGGTTGCAGGTCGATTGATGGTTTGCCGACTCTGGTTCCGGGCTTTCCGGTTGCTCTGAGTGTCACCATAAGTCTGTGTGCGGTCTCGACGGATTCGTAATGTTCGATGGCAACAAAGTCGTTCCAACGATCAACGAGGCCCTCGGAAAAACAGAAGCCGACGACCAGGTGCTTGTCATCTCCCGGCGAGCGCATGGTAACGGCATATCGAACGTCATTGACATAAATCTCCAACAGCTCTTCGATTGCCAACGTGTATTCGGCGGCGAACAATCGGTCCTCTTTGACGGTGGATGATTGATGTTTCAGGATGCGCATGCCGAACTACCCCCACTGAACTGGATGGCGCCCGTTGCTATCGGGAACCGATTCATTGCCGGCACCATAACCCCCTCAGGTAATGCAAACGATTGCCGTCCCGAATTGCAAGCGCCTGAATTCCGGTCGGTAGGGGCCTTGGTCTTTCCGCGCAGCCGGCGATATGGCGACGGCACGAAAGCGAACCTCGCTGAAACTCGGCGTCAGTTGGTCCCCCCAGCTGTTTCGGTTCTCTCTTCGGAGTGTTGTCGGGAGGCCGATTCGTCAAAGCGTGCGATCGGCCAGGTGAACAGATTTTGAGCTCTTGCCAGGGCGATGTTTTCAATTTCGGTGAACCAGGCGTTGAAATTGTCCAACAAGGTTCTTCCAAATTCGGTCAATTCATATCCGTCCCTCTTATGGCCGCAACGGGTGATGAGTTTGGTCCCCAGCACTTTTTCGGTTTTCTTGAGTTTCCCCCATGCAGCCCGGTAGGATATGCCAAGATCATCGGTTGCCTTCTTCAGGGAGCCATGTTCGTCGATCTTGGCAAGAAGTTGGGCGCGGCCAATCCCGAAAAACAAGCCCTCCTCTGTTTCCAGCCAGAGATGGAGCCTCATGGTCGGCTGCGGTATGATTGTCTTGCCTTTTGCTCGGTCCAAAATGCCCTCTCAATCTCTGCTTCACATTTCCCAAACCACGTGCCTTATCCCCTGCAATTGCTTGAATGACCGACCGGTCAGGATCCCTTGCTTGACCAGGCCGCGGTTTTCCACCAGACATCCGGCAAGAATATTGATTCCATAAACGAACAGGGTGGGTGTCAGGGGCGTACTGGGGCCTAGTAGGATTTTCATGGCGGAAGGGGAGCACCAGGCCAGGATTTCGGCAAGCGTGCCGTTAGCAAGGGTAGTGGCTGAAATCGCCACCAGGTCGGCAGAAGGAAGAACATTGGGTGCTTGTTCCGCATGGAGGTCTCCCGGTCTGGGGCTCTTTTCCAGCACCGAGAATTGGTTGAATTCGCCGCCCAGCTTTGCAACGAAAGGGAAATGCCCGATGACGGCCACGTTCTTGCCTCTGCCGTAGCGCAAAATCAGGTCCTGGGCCTTGATGGCGCGGAGTTTCTGCAAGGGCGGAGGCGGTAGCATCGAGTTCAAACAAGCCAGGCCAAGGGTTGCCTCCATGGGATCTTCACTGAGCAGGCTTTGGGCCAGGTCCTTGGCTGATTTAGCGGCGCCCGGAAGCGGCAATTCCCGCGCCGGAACAGGATGGTGCAAGGCCCAGGAGGCAATTCCCATGCGGGCGCTGTCGACGGCAACGAGATGGCCGCAGTCGCCGGCAATGATTTCATGCACCTCATGATCCGTAATTTGATCGAGGTCTCGGAGCAGACCCCGGAGCAGTTCCGGTTGGTTCATCATGATCCTGACCTCTGCCAGGCATCCGGCAAGGAACGCTGTTCGCTCATTTTCCGAACGGGCATTTGGGGAAGGTGCATGATCTGCACTCCAGACACAAAGCCCCGTGCCCCAGCCTGGCAAGATCCCCGCGGGTTACGGGCACCCCTGCAAGCAACCGCGGTAACAGCAGATCCAGACTCGTGGTTTTGAAGAACAGCGCACAAGCCGGCACTCCAATCAGTGGTACATTTCCGATGCGGGCGAGCAGGGTCATTGCTCCGGGTAGAATCGGGGCGCCGTACAGCACATCCGTGGCGCCTGCATCCAGCAACCCGGGCCGAGTAACGTCGTCCGGATCAACGGACAACCCTGCCGTGGTGATGATCAGTTCGGCTCCCGCCGCCAGAAGCAGCCTGATGCCATCTCCGATCGCCACACGATCGTCGGGGACAATCCGGGATTGCACGAGTTGGCAGCCCAGTGTTTCAATCTTGGCGGTGATGATGGGAACGAACTTGTCCTGGATCAACCCTTGAAACACCTCGGTGCCGGTAACCAGGATTCCGACTTTGGCCCGGCGCAACGGCAGCACCCGAAACAGCGGGCCACCGGTCAGGATTGCAATGGCCTGCTCGAATTGCGCTCTTGGCAGAAAAAGCGGAATTGCACGGGTGCCGGCCACTGTTTTGCCTGACTCCACCAGCGAATAGCCCTGCCGACTTGCACACATCACTCCCGGTGCCAGATTGAACTGCTCCAGCCGCGGAGCTTCCACCATCAACAGTCCGTCCCGTTCCGCAAGCAGGTTGATTTTGCCTTCCCTGGCCGGGGTCTTGAAAGTAATCCCTTCACCAGCCATTGCTTCAGCAAAGGCACGGGCCGCATCGTCTTCATGCACCCAATCGGACGCTGGTGGTTCCTTTTCGCCCACATAAATGCCATGGCGCCCCATCCGTTGGAGGCGGCACAGGTCGCCGGCGGCGATTCTTTGCCCATGGGTGATTGCCGGACCCTTCAGAACGGTTGGAATGATCTGGGTCATGTCGTGCAGTGCCATCTTGCCCACTGCCTGTTGCAGTGGCACGGCCTGCAACGGGGGACAGGGGAGGAAGGCGGTATCTTCTTGCGATAAGGGGGTTTCGTAAGGTGATTGCCCCTGGCAGCCCCGGCAAATCGCACCGTCGTTGGCCGGATAGGCCTCTCCGCACAGCCTGCACGCGGCGATGTACCTTCCGCTCTTTTCCTCCGGACTTCGGACTGGAACCTGGATCGATTGCCGGCGGTAAAGGCTCGTTCCTGCCTGCTCGATCTGGTCCAGCAATAGCTGCTTGTCCTGCTCGGCCTTGGGTTTCAGCTTGAAAAGCCAGCTCTTTATTTCACTCCACTGGTCGAGTTCTTTCGAATCAATGGATACGCGCACCCCATTGCCACGGTATTTGTCATACAAACTCAAGGCGAAACGACCAAGATTGACGACTTTGAGCCAGCCGTTGCCCGTGGTGCATGGAGTCAATAACTGAACGGCGTCGGGCAGGCACTTGGGGGTTTCGCACATGGCGTCATAGAGAATTCCTTCGCCGATTCCCTGTTTCGCGAATTCCACCATGAAACCTCCGATGACAACCCCCGGAGCCGTGTATCCATGGAATGTTTCCACGGTTTGTAGAAATTCTTGGTAAGAATAGGGTCCGATTTTCATAAGTGTCCTCTCGATCTGCGTTATGCATATATTGGCATAACGTATACCGGACTTTGAGCTCGGCAGTCAACCAAAAACCGTCAACTCATCGGGGAATGCCGGGGAGCGACTCTTGGCCGGTGAATGCAGCATTTGGGAAATGCATGAACTTCCGCTGGTCAAATGCTGCGCCAACGATGTTCTGTTTTAGCTGCCGCAGTCTGGCAGCCTGTTCCCGGCTGACTATTGCAGAAAATTGAGCCAGAGAGTCAATGTCTTTGCGGAAATCCACGGGTTCGACCGCCGCCAGGATCCGCATGTGGGGAGTGATCTGGAACACGAGGGCTGCCGCCCGAGCGTTTCGACGAGGTCCGGAATCCGGCCCGGAACGGGACCGCGGCAGTGGATGCGTAGCATCTTTCCGGGCGTTTGCTGGTATTCGATGGTGATCTCTTGGGCGGTAATGAGGTTGGGGATCTCAATGAATGGGGGGGAGCCTCCCGGGGCAACGGGTCATGGAAGCGGTTCTTGAGGGCGGTATAGCTCAGGCCAAGGCGGCCGGCGACGGTGCTCACCCAGTGCACCCGACCCAAGGCCAATGCTTGCTGCCAAAAATCCTCGGGAACCCGGCGGCTTCTGCCGGGGCTACGACGCCAGGCATCCAGACGCTCCCTGAGTTCCTTGAGGTCGCGGGGAAAATCCACCGGCCGCCGCGCGCTCTTCATCGACTGCCCTCCTTGGTTCGTGTTGGACAGTCGCGAGCCTACCCCCCGCCCCGACCCGGGTCACGCACCGTTGCCGAAAACACACAGTTCACCCCACCTTCTAGAGTCCGCCCCAGGGGTGCTCGGCCAGGGGTACAAACCCCTGGCGTCGGGCCTGGTGGGCCAGGGGCAGCATGGTCAGGGCGGCCACGTCCGGGTCCGGGATGTCGGCAAGCTCTCCGGTATCGAGACAGAGTAGAAAAGTCTTGCAGCGGTGGCAGGCGTCGGCGCGTTCAAAGGGCCGAGACGGATCACTCAGCACCACCAACTCATCGGGTTCTTCACAGCCGCACGAAGGACAGGATATGCGCTTGTGCGTCCACTCCGTGGCGCAGCAGGAACAGCGTAAAAACCTGCGGCCGCCGTGGGCCTGGATGAACTCCGAGTCGTTCCGTATGCGGCGAAGCACGCTCATGTTGGGAGTTCCACCGCATATGGGGCAAATCGTCTGTCGCCAGGGAAGGTCCCGCACCAGCTTGGCCAAATCCTGAGCCTGACGCTCCACGAAAGGCCGGACCAGTTCAGCGACGGCAAAATCCATGGTTTCGGCGTTGACGCCGGGGACAGTGAAGGCTTCACCGAATCCGGCCGCGGCGAGGGCATCCATGGTCAGGGCGCCGTTGTCCATGGCCGCGATAAGGGTGTTTAACTCCTGGGCCATGGCCGGGAAGGAGTTGGCCATGATGGGCAAAAGTCCGTGGGCGGCCTCGGACAGATGCGCGCTCATGTCCTGAAACCCGGAATCGGCCAGCACGAACACGCCCTGGGAGAAGCGCTCGGCGTCCACGACGGGCAGAGGTCCAACCCAGCCTGAGGCGGCCTCCCGCAATCGAAAGCGTTCAGCCAAGAGCGGACCAAAGGCCGTGACCATGGGTGTCAGAACCGGAATTTCCGCCTTAGTGCGTTCAAGCGCCATCTCGATATCGCGCAATGCCCTGGGGTTCGCGTGGGTGGATGTCTGCATGCTGCGCTCCTTGGTGATCATCTTTTTCGAAATAAGGGGGCCGTCCAGATCTGAAATGCTGGACGGCCCCGCGGGCAAGGAGGAGGTGGGTCCGTTTCTTTATCCTCGCACCTGTTGCCCGATCTTGCGCACCGGGGCGAAGATCCGGGCCAGCATCTGTTTGCGGGTCATGGAACCGGATACTCCGGCCACGGCAAACTCATGGTACTTGGCAGGCAAATCGGCCACCAGGTAGATCACCGAAACGTCATCCTGGTTCAGGAGCGAGGCCTTGGGAAACTCCTTCTTCACGGCCTCCAGGCGTTCGCCGGCCAATTTGAGCATGTCTTCCCGATTGCCGAAGTTCATGGCCCCCATGGCGCAGCTTTTCACGCACATGGGCAGCAGGTTGGCCCGAACCCGGTCGATGCACATGTCGCATTTGACGAGACGCTTGGTGACGGGGTCCTGCCGGGGAATGTTGTATGGGCAGGCGCTCCGAACAGTTTCAAGGTCCTCCTTTGAGCTTTTCTCCGTGTATATGACAGCTCCGGTGGCATCGTCCCGAATGATGGCCCCGTCCACGGTGGAAGCCTCCTTACAGGGTGGTTCCAGGCAATGGCGGCACTGATCCGGGAAAAAATACCATTGGACCACGTCGCCCTCCAGGTGCTCGCTGAAACGCACCAGTTTAAAGTTGTAGTGAGTCAGATCCGGGGGGTTCTGATGCGTGCCGCGCTGCTTGGTGGGCACTGCAGGGAAGTTCTTCCACTCCTTGCAGGCCACCTGACAACCCCGACAAGCCGTGCAACGTGTGGTGTCTATAAATATTGCCTTGGGCATGATGTTACTCCTTGTATCACGGGTTGCCGACGTGTTCAGGCCCCTAGTTCGCTCCCACTGGTGGTCCTCAGAATGTTCACGAGACAGGCCTTGTACTCCGGGATGCTGACGTTTGGATCACCAATGGACACGGTGACCCGGTTGGTGGAGTCGCCGCAATTGGGCGTGGTCCAGCCGAAGCAGAACGGCATGCCCACCAGATGGATGGTCTTGCCCATGATGGTGAAGGGCTTGATGCGCACGGTAACCATGGCCACGGCCTCGGTTTTGCCGCGCAGGCTCTCGATGATGACCACCTCACCGTTCTTGATCCCCTTCTCCGCTGCCAACTGCGGGCTCATCTCCACGTATTGCTGCGGTTCAGCCTCAAGTAAGGCCGGGCCGTTGCGTGTTTCGGAGCCGGAGCACCAGTGTTCCGTGAGGTTGTAGGTGGTAAGCACGATGGGAAAGCGCGGATCGCCGTTCTTGGCCAATTGATCCATGTCGCTCTTGATCACCTTCATTACCGGGTTGTGCATCTGCCCGGAGAAAGGATTCACGGTGAGTGGAGTCTCGGCCGGCTCGTAATGCTCGGGAAAAGGGCCGTCCTCGCGGCCGGGGCCAAAGAGTTGGGCGTGGCCCTCGATGGTCATGATGAAGGGATACTTGCCGCCTTCCATGGCCATGGGCGGGTAGCCGCCGTCAGGCACGTCGCCCACCCACTTGCCGTCCTGCCAGGCAATAACCGCCTTGTCCGGATTAAAGGGGTTGCCGTTCTTGTCCACGGAGGCCCGGTTGTAGAGCACCCGGCGGTCCATGGGCCAGGCCCAGGCGAACTTCGGATACAGATGGATCTTGGCCTGCATGGGCGTCTGGGTCAGATCGCGCCGCTTGGCCAGGTTGCCGTCCTTTTCCGTGTAGCCGCCGCAGTACAGCCAGTTCAGGCTGGATGTTGAGCCGTCGGCCTGGAGGTTGGGGAAGCCGGGCACCAGCTGGCCCTTCTTGTATTCCTTGTCGCCGATCTTGGTATCGCGGGTGAAAAACCCGTTGATACTCTTGGCCACGGCCTCGGCATCAAACTTCGCCGGGTAGTTGGCCTTGGTGATGGGCTCAGGGAAAGCGCCGCCCTCCTTGGCGTAGAGTGCGCGCACCCGGTTCATGATCTCCACGAACATCTCGCCCATGTTGCGGCTCTTGCCCAGAGGCTCCACGGCCTTGTAGTGCCACATGTGCCAGCGACCCGAGTTGGAAATAGTGCCTTCCTTTTCAGCGCGGTAGGCGGAAGGCAGCAGGAAGATCTCAGTCTTGATTTTTTTGGGGTCAATGCCGGGGCGCTTCCAGTTGTCCGTGGTTTCGTTGTGGAACACCTCGCCGATAACGAGCCAGTCGAGCTTGTCCCAGGCCTTGCGCACCTTGTGGGTATTGGGAATGCTCTGGCAGGGATTGTGGCCGAAGCACAGGCCGCCCTTGATCTGGCCCTTGTACATGCGGTCGAAGATGTACAGGTGCGAGTAGTCCACGCCGGGGTCCATCTTGGGCACCCAGGAATAGCCGAAACCGTTCTCCTGGGTGGCGTTTTCGCCATACCAGCTCTTCAGCAGGCTGATCAGATACTTCGGTCGGTTCTGCCACCAGTTCACGCTCATGGGATCCGCGGTTTTCGGAGTGTAGGCCTTGAGGTATTCGTCAAGACTTTGGTAATTGGCCGTGGGCGTGTTGTGGTATCCGGGCAGGTACCCGTAGAGCAGGGCGTGGTCGGTCGTTCCCTGGACGTTGGGCTCGCCGCGCAGGGCTGCGATGCCGCCGCCCGCCACGCCGATATTACCCAGAAGCTGTTGGATGATGCCGGACAGGCGGATGTTTTGTACGCCAACAGAGTGCTGGGTCCAGCCCAGGGCGTAGATAAAGACCCCGGCCTTGTCCGGCCTGCCGGTGGCGCAGAATTCCTCGTACACCTTGAGCAGGTGCTCTTTGGACACGCCAGTCACCGAGGACACCGTGTCCAGATCGTAGCGGTCGTAGTGGTTTTTGAGCACATTGATGACGCACCGGGGATGCTGCAGCGTCTGGTCGCGCTTGACCAGGCCCTTTTCGTCTTTCTCAAAGGCCCAGGCGCTCTTGTCGTACTTTCCCTTGGCCGCGTCGAAACCGGCGAACATGCCGTCCTTGAAGCTATACTTCTCGCCCACCAGGAAGCTGGCGTTGGTGTAGTCCAGCACATAGTCGGAAAAATATTTCTTATTGTCCAGGATGTATTTCACCATGCCGCCCAGCATGGCGATGTCCGTGCCGCTGCGGATGGGCACGTGCAGGTGGCAGCGGGCCGAGGTGCGCGAGAACTTGGGGTCCACGTGCATGACGTAGGCGCCCTTTTCCTTGGCATGGATGACCCATTTGAAGGTCATCGGGTGGTGTTCGGCGCAGTTGCTGCCCATGATCAGCACCGCGTCGGCATTGGCGATGTCATTGTAGTGATTG
Organism: Syntrophobacteraceae bacterium CG2_30_61_12; assembly: GCA_001873705.1. Classification (GTDB taxonomy): domain Bacteria; phylum Desulfobacterota; class Syntrophobacteria; order Syntrophobacterales; family DSM-9756; genus CG2-30-61-12. Next base: position 38,706 of record MNZR01000079.1, read on the forward strand.
GTCATGGCGCCGCGGCCGAAGCACTCGGCCAGGCCCGGCACCGAGGGACTGTGACAGATGCGGGCCTGGTGATCGAAGTGCACGATGCCGAAGGCGCGCACCATCTGGTGCAACACGGCGGCCTCCTCGTTGGACACCTGGGAGGAACCCAGGTGGAAGACGCTCTCCAGGCGGTTGACCTCGGCCCCACTCGCGTTCTTCCGCATGAAGTCCTGGTCGCGCTGGTCCTTGATGCGCCGGGCGATCCGCTCCATCATCCAATCCCAGTCTTTTTCCACCCATTCGGTGCTGCCCGGAGCGCGGTACAGCGGTTTGGTGAGCCTGTTGGGGCTGGTGTGCAAAGACTTGAGGGACGCGCCCTTGGAGCACAGACCTCCACCGCTGATGGGAAAGTCCGGATCGCCCTCAACGTTGATGATCTTGCCGGCCTTGGAATGCACCAACAAGTTGCACCCGCAGGAGCAAAAAGGGCAAATGGAGATTGACTCTTTGGCCCCTTCGATCTTGAGGCCGGCGGCGTAAACCGAAACCGGACCAAGTTCGATCCCGAATCGGCCAAGCGTCAAACCAGCGACGCCTACCCCGGTTAATTTCAGGAACCCTCTACGGGACAGTCCCATGGCAGCCTCCTTAAATGTTGATGTCCTTTCACGGGTGGCGCATCTCCTTTCAGCATGACGATCATGGCGATACGAAGGAGCGCCCTGGGTCGTTTAATATCTTTCCGGACCATTCGCGTCAATTAATTATTCATATATTTCAATTAGTTATATGTATTTTCTTTAATACATATCCAGGACCGACATCTGGTTTGGGAATAACGATGTCTGATTCAACCTGAAAAGTAATCGCTCTGGCTGGGACCGGTGGGGGACCGGACGAATTTGTTTCCCGATGATTGCTGGAAACGCGTTGTAGACGGCGATTTCCCGACGGAGGCGCGGAGGTCGGGGTCGAGGCCGAACAATCTCGAGGATACGTGATCATTTTGGGCAAAGCATGAGGTGTTTCGTGGCGCAGGCAGGGGAACATCGAAAAAAGCCCGGGAAGTCCCCGGGCTCGTTTCTGAAGATGACGCGCTTTCCCCTGTCACCTTGACTGGGCCTTCCTCGAACCGGGGAAGACAGGTGAACAATCAGGGCGGCGATTCGGACGAATCCCGGGGTAGGGGACTTGCCTGGAGTGGCTTGAGGTCCTCGTGCTCGTCGAGAAAGCCGGTGACTGGCCAGGGCAAGAGATTTTCAGCCTGGGTCAAGGCGCAGTTTTCCACCGCCGCGAACCATTGCCGGAAGACGTCGCGCAGATAAGCACCGTCGGCCGTTAGTCGGCATCCGTCACGTTTGGGTCCCGGTACCTCCACGAGGCTTATTCCAAGAGCCTTCTCAGTGGCCCGAAGCTTACACCAGGCGGCTCGGTAAGACATGCCCATGGCGCTGGCTGCCTTACGCAACGAGCCGTGACGCTCAATCATGTCCAGAAGTTGGACCCGACCCATGCCGAAGATCATGCTGCCACCATTTTCCAACCAAAGATGCAATCGTATCCTGACCTGCCGCGACATGGTGTTGACCTTCCTTTCCCGGGCATCTGTAGACCCTGGCTATCGCTGACCTGGCAGCCGTCTGATATGACGACTGCGCTTGTCTTGAATCGGAGACCATGGACGGCCTACAGTTTCTCCACCGCGACGGCGCAAGCCTTGTATTCCGCCGTCTTGCAGATGGGGTCGAACACCGGATTGGTGAGCCAGTTGGCGCAGGTCTTCCGGAAATGAAAAGACATCCAAACCATTCCAGGGTTGATCCGATCGGTTATCCTCGCTTTGATATTCACCGCGCCGCGCCGCGATTTCACCCGAACCTTCTCACCATTGGCGATGGCAAGTCTCCGGGCGTCGGTCGGCGAAATGTCGAGGGTCTCTTCGCCCATAAGATCGTTGAGTCCCACCGCCCGCCCGGTCTGGGTGCGGGTGTGATAGTGATAGAGGCGGCGGCCCGTGCTCAGAACGAAAGGATAGTCCTGGTCCGGGACCTCGGCCGGCGGGGTCCAGTCCACGGGAATGAACCGTCCGCGGCCGCGGGTGAAGCGACCATTTTGGTGCATGACGGGGGTGCCGCAGTGGTTTTCATCGGGCACGGGCCATTGGAGGCCGTCGCCTTCGAGGCGCGCGTATTTGATGCCGGCCAGTATCGGGGCCAGCCGGGAGATTTCGTTGTCCCACAGCTCACCGGCACTGCTTGACGCCCACTCGTGCCCCATGCGCCGAGCAATCTCCTTGAATATCCACCAATTGGGCATGGCCACCCCGGGCGGCTCGCTGGCCTTGCGCACCATGGAGACCCGGCGCTCGCAGTTGACAAAAGTGCCGTCGTTCTCGCTCCAGGCGGCCGCCGGCAGGATGACATGGGCGAACCGGGTGGTCTCGGTCTGGAAGTTGTCCTGGCAGACCAGAAACTCCGCGGCAGCAAGGCATTTCTCCACATGCGCAATATCCGGCTCGCTGTTGGCGAGGTTTTCTCCGAAGATATAGAAACCCTTGATCTTGCCGTCGCGCAAGCCTTCGATCATGTCGGGCATCATCAGGCCCGGCTTGTCAGGGAGGGAATCCACCCCCCAGGCGGCCCGAAACTTGGCCTGGGCCTTCGGGTCGTCCACCTTCTGGTAACCGGGAAAAACGTTGGGGAGCGCGCCCATGTCGCAGGCGCCCTGCACGTTGTTCTGGCCTCGCAGGGCGTTGACACCGCTGCACTCGAACCCGACGTTGCCGAGCATCATCTGCAGATTGGCGGTGGATATCACGTTATGGACGCCGCAGGTGTGTTCGGTAATGCCGAGGGTGTAGGCGAGCATCCCGGGCCTTGTGGCCGCCATTTTCCTGGCCGTTTCCCGGATCGTGTCCGCAGGTATTCCGGATAGTTCCGCGACCCGCTCGGGAGGATACTCCAGGACCTTGCTCTTTAGCTCCTCAAAGCCGGTGCAGCAGGAATCGACATAGTTCCTGTCATAGAGATCCTCGGTGATGAGCACGTTCATGAGTCCATTGAGAAACGCGATATCGCTTCCCACCTTGATCGGCAGATAGAGCGCGGCGTGGTCGGAAAGCTCGGTCCGCCTGGGGTCTGCGACGATAAGCACGGCCCCGGTTCTGGCGGCGTTCTTGACGTAGGTTGCAGCTATTGGGTGCGCCTCGGTCATGTTGCTCCCGATGACAAAGATCATTTTCGCCTTGGCAAACTCGGTGATCGAGTTGGTCATGGCGCCCGAGCCGAACGACATGGCCAGACCCGACACCGACGGTGCGTGGCAGGTCCGGGCGCAGTTGTCGATGTTATTGGTGCCGAAGACCGACCGGAAAAGCTTCTGCATCTGGTAGGAGTCCTCGTTGATGCTGCGGGAACAACTGACTCCCGCAAGGGCATCGGGACCATGCTTGGCAATGATTTCCTTGAACCTGGTCGCCACCAGCCTCAAGGCCTGGTCCCAGGACGCTTCGCGGAACCCGCCGTTTTCCCTGATCAGCGGAGTCTTCAGGCGCTCGTCCGAATAGATGAAGTCATACCCAAAGCGCCCCTTGACACACAGCCGGCCCTGGTTCGGCAAACCATCCTCGACCCCGGACACCTTGATGATCCGGCCGTCCTTCACATGAAGCAACTGCTGGCAACCGCAACCACAGTATGGACAGGTCGTTCGAACCTTCTGCTCGGTTTGCCAGCTCCGCCAGTGCAGGGCCGTTTTCTTTTCAACCATGGCTCCGACCGGACATACCTGGATACACTCACCGCAGGAAACGCACTTGTCTCGATCATAGGCGATCCGCTTGCCATCCGGGCCGTCCGCCATGGAGAGTGCGCCGATCCCCTGAATCTCGGTACAGGCGTGCACGCAACGCAGGCACAACACGCAGCGTTCGGGGTTGGATTTGATGAAGGTGGTGGCGTAGGGCGCGGTGAACTTTGAGGTCGGTGCCTGCGCTTCAACCCCGCTAATGCCATGTTCATAAACCAGGTCCTGAAGCAGGCACTGCCCCGCTTTATCGCAGATCGGGCAATCCAGGGGATGATGGACCAGGATCGCCTTCAATACGTCTTGCCGCATGGGAAAAAGACGGTCCGAATGGGTGGTCACCGCCATGCCAGCCGCTACCTGGGTTTCGCACGCGGCCACGGGGGTTGAATTCCCAGCCACTTCGACCACGCACATTCCACAGGAGCCGATGGGTTTTAATCGTTCATGAAAGCACAGGGTAGGGATGCGGATTCCAGCGTTTTTGGCCACCTTAAGGATGGTAGCCTCAGGTGGAGCCAAAACCTCTCTGCCGTCTATGGTCAACTTCACCATTTTCAATGTGAGTTCTCCCTTGCCATGGATGCGTGTAAAACTTGATCTATGTCAAAAATGACATAATTGCCGTCGCTTGTTCTCCTGGCTGCCAACCGCCAAAGCGATTGCAGTTGCTCCTACTGGAAGCGTGCGTTCCGCTCGGGAACGGCGCTACGGTGAGACTGGATCAACTACCTTGGGAACTGTCAGGGAAGGAGATCTTGCGGCCTGGTTCCGTGCCTACCAACCACGGGTGGCATGTTGCAGGCGAGGTCAGGTAAAACCGGAAGATCGAAGCACCGATGAACTCCTTGGGGGAGGCGTCACTACGATGGAAACCGTCACAGTTCCCTTCCTGACCGACTGAAGGGAGTGGTCGCCGGCTCATCGCGCGTTCTGTCTTGATATCATGCACCCTCGCTTGCACCTGGAAGCAACCGTTTGGACCACTAAACGGCCTCGATCATGGCGAAGATCTGGGCGTCATCATAGCCTTGCAGCCGAATGGCGCCGGACCGGCACGATGCCGCACATAGACCGCAGCCCTTGCACAACGCCGGGTTGATTTCGGCCTTGCCCCGGTCATTGAAACGGGGGGCCGAATAGGGACAGAGTTCCACGCAGGTGCCACAACTACTGCAAAGCATTTGTTGGGTTGCCGCCACCATGCCGCTGAAGTGAATGGTCTTGCGGGCCAGGATGGTGGCGGCGCGCGAGGCTGCCGCCTGGGCCTGGGCGATGCTTTCATCGATGGGTTTGGGATAGTGGGCGATACCGCACAGAAACACGCCGTCGGTGGCAAACTCCACCGGGCGCAGTTTGACGTGAGCCTCGAGGTAGAAACCGTCCTCGTTGACCGGTATCTTGAAAAATTGCGCCAAGGCTTCATCCTGGTTGGGCACAATGGCGGTTGCCAGGACGAGGAGATCGGCATCGATGACCAGATGGCGCTGGAGAATCGGGTCGGCCACCGTGACCCGTAACTTTCCGTCCCGGATGCGCACTTGCGGTTTGTCCTCGAGATCGTAACGAATGAACAGCACCCCCTGGCGCCGCGCTTCCAGGTAGAGCGATTCCCGTTCGCCGTAGCTTCTCAGGTCGCGATAGAGAACGAACACGTCACCTTCGGGATTGATCTTTTTCAGGTGCAGGGCGCTGTGCAACGTGTGGGTGCAGCACACGCGGCTACAATATGGCCGCGCCGGTTCACGCGAACCCACGCACTGAATGAAAACGGCGGTCCGCACTTCCTTGAGGGTTGGGTCCGCCATCAGGAAGCGCTGATCGAGACCTTGGTGGGTTAAGATCCTGGAATCATCCCCAAAGCAGTATTCGTTAGGCTGCCATTCGCTGCCGCCGGTGGCGATCACGGCCACGCCATGCTCGAAGACCCGGGAAGTCCCTCCAGATTGGATGTTGGTTTTGAAATTCCCCACGAAACCCTCTACCAGGGAAACCTGACTGGCTAGATGGACTTCGACCAGCGGGTGTCGGAAAAGTGTTTCCGAAAGCTCCCGGACGAAGCCGGCTATGTCTTCGCCACGCCAGGTCTGGTGCAGGGCCAGGGCCTGACCACCGAGCCGGTCCGAGCTTTCCACCAGGCAAACCGGATAGCCCTGGTTGGCCAGGGTCTTGGCCGCCACCATGCCGGCCACGCCACCACCTACGACCAGCGCCTTCTGGGTGACCTGCAACTCGGGTTCCTGAAGGGGTTCGAGCAGGGCGGCTTTGTATACGCCCATGCGGACCAGGTCCTTGGCCTTTTCGGTGGCGCCCCGCGGGTCGCTGCTGTGGACCCACGAGACCATGTTGCGGATGTTGGCCATTTCAAAGAGGTAGCGGTTGAGCCCCACTTCTTCCATGGTTTCCTGAAAGAGCGGTTCGTGGGTCCGCGGGGTGCAGGCTGCCACCAGGATGCGGTTGAGGCCCTGCTCCCGAATGAGCCGCTTCAAGGTTTCCTGGGTGTCCTGGGAACAGGTGTAGAGGTTATCCGCCACATATTCCACGAAAGGGAGGCTGCGCGCATACTCGCGTACGGCAGGAACGTCCACCACGCCGCCGATATTGATCCCGCAGTGACACACAAAGACCCCGATCCGGGGACGCTCGCCCAAAACATTGATTTGGGCCGGGAGCTCTTTCGCCCTCACCAGCGTTCCCCGCGCCGGGCTGAGCAATGCGCCCGCCGCTGCTGCTGCGGCACTGGCTTCCATAACCGATTGGGGGATATCTTTGGGACCCTGGAATGCGCCGCAGGCAAAAACACCCGGGCGGCTTGCGGACGCCGGTTCGAAAGAGGTGTGTTTACAAAAACCGTTTTCGTTCAGTTCGAGACCCAAGCGCTGGGCCAGTTCTCTCGCCTTTTGCGCAACCTCCAGCCCCACCGACAGGACCACCATATCGTAGGTCTCCCGCGCCATCACGCCGTCTTCCGCCATATAAGTGATTTCTAGATCATCCGATTGCGGCACGGCATCGATGCTGTGGACCCGGGAGCGGACAAAGTGGACACCGTGTTCGTCGCGAGCGCGGTTGAAGGTCTTCTCGAAGTCCTTCCCATGAGTGCGCATGTCCATGTAGAAGATGGTGGTTTCCAGGCCGCCGCGGGCGTGTTCCTTGGCGATGACCGCTTCCTTGATGGCATACATGCAGCAGACCGCCGAACAGTACGGATGGTCACGGTGATTGAGGTCCCGTGATCCGATGCACTGGAGCCAGGCGATGCGCTTCGGCTCCTGGTGATCCGACGGCCGCACCAGATGACCCATGCTGGGTCCCGACGCGGAAAGAATCCGTTCGAATTCCATGGAAGTGACCACATTGGGGAACTTCGAGTAGCCGTAGGACTCGTAGACCCTCGGGTCAAAGGGCTTGAATCCCGGAGCCACAATAACGGCACCCACCCGGACGGTGCGCTCCCCGGCCTGGTCCCCATGAACCACGGCGTTGGCCAGGCAGGCTTCGACGCATTGGTAACATTCGCAGCAAACGGCACAGTTGAGGCATCTCCGTGCTTCGGCTTGGGCCTGCTCCTCGGTCAACCCCAATTTCACTTCGCCAAAGCCTTGCCGGCGCTGTTCCAGAGGCAAAGTCGGCAGGTGCGGACGAGGTTTCTTGGCGATCTGTTCGGGCATCGCGGGAAAACCCTGTTCGGGCAGCTGCAACGGTTCACGACCGGCGCGGAGATCCTCGCCCTTGAGGTAGCGGCTGATGGAGACGGCTGCTTCCTTGCCCTGGGCCACGGCGCCAATGGCAATCCAGGGACCAGTTTGGGCATCCCCGCCGGCAAATACTCCGGGGATGTTGGTGGCGAAGGTGACCTCTTCGGTCTCGATGGTGCCCCGACGCGTCAGCTTCACCCCGCCGACCTTACCCAACCAGGCCGAATCGGGCACCTGACCGATGGCCGGCACCACCCAATCGCAATCGATGATGAATTCACTGCCGGGAACCGGCACCGGACGGCGGCGACCGGATGAATCCGGTTCTCCCAATTGCATCCGCTCACATTCCAGCCCCACCACCCGGTTGCCCCGGGTGACAATCTTTTGCGGCGCCGTTAGATACTGGATATCGATCCCTTCGGCCAGGGCATCGGCCACTTCGTTGGCGCGCGCGGGCATCTCCTGGGAGGACCTGCGGTAGATGATGCTCACCTGCGCGGCCCCCAGGCGCAACGCCACCCGCGCGGCATCGATGGCCACATCGCCGCCTCCGACCACGAGCACTCTGCCCTTGAGTTCCTTCAGTTCGTCCAAATTGGCGCGGCGCAGCAGGTCTACACCGTGGAGCACCCCGTCGGCGTCTTCACCGGCAAGGTTGAGTTTCAGACTCTGGTGGGCGCCGATAGCCAGATACACGGCCCGGTACCCCTGGGCGAACAAACCATCGATGGTGACATCACGCCCCAAAGCGGTGTTGCACCGGATGTCCACACCCAGTCGGGTGATGGCTCGAATCTCCTGGTCGAGCACCGCGGGCGGCAGCCGGTAATCGGGAATGCCCACCCGCAACATCCCACCAGGTTGAGATAGGGCATCAAAAAGGGTCACCTGGAAACCGTCCAGCGCCAGGAAATAGGCGGCGCTCAAACCGGCGGGGCCCGACCCGATGATGGCCACCTTCTCGGGACGTTTCTCAATGGCCGGGATGGGCAGGCTCTCGATATCCACCCGGTCGGCCACGAAGCGTTTGAGGGCGCAGATGGACAGCGGTTCATCCGCCTCACCGCGGCGACAGGCGGTTTCGCAGGGATGAGGACAGATCCGCCCGATAACCCCCGGAAGGGGCAGGTTGCGCAGGATCACTTGCATGGCTTCAGGGTATCGGCCCGCGGCGATCAGCGCAATGTAGGCATGGGCGTTCACTTCATTGGGGCAGGCCACACGGCAGGGGGATACGCCAATTTTTTCGATGGCAAAGGCGCCCGGGACCGCCTGAGCATAGCGGCGGTAGGCTGCCCGGCGCTCGCTCATAGCCATGTCGTATTCGTTCTTGCGCGCCACCGGGCACACCCGGGCACACTCGCCGCAGCCGGTGCATTTGTCCGGATCGATGAAACGCGGTTGCTGCAACAGCTTCACCTGGAAATTCCCGGGTGCCCCACTCACCTCCTGGACGTTCGTCAAGGTCAACAACTCGATATTTAGATGTCGGCCGACCTCGACCAGCTTGGGCGAGAGAATGCACATGGCGCAGTCGTTGGTGGGAAAGGTCTTGTCCAACTTAGCCATAACCCCACCGATGGAGGGCTCGCTTTCCACCATATAGACGCAATAGCCGGAATCGGCCAAATCGAGCGCCGCCTGTATTCCCGCGACACCGCCGCCAACCACCATCACGGAACCAACTACCGATTGCTCCAACGACTGATCCTTCATCTGACTTTGCTCCCGTAAATTCCATCGAGCCAAGAAGCTCGCGTTGTTCTCAGCCTATTGGGTCATGTGCCTCGAGCGGCCGGGCGCCTGCGCTACCCAACGTGTTGATGCGTGCGCAAGGCCAAGTGTTTCCGGAACACAGGTATGCTCCATGGATTCTCAAAGAATGAAGCCCGATGACGAATAACAAAGGATCCTCCCCGGGTTCACAGGCTCGGCAGTTGCCCCCATATCCTCGGCGTTTCTTGTGTCTTTGCCGGGTCAGGCTGCATCGAGAAGGGAATCGAGCCGGACTATAAGACCCTTGGAAAATCATGGACTGGAAAAGGAAGGAACGGAGTCGATCTTTCGGCCTGGCCCTAGGCGTACCTGACACGGGTAGCGCGATCCAAGCACCCTCAGGTGAAGCCGAAAGATGAGTACATGAAAAAGTTCCTTAGTGGGGGAGTGACATCAATTCACAGGAGCAGGTATCCTGAAGTGGTCACCGCGTCAAATAGGTACTTCCTATCATAAGATGACGTCCTACTCAGGAATGCCGATTTATTGCTGGTTGGATGATTGAAAGCTGTAGCAATCGAGCGTGCCAAGTCCTTCTGATCTCTCACGATGGAATGGGATCCCCGACGGAGGAACCAGCAGATTTCAGATAGAAAAATCTTCATCTTCGCGCAAGTTTTTCCATTTTGAGCAGTTTAACACGATAAGAAGGTTGGTGGGGTTTGGTTGGTTTTTCTGAACCGGGGGAGTAATCGCTATGGATTGGATGTTCGTTCATTTCTCAGTCTCCGGAGTAGACACCTTCTCCTCCTGCCCTTTCAGATGAGTGTGTTGGGCTATACCAGCCCATCCGTTAGTGGCACCAACCAGTTTTTCAATGTTGTAGCCATTCCGAGCGGTGTCTATCGCTACATTCGCGAAGGGCGGATGGTGTGGCCCCTCACCTGGGCTGTCATTGTCGGCACCCTTCCAGGGGTTTTTATCGGAGCCTGGATCAGGATCGTCTATCTGCCTGACTCGAAGAATTTCAAGCTCTTTGCCGCCCTGGTTCTCTTATATATCGGTGTCCGGCTTGCCATGGACGTTTTCAAGGACAAAGCGGCGAACGCTCAAGCCAAGGCGGCAGGCGGTTCGAAGTCGGTTGATCAGATGCGGGTCACGAACGCCAAATTCACCATGAAAAGCGTCGAGTACACGTTTTCCGGCAAAACCTACTCCTTTTCACTGCCGGGCGTCTTCCTTACCTGCTTTGTCGTGGGAACTGTCGGGGGAATCTACGGAATTGGCGGCGGAGCAATAATCGCCCCGTTCTTTGTGGCTCTTTACAAAATGCCCGTCTACACCGTTGCCGGAGCTGCTCTCATGGGAACCTTCATCACATCGCTTGCAGGTATCGCGTGCTATCAGTTGATGGGTTACGTCATCCACACTCCGCTCAGAGTCGCACCGGATTGGCTGCTCGGCGGCCTGTTTGGAGCCGGCGGGTTCGGTGGAATGTATCTGGGGGCTTACTGCCAAAAATATGTGCCGGTGCGGATGATCAAGATGATCCTGTGCACCTGTATCCTCTTTGTTGCCATCAAGTACGGTCTAGACTTTTTTTGGTGAACTAGTGATTTTTTCTCTTCCGAGCGCAAGTATTTCCAGTTTCGATGGGTTAACAAATGAGCAGCAAAAGCCCAGAGGATACACGGCAGGGACCGTATTTGTAGGTGGGGCATTGGAGGGCAAAGTGGGAAATCGAGAATTATGGGATTGCAACCGTGACCTACTGAAAACAGGAAGGTAGATTCCATGTCAGCGGACGGTCAGACTAGAGAACTCGAGGGTGGAAGCAATGTGCACGCGGAAGCTGTGAGCACGCCGAAAACGAAAAATCGTTACAACAAGATGGAGTGGGCCGGCGCTTTCGGTGATATCGGCACCCTGATTCCCTTTGTGGTGGCCTATATCACCCGCATAGGTCTACAAGTTGTGGTTTCCTATTTTGGGTCAGTTTTCAGTGGCATAGCTGGATCACAGTGCGATTTCGCAGAACAGGAAGGCATTATGGACGTTCATGACTTGAATCCAAGGCAGATCGTATGTCTTCCCTCCGGCTAACAAGAAGGGGCTCCTGCCGGCATTTTTTGCTCCAGGATTGAAGGGTACGAAGTTCCTGGTATTGGCTTGAGCCTTGAAGAAAAGAGTCGTCCATTGCTTATCGCGAAAGCTCTCCACTTGTTTCAACTTGCGCTTTACGAGCTTCAGGTAGTTGTCCACCATGGATGTGGTTTGCGCTATACCCTTTCTCTGCTTGTGTGAGGTGTAGTAGACGGCATTCTCTTTCAGTTCATCGAGTCTCGCTCGCAGTA
>MNZR01000212.1 GCA_001873705.1 Syntrophobacteraceae bacterium CG2_30_61_12
GCAAACGCATGACGGGTGGAGGACGCCGCCATATTCGTACCCAATTGTACATGCCTACTTTAGCGGCAATAAGATATAATTCGGTTATCAGAACCTATTATCAGCATTTGCTGAAAAACGGGAAAGTCAAGATGGTGGCGGTCGTGGCATGCATGCGAAAGATAATTACGATCCTGAACTCCATGCTGATGAGTAACCAGCCATGGAATCCAGATTTCGCTTGACCCTAAACACAGTCGCTACGTGGAACGGATCGGCCCTGATCATCGTTTCGGCCAATTTGAATAAAAATTAACCACGGAGTTCACTGAGAACACTGAGAAAACCCATTCGTTTGGAAGCCTTCCCCCTGACCTCCGTGCTCTCCGTGCTGCGTCATTCCCATATAGTGGCCGAAGCGATGATCATCGCCAACGTATTGAAACAGCACGAGGAATTTTGCGGCACGGATTCAACTCTCGCCTAATGAAATGTGCCCCCCAAATCCGTTATAAGCGGAATAGTTGTTCAGGAGTTCGGGCGCATCGCCAGTCCGCCAGCTTCCGCTTTTTGGGCGCGAATCCAACCGCCCCATCCTTTCCGGACTGCCTACGAGAGCATGCGCCGACGATGGCCCGATTATCACGACGCATGTTCACTCTTGGTCGGTGCTTTTGGGCTTGATCTGGCTTTCCGAATCAGATGACTCTTGTGGGCGGTGGACCGGTCTCTTTCCCTCCCTCGCGCGTTGAGCACCAGAACCCCAACGAAAGCCTCCCTGCCTTGCCCCAGGCGCACCCTGCTCCATTGTCGCCGTGCCTGCATCAGCACCGGCTTCAACGGCAGCACCCGGGGCGGCGGTTGGCGTCGGGTCCTTCTCTCCTGGATCGGTTGCTCCCTTGGATGGATCCGGAATCGCTTGGGCGTTTCCCAATTGCCCCGGTTCCGGAGACTTCCGCACGGTTATCGGGTCCCCTTTGCGCTTCGGCCGCGCTTCTCGTGTCTTTAAATAATGGTACCATTGATTGCCGAGCAGCACCCACTTATCCTCTAAAATCCGTATGCGACCTTCTTGCGGGCTATAGGTGCCCATCATCATCGCGAACTTCAAGGTCACCGTCACTAGAGCCGGATCCTGTTCCAGGTTCACCGCCCCGATTTGCGCATCGAGCCATTTAACTCCGCCGCCTACCGTGTCCAGATAGTCCTTCAGCGTCAGTTTTTCACGCGCTCTCGGGTCTTCCAACGGATAGGCTCTTTCCAGTTCACCGGCAACCTTGTAACCCCAGTAGAGCCTGGCGCGTTCCGCCAGAGCCTTGGTTGGAGAGAGGGTTTGGGGCTGAGATTGATCGGGCTCATCCGCGCGTGTCGGCATGGGAAGAAGAATCAGGGCACTGAGCACCAGGGGCATAATCGCTCGAGCGAAACGGATATGGATCATGAATTCGACTCCTGACTTGGTCTGCTAGATACAATGTTTATATTTACCAAAACAAAACCGATGGCCACAGTTATCCCACCATCGCTTACAAGCTCCTAATGTCTATTCCATCTCATCGTTCTGATAGCTTCAGGATTGGTTCGGGTCAAGTCCTTTCTAAGAGTCAAGGACCAACAGGTGAACCCATGTCACCGCGGGCGCGCCCATCATCACCAGTCGCAAGACGGACCACCAGCCAGGTCCGATCCGTGCTAGCGGTAGCCGACAATGGTGTATTGGGGGCGAATCAGTTCAGTAAGAAAGCCCACACCGTAGAGGGCGTGTTGGAGGAAGAGGAGAGGGGGAATAATGATAATGGCACGGCCGCTTCGGAGCCCGCGGGCACCAACAAAACCGCCCGCGCCTAACAGCAGGAGATAGCTGCAAACCGATATCAGAAAAAGCCCAGCGGAAAGCAGGCGGGCAAGGCTTAGCATGGCGCCCACCGCGAAAGCGATCACCAGGGCCGGGGGGATGAGATATGACCATTCGAGCAGCCCGGGGTGGCGGCGGATGAGTTGGACCCGGGTGACGCCGCGGGCGAACAGTTGGCGCGCGAAGTCCCGCCAGGTGTCGCGCCGGCGATGGTACACCGGGGCGCGGGCGGCGTAGAGCAGAAGATATCCGGCTCGGCGCAGACGATAGCCCAGTTCGATTTCCTCTCCGGCGCCGAGGCTCGGGTCGAACCCCCCGACGCGCTCGATCGCGGCCCGCGCCACCAGGAAATTGCAGCCGCGCGGGTAGTACGCCGCAAGAGATCGACCGGTCTTCGCCCGGACCCCGCCGGTGCCGATAAACGAAGTGAACGCAAAGTCGACGCAGCGGGCGAAGAGGCTGGAATCGGCGGGTGCCGGATCAGGGCCGCCGACCGCTCCCACCGCGGGCGAGTCCACGGCTTCCAGGAGTCGCTCCAACCAATCGGCCGCAAAGGTGCAGTCGTCGTCGGTGAACACCAGGAAGTCGCCCTGCGCAACTCTAATGGCACGGTTGCGGGCGACGGTGACACCGGCATGGCTCTGGCGAAGATAGATCAGACGAAACGGGGACTTCGCCATGAATTCGCGAACCGTCCCGGCGGTGCCGTCGCTGGAGGCATCGTCCACCAGGATCACTTCGTAGAGGTCCCTCGGGTAGCTCAGGCATGCCAGGGATTCCAGCGCGGCCCTCAACATCCGTTCGCGGTTGTACGTGGGCACCACGATAGAAATCAGGATACGATTACCTGGGTTTGATGGATCAGAAGGTTTCGGGAATTCCGAGATCAGCACATTCCAGCCTCATGCTTGTTGAATTTCATGTCGGGCGCGTCGCCACCCCCATGGGGTTTCAGCCGCCCGAGAAGGGCTCGGTCGGGATCGATCCGGTCGGCACAGTGGCCGACGAGGCCTCGGCGGAGGCGAGCCTCTGATACAGGGCTTCAATCCGCGCCCCGATCACATCCCAGTGCAGGGCTTCCGGATGCCCCACCGGCACCGGGTCGCAGGTGAAGTGGCGGATGATTTCCTCCGCCAGGCGCTCGGCCGTGTCCGGCCGGAACAACCGGCCGCCGCCGATCATTTCCAGCACTTCCCGGGACGGCGGAATGTCCGCCACCAGTGCCGGGGTACCGCAGGCAGCGGCTTCCGCCACCACGATTCCGAACCCTTCCACCTTGGACGGATGGATTAGGAGCGCCGATTCCTTCATCAGCCGATAGACGTCCTGAAGCGACTCCATCCGCCCCAGGAATCGCACCTGGTGGGCCAGTCCCAGGCGTCGGCTGAGTTCCAGGCAGCGTTCCATGAGCGGGCCGTCGCCGCAGATCTTCACCTCAAAGGACGCCATCAGGTCCGGTTGCAAGCGGCCCACCAGGACCAGGGCTTCCAGCAGCAATTCCGGCCGTTTGCCTTCCACCAGTCGAGAGACCATGCACAGCGTGTGCTGGTTCTTGCGACAAGATGCCGAGGTGCGGATAAGTTCCAAATCGACCCCATTGTGGATCACACTGATCCTTTCCGCCGGGATCCGGTGTGCCATCAGGCGGCCCCGGGTGAAACGACTGACCGCCACCAGGTGGTCCCAGGGCCTGGTGAGCACCAGGCGTTCCCACAATTCGCCCAGTCCACCCACCAGCCAGCCCTTGTTTTCCAGCCAGTCGCCACGCCAGACCTCGTGATAGGTGGCGACCGCTCGAGCGCCGGTACGCCGCGCGATGAAGTAGGCCGGAAGATAGGCAATGAAATTCTGCCCGTCCACCACCTCGAACCGGCCCAAGGTGCGGCCCTTGGCGGCGGAGGCGGCGGCAAAAGCGAACCGACTCATGACCTGATTATCGT
>MNZR01000210.1:0-834 GCA_001873705.1 Syntrophobacteraceae bacterium CG2_30_61_12
TTGCTGATGCGGCGGCTTTATGGGTAAAGAATCAAATCCCGCTGTCAACCCAAAGCTTGCACCATTCATTGATGCGTTTACCGGGCGGCCAGCGCCGCACAGGCTCCACCCCTCCTTGCATGCCCCATTCATTGGCGGAGAATGGTCTTCTTGAAAGCCCGAAGAGTAGAATACCTACGCAATTGCGAACTATAGGCAATGAAGCACATTTTTTCAATAGCAAAGCCGCGCTGTCGAGATCAAGCATACCTTGATTTGATTCTGACCCTGGATCTCCAAAGCCCGTCGCCAAGCCATTCCCTCCATTCATGATTTACTCGGAACGGGTGCCGAGGAAAGCCATCCCGTGATGGTGAGACACTCCATCACCAGATACTTCCCGGCGCCTTTCAAAGAGTATGGAACCCCATGGGTGGAGTTCATCGACAGCTCTGTTGAACAAGAGGAGAAGCGGCACCATGGGAAGGACCGGGAGGTGCATGGGAAGCGCATAGCGGAAGTCCTGGTTGACATGGCCCAGTCGAACGCTTTGATTGAAAGGCCCCTCATTGTCTTTAATTCGCCCCTGTTTCAGGTGCTGTCTCTCCGCGCGCAACCGGAGAGGGCCCCCGCGAGGGGCTTGTGCTCTACCGGCACGCCGGTTGAACGCGCTCCGCTGGGAATCCATTGTGTGATCCATGATCTTTTTCGATGAGGGGTATTTCGGGATGAATCCCTCGGCGGCGATCTGGGCCGGTGGTCGCCGCGCGTGCCGGTGGAAATTGTTCCTTTTGTAGCGCCTGCTACAGAAACGGTTGCGGGCGCAGGTTATGGTTCGGGTCATCGACCGTGCCA
>MNZR01000210.1:852-1125 GCA_001873705.1 Syntrophobacteraceae bacterium CG2_30_61_12
GAAAGGAGGTGATCCGAGATGCCGAAATGTGGAATCTGCGGCGGCGAGGCCCCAAAACAGCCTTGCATCACCGAAGACGGTAAGTGCGACCTGTGCGACCGCAAAGTCGCCCTGGCCGAGCCACCCAAACCCAAGAAACCCGAATCCAGGTAACCGGCGCCGACTCGAGGCCCTCTCCGACCCCAACCGGATGGAGAGGGCCAACATCCCGCGCAATCACCCATCGATCAAGGAGATCAGCATGGCCTTTGCCCAGATCATCGGAATATCCGG
>MNZR01000210.1:1140-2355 GCA_001873705.1 Syntrophobacteraceae bacterium CG2_30_61_12
CAGCAATACCGACCGCCTGGTGCGAGCGGTCCTGGACGCCTCCGGACTTCCCAGCGAATTCGTCAAACTGAGCAAACTCAATGTGCGCCCCTGCATCGCCTGTCTCGGCTGTAAAGACGATAACCGTTGCAAGGTCCAGGACGACTTCCCCGCTCTGGCGGAAAAGGTTCGCCACGCCAATGCCATCGTGGTCGGCGGCTATTCGCCCTACGGCGCGGTGGACGGCTTCACCAAGGCTTTTCTGGAACGACTCTTTTCGCTGCGCCACCAGAACGGGCTCAACCGCGGCAAGCTGGCGGTCGCCGTCGCCGGCGGCATCGGCCGCGGGGTGCCGGGGCTCGATCAGAGCTGCGGACAAATCGCCATGGCGCTGAAGATGGAAGGCATGGAAGTGCTCGGCCAGTTGAAGATCATCGGCAACCCGGAATGCCTGGTCTGCGGCTACGGGGACCGGTGCCCCATGAGCGCTCTGCCCTGGGTTTTCAAGGACGATCCGACTTCGTCGCCGGAAAAATTCTTGAAGGTGGAAGATCAGACGGAAACCTGGCACAATGCACAAGATCTGGGACGGCTCATTCACGACCGCCTGCGGGACCGTCTGGCCATGTGAGCGGAAAAGGTAAAATCGATATGATCCTGATCTGTTGCGAAATCTTCGCCGATGAGCTCAAGGCCTGCCTAAACGATCGCGACGGGACCCGGATCGTCTGGCTCGAAGCCGCCCTGCACGCCGATCTGAAGCGCCTGGAAGCGCGCCTCGAGGAAGCCATTCAGGCGGCCCGGGAAACCGATCCGGACGTGCGCCTCCTGTACGGACGCGGCTGCCACCCGGATCTTCCGGCCCTGATGCAGCGGTTCGGGGTGAAAACGGCCGCAGTCAAGAACTGCATCGAAGCCTTCTGCCGCGAGCGCACCATGGAACTGGAAGCCAACCGCACCATGGTGATGACCCCCGGCTGGGTTCGCGCCTGGCCGAAGATCATGGCAGTGCTCGGCTGGGACCAAGTGGACGTGCGGATTAATCTCGGCCGCTACGATCGCATTCTGCTCCTGGACGCCGGGATCAATCCGCTGAGCGATGACGAAATCATCACCTTTTTCGATCTGGTGCAGGTGCCCATCGAGATGCAGCCCCTGGATCTGGCTGATTTCCGCAAAACCCTGGCCGCAGCCATCGCCGGCCCTTGATCAGCCGGGGGCGCGCGGGGCCCAGCG
>MNZR01000210.1:2365-3694 GCA_001873705.1 Syntrophobacteraceae bacterium CG2_30_61_12
GCCCGCGCCATCCGCACCCGCACCGTCCGGTCCGGAAAGGAAACCCCATGGGCTGCATCTGCGAACAACTGGCGGGACCCGAGGCGGTCCTGTCCCCCGTCTGCATCGGGCACCTGTGGATCTTCCAGAACCTGAAGGCCGCTGAACTGGAGGCCCTGGCGGAGCATGCCGAGCGCAAGATCTTCGAACGTGGGGCGGTCATCGTGCAGCAGGGGGACCGGGCCGACCGGATGTTTCTGATCAAGGCGGGCCGGGTCAAGCTCGGTAAGGTCACCGAAGACGGCGCCGAAACCACGCTTGATATCCGCAAGGCGGGGGATTTTCTTGGGGAAAACATCCTCAGCGAAGAGGCCGTCTATCCGGTGAGCGCGGTGGCGCTCGAACAGACCCTGATCTGCGGTTTCACCAAGGAGCGCTTCGAACGGATCGTGCTCCAGCACCCGAATATCGGCCTCCAGGTGATCAAGAACCTGAGCGAGCGGATCCATTCCCTGACCGAGCGGGTCGGCAGCATGTCGCTCACCAACCTGGAAGAGCGGCTCTACACGGTGCTCACCAACGTCGCCCGGGAACACGGCAAGCGCGGCGCCGCCGGCTACGTGATCCAGTTTCCGCTGACTCACGAAGATCTGAGCTTCCTGGTCGGCGCGCACCGGGTGAGCATCACCCGCGCTCTCAAGCATCTCAAGGAAGCGGGCCGAATCCGGCAGCAGGGAAGGACGCTCACCGTGGCCCTATAGCTCCACCGGCATCGCCTGCGCACTGAGCCCCTCCAGACGGTCCGGCCTTGAGCACCCGTTCGGGCCGCCCCCGCGGGTCACCCCGATAGTATTCGGATATCTTATACTTTTTGAGGATAAACCGGTTCAACACCGGTACTGCCCCGGTTCGACCGTAACCGCCTGACGGTTTCGAGGGGTCGTCGTGCGCGCAACGACCGACGGGAGGATTTCTGGAGTGAATAGGGATAGACGCTCGGGTTGGAATGTGCATGAACAAAGACAAGCGTCATTTCACGTTCAAGAAATCGTTGGGATCGATGCCGGCCTCTCTGAGGATGGCCCGAAGAGTTCCTTCCGGCATCGCTCCGGGGTGGTTTGGCAGGGTGGTATAGCGGTCTTTCTGGTCATCGTACCAGATCTCATGGCTTCCCGTAGCCTGCTGGTCCCCGGATGGCCACTTGAAAATCCCCCACTTGTGGCCGGGTACTTTTCCCCCACCCTGGAGACAACTTAGGCCATGTGCGGGCAACATAGCGTCCTGATCTCAAACATGATTTCCTTCTTCATCCCCGATTTTTCTACTTCGAGGATGGGGGATTTTCATGTG
>MNZR01000051.1 GCA_001873705.1 Syntrophobacteraceae bacterium CG2_30_61_12
AAATTCGTCTAGGTGGGGAGCATCTCCCAACCATCGCCATCGCCATCGCCATCGGCATCGGTATCGCCATCGCCATCGGTATCGGTATCGGTATCGGTATCGGTATCGGCATCGCCATCGCTATCGGTATCGCCATCGGCATCGCCATCGGGAACCGCCGCCGTTCATGTAGGGAATTCTCATCGCCCACCGCCGGCAAGGGGAGGGTCACCATTGGGCAAGCTTTTCGACAGAATATGCTCACTGGAAACGCTGCGCCAGGCCTGGAGGCAGATTCAGAAAAAGGGGGCGCACGGCGGAATCGACGGCGTGAGCGTGGCCGAATTTGCCGCGGACGCCGAAGCTCATCTCCAAGACCTCGCCGCGGCGCTGCGAACCGGTCGCTACAGCCCTGAACCGGCGGACCGCGTTCATGCGCCCAAATTCAACGCGGCTGGGGAATTCCGCCCCCTATCGCTGCCCACCATCAAGGACAAGGTGGCGCAGCAGGCGGTGAGAGCGGTGATCGAACCGTTCTTCGAAAAGCGATTTCTCAACTGCAGCTATGCCTACCGACCGGAACGGGGAGCGAAGCGGGCCATCGGGCGGGTCACCCATTACCTCACCAACGAAAAGCGGGATTGGATCATTTTCGGCGACCTCGACAACTTTTTCGACACCCTCAACCACGATCGCCTGCTGGAGCAAGTGAAGAAGGTCATCTATGAGCCCGAGATCCTGGCCTTGCTTCGCATGTGGATGAAAATCGGGGCGATGGACCGGAGCGGACGCTACCACGACATGGATCTGGGCATCGCTCAAGGGGGCATCGTTTCGCCCCTGCTAAGCAATATCTATGCCCATGTCCTGGATCAGAACCTGGTCGATCGGAAAATGGCCTATGTGCGCTACGCGGATAATTTCATCGTGCTCTGCCATTCCAGGGAAGAAGCCGAAGCGAGCCTCCAGTACATCACCAGGTTCATCATGGAATCCTTGGGGCTGCGGCTGAACCCTGAACGGGAACCGGTGCGTCATCTGCAACAGGGCTTTGTGTTTCTGGGCGTGCACTTTCGCGGCCGGCAACGCTTTCTGGCGGCGGAAAAGAAGGCCAAAATGCGCCGCAAGCTCGACTGGCTCACCAACAAGAACCGCCCTCATCCCCTGGAAAAGATCCTCGATGAGTTGAGCGAAACCACGGAGGGGATCAGGCGCTATTACGGCTTCCTGGATCCACAACAAGATTTTGCCGAACTCGACCGCTACCTGCTGGGGCGCATGCGGGTCTTGCTGATCACCCGGCGCGGACGCGGGAAATTGAAAACCAAGGGTGAACTCCAGACCTCGCTGAGCAGGTTGATGTTCTTTGCGGCCATGGAGGAAAAGGCGGCGGAGGAACTGCGCACCCAATTGGTTCGAGAGGTCTTTGCGGCCGGTGAATTCAAGCCCAGGAACGCGCCCGCGCCGAAAAGGGAGCGGCCCCAGGCGGGCGCTAATGGGCCCGCGGCTCCCGCGGGCGACACCGGACCGCCACCGGGCAAGCCGCCGGAAGTGCCGGCACCAGTGGTTGTCGGCGCGCCCTTGGGGGGGGATGGCCAACGGGTTGCGCAGCCCGCGGCCGGGGTTGCGTGCGGTGAAGCGAATAGTGGCACCCTGCCGGTCACCCGGGACGCCCCCGGCACGGCGACGGTAACGCCAAACGTCGTCGTCGCCGAACTTCCCTGGAACGACGCTGCAACCACCAGCTCGGCGCAACCGCCACCGGCCTCGGCTACCGGTCCCCCTGCGCCGATTGCGAGTGCGAACGCTGGTGCCGAGCGCCCGTCGCCCGCCGAGCGTCGCCCGCCGGAGGTAACGCCCGCCTCTGCCGCAACAGCGTCCGCACCGCTTCCAGGTCCCGGCTCGGAACTCGAACGCAAGGCGGAGCGATCGGCGGATCGTAAAGTGGGTGCCAAAAAGCAGCGCTACGTGAGACGCGGCTTGGTCGAGTCGGAACTGGTTATCACTACGCCTGGTACCTTTATCGGCCTCAGGAACAAGCGGGTGGTGATGATCCAACACCGGGTAAAGGTCGCGGACGATCCGTTGATCAAGGTCAAAAGCATTCTAGTGTACACCCACGGGGTGAGTGTGTCGTCGGATTTGATCAAAGCCTGCGCCCAGGCGGGGGTCCCGATCGTGTTCAGCTCCTACCGCGGCCATTATGCTTTCCTGCACGCGCCCTTGCAGTCCAAACCCGAGCTTGGACTGCTCCAGCTCAAGGCCGTCCAGGACGGCACCGCGCTCATCTGGGCCAAGGCATTGCTGCTCGGGAAGTTGAAAAACCAGTTGAACCTCCTCAAATTCTACTTGCGCTATCGGGAGGATGAAGACCCGGTGTACACGGCCCAAATGGCCACCGCCGAAGTAACCCTGGAAGCGCTCCAGGACAAGGTTCAGGCCATGGCAGGCGAGAGCGCCTACGAACGGGTGCGCGATCGGTTGTTCGGTTTCGAGGGCCAGGCTGCCGCGTGTTACTGGGAAATGGTGCGCCTGCTCCTGCCCAAGGAAGTCAATTATCCGGGTAGAGTGACCAGAGGGGCCCGAGACCTGGTCAATGCCTCGCTCAATTTAGGATACAGCCTGCTCTATCCCCGCATCGAGTGCGCCTTGCTGATGGCCGGACTGAATCTCTACACCAGCCTGCTTCATGCTCCCCAGCAGGGCAAGCCCACGCTGAGCTATGACTTGATCGAACCATTTCGAGCGCCGGTGGTGGATCGGGCCGTCTTCAGTCTGCTGACCCGCGGCCGGGACCTCTCCATCACCACCGAGGGGCGCCTGAGTTCGGCGACCTCGAAGTTGGTCATGGAAGCCGTGGTGGGTCGCCTCGGCACGCTCGTTCCCTACAAGGGACAGAAAATCACCCTCGCTCAGGTCATCTATCGTCAGGCCCGTTTGCTGGCGGAAAGCCTGCGCAAGCAGAAGAAATTCAAGGCTTTCATCAGCCGCTATTAGCCGAGAGAAAGGTGCCACGCGCGGGCTCCCGGCATCGCGAATACATTCAAACAATCTAAGAATCAGTGAAATGCGCTGAAAATTGAATTTTTATGACCTGTTACTCACGCATGGGCTGCCCGTGCCGCCGGTTTGAAAAGTTTGAAGATGGGCCCTTGCGCGAGCATTGCAAGGACATCTTCAAAAAAAGTTGGGAAGCGCTCCGGGACGTGGATTTTTTATCCAATGCATACGCATTGATAGGAGGCGTCCTCGGAGGGGCCTGATGGGGAAAGTTTGAAGATGTTCGGTTCTGGGCGCGCGTGATGTCTCATTCAAATAATTCAAAATCGAGATTATCTAGTATTGTTAATCTATTGGGATCTTTCCGAGGGGAAAAACCCGCGTACTTGGTCATGTTTTTCGAGAGGTATTCAAACTTTTTGGGTGATTTCCTCTTTACCGCGGAAAATCATGTCACTAGAATGCACCCATTGGGAGCAGTCCAAAATTCAAACCCAGCCAATCGTTGCGGCGATGGCTGTTTGGCCTGCCGGTACCGGAGAGAAGGCATTGAGACAACATTAAGAATATTATTTTTTTCTTTTCCATTTCTTCGTTTGGCCTGCCGGTACCGGAGAGAAGGCATTGAGACATCCCAGAGCCTGTATC
>MNZR01000358.1 GCA_001873705.1 Syntrophobacteraceae bacterium CG2_30_61_12
GATCCCGGAAATTGCCGCAGTCGTTGGCGATCAGGGCCACTTCACGGCTGAGCGCCGCGGGTTCGAAGCCGGGTAGCAGCCCCAGATTCACCAGCACCTGAAAGCCGTTGCAGATGCCGATCACCAGACCGTCGCCGGCGACGAACCGGAGCAGTTCGTCGCCCAGTCGATGCTTCAAGCGCATGGCCAGAATGAGACCAGCGCCGTGATCGTCGCCCCAGGAGAAACCGCCGCCGATCACCAGGATGCGGTAGTCGTTCAGGCGCTTGTCGCCGCCGATCACGCGGTTGAGATGGACCCGATCGGCGGCGGCGCCGGCCAGTTCCAGGGCGTGCGCGGTTTCGATGTCGCAGTTGAGGCCGAAGCCGGTCACCACCAGGGCTTTCACCGTGTTCATAGCAAGCCTCCAAAAGGTCGTTCCCAGCAGGCCTTGAGTTCGCCCAAGGGCTCGTCCACCAGGATGGCGCCGCCCGGGCCGGTCACCACCAGGTTCCTGGCTGCCGTCACCTCGCCCACCCGGGCCGCCGGCAGACCCTGGAACAGGGCTTCGAATTCCGCCCGGTGTTGGGGGGCCACGGTCACCAGAAAGCGGCCGCAGGATTCGCTGAACAAAACCTGATCGGGGCGCAAGTCGGCGGCGCCCGGTACCTGATCGAGGTGGATGCTAAGCCCGAGATCGCCGGCAAAAGCGCTCATCGCCGCGTGCACCGCCAGCCCGCCCCGGTACAGTCCACGGCAGGAAGCCACCAGACCGCGAGCGATGGCCGTTTCCAGGGCGCGGTAGAGGCGGAGGTTAGCGGCGGCGTCCAGGGTCGGCAGGTTGCAGCCGATATAGCCAAGCATTTCGTAGTATTCCGAAGCCCCCAGTTCGTTTCGAGTCATCCCCAGAACGTACACCAGATCCCCCGGGAACTTCACGTCCATGGTGACGCAGCGGGTGACATCAACCACCGTGCTGGTGGCGGTGAACTGCATGGTGGGGAGCCCCGAGACCTTGTGGCGTTCGCCGAACGCTCCGGGCAGGTGGCCGTCTACATACATGCTGTCTTTTCCGGAAAGCAGCGGGATGCCGTAAGCGAGGCAGAGATCGCGCAGCGCCCAGTTGGCCCGGACCAGCTGCGCCGCCTTGTAGCGGCCGTCCGGGTTGGTCAGCGGGTGGTACTGGATGCTGGGCCAGCAGAAATTGTCGACCCCGCCGATTTCATCCAGTTGGGCGCCCACCGCCAGGAGCCGGCGGACCGCTTCATCGATTACGGCCTGAACCATGCCGTGGGTATCGATCAGCGAATAGGTGGGGAGCAGGCTTTGGGCCATGGCCAGGCCGCGATCGCTTGCGAGCACCGGGCGGATCACCGCGGCGTCGTTGGGAACATCGCGTGCGGTTCCCACCAGCGGCTTGACCGCGCTTGAACCCTGCACCTCGTGGTCGTACTGACGCTGAATCCACTGGCGCGAACACAAGTTGGGCCGGGCCAGGAGCTGCTTCAAGGCGGCGCCGCGGGCACTCGGTTCGCTCACCACCGGTTCGCACAGGCCGCGCCGCTCGGGCGAACTCCACTCGGCATCGAAGTTCCATTGGGGAAAGGCCTGTTCGAAAAAATCCAAATCCAGATAAGCGCAGGTCCGGCCCTGGTAGCTCAGGTGCAGCCGGCCGCTGTCGGTAAAACGCCCGATTACGGTACTTTCCACTTCGTGCAGGTGGGAAAGATCGAGGAAACGCTCGATGTGTTGCGGGTGCACCGCCACGGTCATTCGTTCCTGGGATTCGGACACCCAGATTTCCCACACATCCAGGCCTTCGTATTTGAGCGGCACCCGGTCCAGTTCCACTTCGGCGCCGCCGGCCATCAGCGCCGATTCCCCCACCGATGATGACAACCCGCCGCCGCCGTTATCGGTGATAAAGGTGATGAACCCGAGATCGCGCGCTTCCAGCAGAAAATCATGCATCTTCTTCTGGGTATAGGGGTCACCGATCTGGACGTGGCCGGCCGGGGTGTGCTCGCAGTAGGTTTCGCTGGAAGCGGTGACCCCGTGAATGCCGTCTTTACCCACCCGGCCTCCGGTCATGACGATGAGATCGCCGGGATTCGGGTGCTTCTCTTCGCCGGGACTGCCCGCCACCCGCGCCGGCATGAGCCCGACCGCAGCCACGAACACCAGGCATTTACCCAAATACGAGGGATGAAAGGTGAGATTTCCCAGGGGGGTGGGCACCCCGTGCTTGTTGCCGCCGTCGCGCACCCCCTCGATCACCCCGTCCAGCAGCCGGCGCGGGTGCAGGTGGGGTTGCAGCGGTCCGCGGTAATCGCGGGGTCCGACACAGAAGCCGTAGAGCCCGGCGATCAGCCGCGATCCCTTGCCGGTGCCGAGCGGATCGCGGTAGACCCCGACGATACCGGTCAGCGATCCGCCGTAAGCTTCCATGTTGGACGGGCTGTTGTGGGTTTCTCCGGTGATCACGTAATGATGGTCCTGATCGAAACGGGCCGCTCCGGCGTTGTCCCAGAGCACCGATTTGACCCAATCCTTCCGCTGCTGGATGGCAAGGGTCGGGGCCTGAATGCAGGTCTTGAACAGATTGTCCACCACCTGGTGTTCGCCGCTGTCCAGATCCAGGTATTGGAACCGGCCGCGGAAGGTGTTGTGGTTGCAGTGGTCGCTGCGGGCCTGGGAAATCGCTTCCAGTTCCACATCGGTCGGGGCCTCGAGCCCCACCTGGCGGCGCGCCGCAAGCACCTCCGGGCGCTGGAAGTAGCCCCGGATCACCGGAATATCGGCGGCGTTGAGCGCCAGGTTGCGTTCCCGGCTGAGCCGTTCCAAGGCTTCATCACTCGCGATCGGCATCGCTTCGATGCGGGGCACATGGCCCAGCAACACTTTGGGAACGATCAGGCCGATCCCGGTGTGGGGGTCCCAGTCGGCGGCGGCGAACACCTTCGATTGCTGGATGATGTCGTTGGCCAGCAGTTCGCGGGCGATGGTTCGGACCTGGTCCGGGTCCAGCGAGGGGCTGCGGAGAAGATAGATTTTCGAGGTGTAGGCGGCGTCTTCCGGCGCCGGCGCACGTTGGAACAGGTCGGCGATGGCTTCGATGGCAACGCTTCCCGCCGTATCCCGGACTCCCGGGCGAAACCCCACCCAGATCGCCCAGTCGAAATCCATGGCCAGGGGCTTGAAACTCGAAATCTGGGTCACCGGGTTGGTGAAGATTTCGGTTCGGACCCGTTCCAGTTCGGTTTCAGACAGCCCGGTATCCAGGGTGAGGACCTGAATCGCCCGGGCCGCTTCCAGGTGCCAACCGAAATAGTCGCGGACCTTGCGGCACAGACCGGCACCTTCGGGATCGAACAGGTGGTCCTTGAGGGTGATTTCCAGGCGTGCGAGCATGGCTTGAATCCTAAAATAATGTTAGAGCGCGAGAATCTTCACGGCGATGACCAGCAGTACCAGCCCGCCGACGATCCCCATGCGGCGTCCGAAGCGCTGAGAAAGCCGGTTGCCCAGCTTCATCGCAAGCCAGGTCATGACGCCGGCGGTGATCCCGATGAACACCGCCGCCAGCAGCAATTGCTGGCCGAGAATGCCGAGGCTGAAACCGACACCCAGGGCATCGATACTGGTGGCGCACGCCAGCATCACCAGGCTGAAGCCGCGGGTGGGATCGGCACACTGCCGCGAGTCTTCGGCCGGCT
>MNZR01000317.1 GCA_001873705.1 Syntrophobacteraceae bacterium CG2_30_61_12
CCTCCAGCCTCTCTGGGACCTGAAAGCCGACCGCAACGACCTCCAGCCTTTGTGGGATCAGAAAGCCGACCGCGCAAAACTGGACCAGACCTTAGAGATCATTAGAGAGATCTCCATCCAGATCCATCAGCAAAAACTCAACATCCTCGAACAGGAAAGACGCCTGCGCTTATTTCTGCGAGAGGCAATGCACCGCATCCCGAACATCACGACGCCGGAGCCGGCAAGTTCTGTTTTGAGGGAACAGAACCATTTTCTAGATTCCCTTTACGTGACCTTTGAGGACCGATTTCGCGGCACCCGGGCAGATATTAAGCACCGCCTTAAAGTGTATTTGCCCTACCTGCCGTCGCCAGGGGGCGTCTCGGAGCCGATATCGGCGCTCGATCTCGGCTGCGGCCGCGGCGAATGGCTTGAGTTGATCCGGGAACAGGGCGTCTTGGCGGTTGGGATCGACTGCAATCGGATCATGGTGGAAGAATGCCGCCAGCTCGGCCTCGATGCCCGCGAGGGAGATCTATTCAACCATCTGGAATCCCTGCCCCCGGCACAACTGGACCTGATCACGGCATTGCATGTGGCGGAGCACCTGCTTCTCGATGACCTGATCCGGATGCTGGATGAATCTCTTAGGGCACTCAAGCCGGGCGGCGTTTTGATCCTGGAAACCCCAAACCCGGAAAACCTGCTGGTGGGGGCATGTAATTTCTACTACGATCCCACCCATCGTCATCCGCTGCCGCCACCGGTGCTGAGATATCTGGCGGAAGCACGGGGGTTTCTGGATATATCGGTGGTGGCATTGCATCCGGTTCCCGAAGTCGAAAGAGACCTTCTGGAAAACTCGGAATCGGCCCGATTGCTGACCAAACTCATTTACGGTCCGCGTGACTACGCGGTGATCGCCCGCAAGTCTTAGACCATGATCCACGCGCCGCGTTGGCTACCCGACTACCCGACAGGGGTTTTCATTATGGCGTTGCCGGCACAAGAACTTCCCGGGTCCCAGGTTGGTGAGGTTCCGAAGGCTTGAGCCAAATCCACAGCGCCTGCACGTCGGCGAGCAGCCACCCGATTTTCTCGGCAACTAGGGATTCGCGTGGGATCGATTTGACCTTGGGGGAAAGACGATCTGGAATGCCTCGGCGATTGCCCAAGCTACAACCGGTGGCCGTGATCGCGGTCATCGAACGCGAACTGGCCGAGGCGCCCGCCGCGGACACAATCACCTTCCTTTGCGGTCCCCGGGAACGCCCGTGCATCGAGCCCCCAGTCGCGCTCGGCCCGTGGGGACCACTCGGTTCTGTTTCGGAATCCGACCCCGGTGCCAGCTTTGATTTTAAACCCCGCTATCATGTCAGTGACTTTCTCAAGTACCACGACAAAGATTTCGTGATCAACGCTTATCGAGGAATCCTTCAGCGCCACCCTGATCGTGTCGGCCTGAGCGCTTATCTCAATGACCTGAGGAGCGGTCGGAGATCCAAAATCGAAATTCTCGGGCGGCTTCGCTATTCCGCGGAAGGCCGCGGCAAAGGGGTACGGATAACGGGATTGCTGCTCCACTTCCTAGTTCAGTCGGCCCACCACCTGCCGGTTATCGCCTCTTGCCCGCGGCTCTTGACCGCCATCCCGGGACTGATCTCGATCATCGGAAATCGACAGGGGTGTGCTGCTCACGTCGATTACCAACGCCAGCGGTTGAGTGATGAGACCGCCGCCACGGATACCCTACTGCCCACGAAAGACCCCCTCATTCGTGAAGCGTCCCCTAAGAATAGGGAAAAATAGGTTACCAGACGTGAAAAGAATCCTTGTGCTCAACTTTTTCCCCGCCTTCGTGCCCCCCAAGAGCGGCGGGGAACTACGTTATTTCAATTTCTACCGTCACCTCAGCGCCGACCATGACGTTACCCTGCTTTCGCCCACCTACTCCCATCATCGGGAAGAAGTGATCCGGCATCATGATCATTTCCGAGAATACCGGGTGCCCAAGGAACCGATTCATGACCGGCTCCATGCCCTGGTGGACCAGGACCAAATCTGCTCCGAATGTTCCGCCCTGGTGTGCGCCCTGAGCGCCAGGTACCCGAACCGTTACCATCGGCTTTACCTGGAACTCCAACCCCAAGCCGATATCATCATTCATGAATTCCCCTACCTGCTGGAATATGACCTGTTCTTTGGCCTGGACGGGAAGCCCCGCATTTACAACAGCCACAATTTCGAATCCAATCTTGTTGCTCAACTGTGGACCGGACCGAACGCCGACAAATACCAGCGCTATATCCGCTGCCTGGAAGGTCGCCTGGTGCGGCGCTGCGATGCGGTGTTTGCCGTCTCCCCGGAAGAACGCCAAGCCATGGCGAGTGCTTTCGCTGTAGCTGAATCCATGATCGGCCTGGCACCGAACGGGATCACTCCGGAAGATTACCCGCGCCGGCGCACCCCGACCAGCCTGGAGGACAACCCCGTGGCCTGCTTTATCGGCACCAGGCACCCTCCCAACATCGAGGCGGCTCGGTTTCTTGTTGACGAAGTTGCCCCCCTATGCCCCGATCTGGGTTTCGCTATTGCGGGAACCTGCTGCGAGGGACTGGAGGGAGGGCAACCACCCAACGTTCGGATCCTGGGTTCGATCAGCGACGAAGACAAACGGCGCCTTTTTGATACCAGTCTGCTGGCTCTCAACCCCATGTTCTCCGGCGCCGGCACCAATCTAAAAACCCTCGAATACCTGGCCGCCGGCCTGCCGCTGGTGGCAACCAGGGTCGGTGTGCGCGGTCTCGATCTCAAACCCGGTCTACATTTCATCAGCGCTGACCGGTTGGAGTTCGCGCAGGTTTTGAACCAGGTCATCGAGGATCCAGGCCCTATCGAAGCCATTGCCGAGAAAGGACGTCAATGGGTGCTGGAGCATTACGCCTGGGAGAAGATCGTCAAGAGATTCACCGCTTCCTTGTCCACAATCCATCGGCGGCAAGCGGAACCCCTACTGGTGCTGAACGATTACCCGGTGAGAGATCAGCATTTCGGAGGAGCGACTCGAATCAGGAGCCTCTACACAAAACTGTCGAAGCAAAGGCCGGTGGTGCTGATGACCCTCAATAACGAGGGCACACTGGAGCGATATGATCACGGTCCGGACTTTGCCGAATTGTCTTTTCCCAAGACCAAGGAGCACCTTCGGGACGAGAACCGGAGCAACGCCGGTTCCGACATCAGCGTGAACGATATCGTCGCATCCCGCCACTGCCGTGATAACGATCTGTTGCGTGAGGCGCTCAATGCGGCATTGAATTTCGCCGGCGGCCTGGTGCTTTCGCACCCTTATCTGGCCCCGCTCATCGATGGTCGGCCGCGGGTCCCGATCATCCATGAGAGCCACAATTTCGAACACCAACTGAAGCAACAATTACTGGCAAAACACCCAGCGGCGGAGGAACTGCTGGCTCAGGTGCGGAAAGTAGAAGAGACGGCGGTTAAGATCAGTTCATTGGTGGTTTCGGTATCCGCCCAGGATGCCTGTAGTTTGGCCAAGTATTATGAATTGTCGAAGGACGTGGAAGTCATCGAAAACGGCGTGGATCT
>MNZR01000289.1 GCA_001873705.1 Syntrophobacteraceae bacterium CG2_30_61_12
CCGCACCATCTACAGTCCCTGACGGCCACCTTGATTCCCCCACTTGTGGCCACATGAAAATCCCCCATCCTCGAAGTAGAAAATTCGGGGATGAAGAAGGAAATCATGTTTGAGATCAGGACGCTATGTTGCCCGCACATGGCCTAAGTTGTCTCCAGGGTGGGGGAAAAGTACCCGGCCACAAGTGGGGGATTTTCAAGTGGCCATCCGGGCATGGACAACCGACAATGCCTTAGCCGGGGGCTTCCACCAACACGGCAACCACCTGGACGTAGGGGTTATCCTCGGTGTTCATGGACTCCTCGATCCACTCCAGGTAATCGTCAAACAGGCGGTCGATCCGCCTCAGTTCTTCCTCATTGCGGTCGAGAACGATCCGTTCGGGCTGCCGGCTGGACTCGAACCGGATGAGATGGACCAGGGGATGTCGAAATGGATCATGCGGTGGCAGAGGAAGTGGAGGTTGATGCCGTCGGAGGCCACATTGGAGGCGAGCAGAAGCCGAACCGGGGCTTCCTCCCTGCCGAAATCCTCGACGATCCGCTGCTGTTCCATGTCCGAGAGGGTCCCGTGGAGCACTTCGACCTGTTTCGCCCCCCGACCGAGATCCACCGGCAGATGCTGTTCGAGAAAGCGCAAGGTCTCGTGAGCTTCTGCCCCCGGTCGAGGTCCGATTCACCTTCCGCGGCAACCACTCGGGATCCCGCACCACCACCCTGGCTCCGGGCGCCAGGGCACTGACTCCTTTACCCATCGTGGTCCATCCTCGTTCAAGCCGTTCGCCTCGATGGGTTCAAGCCATGGTGATTGTGGCTGTTCAGTCGAAATGCACCCGAGCGGCGGGCGGTTCCAGTTCGGGCGGCAGATCGGTAAAGGGAAAGGGCCGCTCATTGCCGTTCAATGTGATGAAGCGCATCACTTGGTAAGCATAGGCGATGACCCGGTTGGAAAAATTTCTGACCGGATCGTTGGCTCCGCGGACAATCAAGAGATGCCCGTACTGAAACAGGGTGCACAGTTGCACGGTGGTCTTGAGCAACTCGAACACCAGCAGGTAGAACAACGTGTAGAGCAGGCGGATCCCGATCTGGGATCGGGAAGCTTTGAACCCATCGCGGGTGTTGTCCGGACCATCCATTGTTTCATCCTTTCCAAGCTGAATTTGATTCATCTCGCTCGATTCATCTCGCTCGATCAATTGAGCAACTACCCCAGCCGCCGCGACTCAACCGCTTCCGGCGGCGAGCTTTATCCACCCCGGCGCGGCGCCGCAACCGGCCCCAGCAGCCGCTCGGCTTCACCGGCGCTGATCACTCCCTCGGCCAGGGCTGTCTCACGCACCGTTCGGCCGCTCCGGTACGCCTCCTTGGCCAGCTCGGCGGCGCGATCGTAGCCGATCACCGGCACCAGATGGGTCGCCATGGCGAGACTCCGCTCGATCATCGCGGCGCAGCGATCCCGATCCGCTTCCAACCCGACCAAACACCGATCCGCCAGCAGGGTCGCGGCGTTGCCGAGTATTTGGATGGATTCCAAAAGATTATGGGCAATCAAGGGGAGCATGGTGTTGAGTTCGAAGAAGCCCCATTGAGCGCCGAGAGCAATGCTGAGGTCATTGCCCAGCACCTGGGCGGCGACCTGGACCACCACTTCCGGGATCACCGGATTGACTTTCCCCGGCATGATCGAGGAACCTGGCTGCAGCGCGGGCAGTTTCAATTCCCCCAGACCGCAGCGCGGACCGGAACCGAGCCAGCGGATGTCGTTGGCGATTTTCATCAGACTCACGGCCACCGTTTTGAGCGCGCCGCTGGTTTCCACCGCCGCGTCCTGGGCCGCCTGGGCGGCGAAGTGATTTTCCGCTTCCCGCAGCGGGCACCCCGTTTCCACGGCCAGCCGGGCGATGACGCGCGGCGCGAATTGAGCATGGGCATTGAGGCCCGAGCCCACCGCCGTGCCTCCCAGCGCCAGTTCCGCAAGATTCGGTCGGCAGCGTTCGATGCGTTCGATCCCGAGCGCCACCTGACGCGCGTAGCCGCCGAATTCCTGACCGAGGGTGAGCGGCACCGCGTCCTGCAAGTGAGTCCGACCGATTTTCCGTACTTCCGCAAACTCCGCGGATTTTCCATCCAGCACCGCGTGCAAGTGCCGGAGCGCCGGCAGCAGTCGCGATTGCAGGGCCGTCAGCGCCGCCAGGTGGATGGTGGAAGGGATGACGTCGTTGCTGGACTGCCCCAAGTTCACGTGATCGTTGGGATGCACCGGGCTCCGGCCGCCCCTGCGGCCGGTCAGCAATTCGTTGGCGCGGCCGGCGATCACCTCGTTCATGTTCATGTTGGTGGAAGTGCCAGAACCGGTCTGAAACACGTCCACCACGAACTGATCCAGGTGTTCGCCGGCGACGATCTCGGAGGCGGCGGTGATGATCGCCGCGGCCGGCTCCGACGCAAGCAGCCCCAGATCACGGTTGACCTCGGCGGCCATCCGCTTGATCCGGGCCAGCGTGATGATGAACAGCGGTGGAAAGCGCCGGTGGCTGACCGGAAAATTCAGCTCCGCCCGGCGGGTTTGGGCGCCGTAGTAAGCATCTTTCGGCACGTCCACCGACCCCAGGCTGTCCTGTTCGCCGCGGGTGTTCATGGTGGTCTCCGCTCACCTGAAGGCAATGGGGCGTTGATTGTTGGGTTAGTCGGTTATTGAGTCAATCGGTTAATGGGGCAATGCGTTGGCCGATCAGAATACGCCCTTGTGGAACGTGGTGGTCTTGTAGCGGAAAATGGCCCCATCCGGAGTGATTTCCAGAAGCGTCAGGTCTGTATCCACAGCGGCGCCCTCACGACACACCTTGCCATTGATGCTCAAGAGGCGTTCGGCCGGCTGCTCCGAATAGACGAGCATGGAAAATTTCATTTCCGGAATGGCCTTGCGCGTTTCCAGCGGGAGCTCGCGCCAGTCCGGCACGGTGTTTTCCGTCGCTGGGGCGGGCGCCACGCGAGCCAGTTGTTCGGTCAGTTCACGGCCGGCTTGAGCCTTGGCTTCGCTGTCAGCCGGCTTCGATTGGGGAACGGGCGCATTCACGGCGGGAGCCGGCACCGCAATCGGCGCGCCCGCGGCCGTGGCCTCGGGTGGAACCGAAGGCGCCTCCAGAGCCGCGGGCTCCGTCGGAGCAGGCGCCTCGACCACAGCCGCCGAACCTCGCCGACCGAACCTCGATTCAGGCCGCTGTTGACCCCTTGACTCGGGATCGATACGACTCCCCCCGGTTCGGCCGCCAGGTCCCCTCTGATCGGCGCGACGCATGTCTCGCCATGCTCGTGGCTGGTCGTCCGTGGCCGGCGCATCCTCGAACTCGGCAGGCGATGGACCAGCACTCGAGTTCGGCGCCGTGGTCGGCTTGATTGCCGCCGCCGGGCCCGGCTTCAAGGTCGGCGTCTTCGCGGATAGGTCCGGTTTTGGTGTTGTCGGGCTGGCTGCCGCCGCCTCCGGCCCAGCCTGCCGGACCGGTTCTTGCCGATCCCTCGGCCCCTGATCCGTACTCGACACCGACGCGATCTGCTCCAGCGGACCTTCGACCGCAACCCGCCAGGGCAACCAAACCCACCAGACCACCGAGGCGACCAGGGCGCAAAGCAGCAGGACACCGCCCACCGCCAACCAACCCATCCGTCTTGCCGGAAACGGCGGCAATTCTAGGGGGGGACCGTCGGAGAGGCTTGGCGCCCTGCCCTGTCGGCGCTCCTGATCAGCCCGCTTCAGCGCCCTGAGAATGTATGACATGCGACTGTCCCTTCAGTTCTTGATTCAGTAACGGGACCCGTTGCTCGGTCGCGGTGTTCAGTCGGATTAGGGTCCGGGGCCCGACGATCCCGTCCGCAACAAGCCCCAGCGATTGCTGAAAAGCCAACACCGCCGCTTCCACCCGATCGTCGAAGAGAAACGGATCGGTAGCACCGAGGGAACTCGCGCGCGCGAGTTCCAGACGAGCGATCAGCCAGGCCACCATCGAACCGTGATCGCCTTTGCGGAGTTCCCGCTGGTAGCCGGGAGGCGGTTTCCAAAAGAGCAGGTAGCCGCCGCTCCAATGCTCTTGAAGATCGGCCACCGAGGTTCGGAATGGCTGCCCCCCGAGCATCACCAGGGCTTCATCCGCGCCGACCTCGAGCAGCGCGAGTGGGAACGATGGCCCATCACCGGCCTGCACTTCGAGCAGCGCCGGCCTATCGCAGGCCACCAGATCGGCCCAGGAAGCGCGCCCTTGCAGGCATTGGAGCCCCTCGGCCTGGGCCTTCAGGCACGGGTCCATGATCGTGCCGGTCACGGGGACCCCCCAACGTTGAAAAAGCGCGACGTAACCGACGGTCTCGGCGGTTGCGATGGCTTCGGGCGCAACGTTGGTCCAGTCGAACCGGGCTGGAGCCGGGGTTTGGGGCTCCGTCCGGAAACCGGCGGCCGGCGGTTGAACCGGAGACGGCGCGTGCGCCCTGGTTTGTGGCGCAATCGGTCCATCGGCAGCGGATGGCGCCGATACATCGCCGTGGAGCCCGCCCTGCCGCGACCGCACCATGCCGCGCAGTCGTTCCCAGTTCCCCGCCGAAAACGCAACCAGCCCCACCGCCATCATGATCGCCAGCGGCAGGAGCGCCGGAACCGATGGGTGCCAACGCGTAAGCCACCGCGGGAGCGGTCGGCCATGCCGGCGCGGCGCCGGCCCCCCGAACACCTCCCGGGCCGCCTGGGCCAGTATTTTGCGGCTCACCAGCCAATGTCCTTCCACGTAGGTGCCCAACAGCGTCCGGTCGCAGATTACATTGATCAGCCGCGGGATGCCGCCGCTCAGCCGATGGATCCGCCGCAAACTCCAGGGGGGAAAGCCGGGCCCGCGGTAACCGGCAATCATCAGCCGGTGGCGTATGTACCGAGCGGTCTCGGCCTGATCGAGCGGCCCCAGATGCGAGCGGGCGGTGATCCGCTGGGCCAACTGGTTCAGCTCGGGACGCGCCAGGACCTGACGCAACTCCGGCTGGCCGATCATGATCACCTGCAACAGCTTGCGCTTGTTGGTTTCCAGGTTGGTCAACAGGCGCACCTGTTCCAGCACTTCCAGGCTGAGATTCTGAGCTTCGTCGATGATCAGTACCGTGGTCCGTCCGGCCGCGTAGGAAGCCAGCAGATGCCGGTTGATGCCATCGATCAGGGCCTTGTTGGAAGCCTCCGCCGGCAGCGGGTGAGCCAGGGACAACTCTTCGCGGATGGTCAGCAGCATGTCCCGGGCATCGAGCTTGGGATTGAGAATCAGGGCGACATCGCAGCCGTCCGGGAGCTGCTCCAGAAAACAGCGGCATACGGTGGTTTTTCCGGTCCCCACTTCGCCGGTGAGGAGCACGAAGCCGCCGTCGCCCTGAATCCCGTAGAGCAGGTGAGCCAGAGCTTCCTGATGCTGGCGGCTCATGTAGAGGTAATGCGGATCGGGAGCGATGGCGAAGGGTGCTTCCGTGCAACCGAAATAGTCCGCGTACAGGGGGCGGTAGCCGACGCCCTTGACCGGATCCGGCGCGACCGATCCGGCGGGCGCCGCCGAATCGACCCCGGCGACGTCCCCTCCCGGAGGCGTCGGGTTGGGTGCTGCTGGATTTGCTGGTGAGGTTTTCATGGCGCTCGCTTCGCCGGCAGCCATCCATTCAGGCGGCTGCACCGCCGGCAGCCTCACTGAGTGCCCGGGCCCGGTCCAGGCACGATCGCGCCTGGGCCGCATCGCCGAGCGCTCGCCAGCACTCGGCGGCGTGCGTCATGGCTTGCCGGGATTGGGTAAAGGGCAAGAAATGATCCAGCGCTTCCCGGTGGCGTCCGAGTTGCATCAGAGTGATCCCAAAGCACACGTTCAGGGCTTCATGGTCGCCGTAATTTGCCAGGTGCTCCCGCAGCAGATCCACCACCTCCCCATGGGCGCCGCGCTGCTGGCGAAACACGGCCAGGCCGAGCAGCGCGTTGGCATCCGGGTAATAGTTTAGGGCCCTCAGGTAAAGCCGTTCCGCCGTGGCATCTCGAAGCCTGACCGGCACTTTCCGGGCATAATCGCCGTGGCTGAAGGTCAGCGCCAGGCGCGCCAGAAAATCCGCGTGAAACGGGTACAATTCACGCCGGTCCACCAGTTCGATGGCCTCGGCAAAGCCTGGCAGCCATTCATGATAGCTCCGTCGCAGCCGATCGCCGAATTCGAGCACCCGCTGTTCCGAAAGGTCCGGATCGGTCTGGCAGTACATGAGGTCCTCGATCCGCTGCCCCCAGATTTCGTCGCCGGTCCCGGCGCGGCGGCAAAAATCCCGATACAGAGCGGTGCCGGGGAAGATATCGAGCACATAAAAGATCGCCGCCAGCGGTTTGATTTCGCGGATCAGATCCAGGGTTTCATTGATGGAATTCCAATCTTCCCCGGGTGAGCCGTAGATGAAATAGGCGCGCGGCAAGATCCCGTAGCGGGTGGTGAGGGCGAAGGCGCGAACGATCTCATCGCGCTTGATTTTTTTGTTGAGCACGGCGCGGATCCGTTCGGAACCGCTTTCCACCCCGTAGCTGATCTGGATACAGCCGGCCACCCGCATCCAGTAAAGCATTTCTTCGTCCACATAGGTCACGCGGCTGATCGCCACCCAGGTGATGCGCATCTTGAGCGCCAGGATCTTCTTCGAGATTTCAATGACCCGCTGCTTATCGATGGTGAAGGTATCGTCGGAAAAATAGAAGAAGCGCACCCCGCGCCGGTACAAGAGCAACAGTTCAGCCACGAAATGGTCGCTGGAACGGAACCGCACCCGGCGGCCCCAGATCTCCGGCGAACCGCAAAAACGGCAATCCCAGGGGCAGCCTCGAGTGAGTGACAGATGCCGGTAGCTGAAGTTGCGGGCCGGAAGCGGCAAGGCATCGAGATCGGCAATGGGCGCGGCGGGTTCGACCGCATGGGGCACCCCGTCCCGGCGCCAGGCCAGCCCGGCAATCCCATCCAGACCGCCGGACTCCCCGGTCGCCCAGCGCTCCGCCAGATTCACCAGAGTGCGTTCGCCCTCGCCCAGAACGACGGCGTCGATCTCCGGGTGCTGTTCGAGAAGATGCCGCCACAAGCAAGTTGCTCCGACCCCGCCGAAAACGATCTTGGCGGCCGGGACCACTTGTCTGGCGATCCGAGCGATTTCCACGGCCCCCCAACGGTTGGCGTTCAGCACCGAAAAGCCGATCAGGTCCGGCCGGCGGTCGCGGAAAAAATCTTCCAGCGAAGGCGGCAACATTTCCTGGGTGAACCAGTTGAGAATCTCCACCTGGTGGCCTTGTTCGACCAGCGCGGCGGCCACCCAGTAAAGACCGATCGGGCACGGCGCCACATCCGCCGGGTCCGGCCTCGATTCCAGAAAATAGGGGTAAATGAGCAGGACCTTCATCGCGCATCGGCCGCCGTTGCTTGTTCGAGTGCCGGCCGCGGCCACAACTGCACGATCAGCATGCCGGCGAGCATCAACAGACACCCGGTGATGCCGCGAAGCGATAGGACTTCGCCCAGGATGACCCAGCCGGCCAGGGCCGCGAACACCGATTCCAGACTCAAAATGATGGCCGCGTGGATCGGAGGCGCATGACGTTGGGCCACCACTTGCAAGGTGTAAGCCACCCCCACCGACAGCAGGCCGCCATAGAGAATGGGCATCAGCGCCCCCTTGAGGCCGCTTATAGTGATGGGTTCCCGGTAGCCGGCCACGGCCAGGCTCAACCCGGCGCACACCCAGAATTGGGCGCAGGCGAGTTTTACCCCGTTCATTCGAGGCGCCAGCCATGCCAGGACCATCATGTGCACGGCCCAGAAAAAAGCTCCCAGCAGCACCCACGGATCCCCCGGTTCCAGGCTGAAGGTTTCGGTAACACTCAAGAGATACAGCCCGAAAGTCGCGACCAGGGCCCCGAGCCAGGCGCTCCACCCCATCTTCTGGCCCAGCAACGCGCCCAGGATCGGAACGATGATCACATAGAGACCGGTGATGAATCCGGCTTTGCCCGCCGTGGTGTACACCAGGCCCACCTGCTGCAGGGTGGCCGCGATGAACAGCACCAACCCGGCCAGCGCGCCGCCCCAGAGGACCAGGCGCGGCATTCCGGCGGCAGCGGCAGCGTCGCCGGCACCGGCGGCAGGATCGCGGCGCAGGCTGAGAGGCAGCAGGGCCAAGGCCCCGAGGGCGAAGCGCACGCCGTTGAAGGTCAACGGCCCCACATGATCCATCCCCATCCGCTGGGCCACAAAAGCGCCACCCCAGATGATCGCGGTCAGCATCAACAGCCAGTCAGCCTGAACCACCCGACGTTCCACCATCACACCAACTTCAGATCGCATTCGATTCCTGTCTCGCTGATCACCTGACTCACTCGCCGAGCAAGTGCGTTAACGGCCATTTTCGCCACCCTTGAGCCCCGCTAACCGTTCCTCTCTGGCAGCGGCGCACCGGTGTTCCAGCAGCCCATATCCTGGTATCCGTGGCAGGCTTTCGCCTGTGCCGGAGGCGAATTTCTTCAGCGGCTCCGAAGCCGGACCAGGGGCTTGACGGTTGCCGCCCGCCGCCCCCCCACCCCGGCTCATGGCGCCCACGGCGGTCATAATAGCGCAACCCGAGCCGGTGCTGAAACCGGGTTTTCTTCATAGGCGGCCACGGCTGTGCGGAAGCCGTCCGGGATGGGGCTGGGTCGGGCTTGCTTTGCGTCCACCACTACCGCCACGATGCGACCCGTGGCAATGAGCTGATCGGAGTCTTCGGCAAAAATGGCGAATTCGAAGCGGAAGCTGGTTCGGCCCAGGTGCGTCACCGCCGCGTGAACGTGCAGGACCTGGTCGAAATAGGCCCGCCCCTTGTGTTCGCAATGCGACTCGACATAGAAAAAATCCACCCCTTCGCGGAGAAAATCCGCCATCCCGTAACCGATCGCCTTGATGTATTCGGTCGCCGCCAGATCGAAATAGGTCAGGTAATGGCCGAAAAATACATGGCCCTGCATATCCGTTTCCACATAACGAACGCGGACCGGCACAAAAAACTGGTAATGCCTGGGCATGGCTTGCTCCTTTCCCGGCGCTGCTGATCAACTTGATTCTCCGTACAGGACCTTGATTCCCTCCGGTGACCTGATTGCCAACCGTCCGTCCTGATTGCCAAACACCGATAAAAGACCGGTCACTTCGAGCACTGGCGAGAAGTCTCGCGCATCTTAACACATCGGATCAGCAAAATGGCTCGCTTCGCCACGCGGCGTTCGAAATGACAGCAAAATTCTCTTCCCCTCTCTTTGCGGCTGAAGTGAACTGAACTCCGTTTCAACGCCCTTCCTTGACCCCCCGGCGCCGAAATGTTTGACTTCCAGTAGAAACCCAAACGCCGTCATGGCCGGAATCGTTGCCCGGCGTCGGCGGTAATGGAGCAAGGCCATGCGCGGAAAAATTCTGAAAATGCCTTAGCTGGTGTTGTGGAGGGCCAGACCATGGCCCCCACAAGAGTCTGGCCGGCGCGCCGCCCACCTCAGCCCGCAGCCCGATTTTCTCAAATCTCACTGCTTCCGGCTCCCCCGCACGGCTGCGGTGTCGGTAGCGGCGGCCCCCCGCCAACGCAATCAACGACATAACCGGAAAGGGAGGTGTGATCATGTACATCCAGCAATCCGATCTGTTTGAAGGGATGGAACGGGAATTCATCAAGAAGGTCATGGAAATCGCCGAGAAAGAAACTCTGCCCGAAGGCCGGGTGCTGTTTCACGAGGGCGCTCCGGCACATTATTTTTATGTGCTCCTCAAGGGCCGGGTCAAACTGGACGTGGCCGACAGCGGCCAGGTCCATGTGGTGAGTCATCCCGGCGAAGCCTTCGGCTGGTCCAGCCTGGTTCGTCGGGACACCTATTCGGCTTCGGCGGTCTGCATCGGCGAAACCAGACTGATCAGATTCGAGCGGACCAAGTTCGAGGCCATTATCGATCACGATCCGGCCAACGGGCTGATTTTCTTCCGTCGCCTGGCCCGGCTGTTGGGCAACCGCCTGACCCAGACCTACGGGATGATTTCGGCTTCGTCCCGGGCCGCCACCGCCATCTCCTACGGCACCGGCCAAACCGTGGAAACCCACCTCAACGCGTGACCGCCCCGGCATTCTAGCCGGGATCAGCGGCGCGCGGGAAGAATTTTAACCCACGGCGCGGGGCGGGCGAAAGTCCGCCCCGCGGTCAATGTACTCCGAACGGCCGCGAGTTATTGGTCATTGTTTGGGGCGGCGATGATCATCGCTTCGGCCACTTTGAGGGTTAGGGTGAGGGAAGATCCGCTCTGAAAGCCCCTTCACCCGACCCTCTCACCCAAAACGGGGGAGAGGGTGCCCCCACTCGTTCAATCTCACGTTATTCCGCGATGACCCGGAGTTTTCCCTGTGTTCTCCGTGCCTCTAAGGAATTCCACCGCCCGGCTGCCCTGCTTGGGCGCTTGCCGGCGGGCGACTCAGCGACTAAGATGGGACCAACGATTCCTTAGCGAGGAGCAATGGATGTCGAAGAGTCTTTACGTGGCCGCCATGGAACCGAGCAGCGGCAAGTCGGTGATCGTGCTCGGGGTGATGGAACTCCTGTCGCGGCGCATCCGCCGGATCGGGTTCTTCCGGCCGGTGATCCGGTCGGCCTTCGAGCACGATCGGGAGCTGCATCTGATCCTCAGCCGCTACGGCAGCCATCTGAAATACGGGGAGATGTATGCCTACACCCAGGACGAAGCCCGCGATCTGGTGGCCGCCGGTCGCTATGAAGAACTGCTCAAGGGGGTTGTCGGCCGCTACCAGGCCATGGCCGACCGCTGCCGTTTCGTGCTCTGCGAAGGCACCGATTTTTCAGGCATCTCCCAGGCGTTCGATTTCGCCTTCAACGCCGATGTGGCCAAGAATATCGGCGCGCCGGTGCTGGCCCTGGTGAGCGGGCGCAATCGCAGTCTGGACGAAATCGCCGATGCCGCGCGGGTGGCGCGCCAATCGTTCGAGGAACACGGCTGCACCGTGGTGGCGACCGTGGTGAACCGGGTGGAGCCTGATCCGCGGGAAGCGGTCGGGGTCGCCCTGGAGCCGGCTGCGCGCGACGACGGCTCGATCTATGTGCTGCCGGAGGACCCCGCCCTGGCCCGGCCCACCGTGGGGGAAATCGCCGGCGCGCTCGATGCCCGGGTGCTGGAAGGCAACGCCGACCAACTCAATCGCGAAGTCCATGCGCTGCTCATCGCCGCCATGCAGTTACCGAATTTCCTCGACCATGTGCGGGAAGGGGCGCTCATCATCACTCCCGGCGACCGCTCCGATATCATCCTCGGCAGCCTGGCCTCGGCGCTTTCCGACACCTACCCGAATATTGCCGGGATCATGCTGACCGGCGGGCTGGTTCCGGAACGCCAGATCCAGCAATTGATCGCCGGCGCCAAACGCACGCTCACCGCGATCCTGGCCGTGGAAACCGATACCTACACCACGGCCATGAAGGCGAGCGCGATCCAGGCCCGGATCACCCCGACCAACCAGCGCAAGATCGCCGCCGCGCTCGGCTTGTTCGAAGCCCATGTGGACGGTGCGGCCCTGAGTGATCGCATCACCAGCATTCGGTCGGTGCGGATCACCCCGATCATGTTCGAATATCGGCTGATCGAGCGGGCCAAGAGCGGGCGCCGCCACATTGTGCTGCCGGAAGGCACCGAACCGCGCATTCTCCGTGCCGCTGAAATCCTGCTGCGGCGCGACGTAGCCGACCTCACCCTGCTCGGCGATTCGGACGCGATCCAGCTCCAGGCCGGTTCCCTGGGGCTCGATCTCAGCGGCGCCCGCATGGTCGATCCGGCCCGCTCCGAATGGCTCGAAACCTTCGCCGACGCTTACCACGAACTGCGTCGGCACAAGGGGATTTCCCGGGCCATGGCCCGGGACGCCATGACCGATATGAGTTATTTCGGCACCATGATGGTGCATCGGGGTCTGGCCGACGGCATGGTGAGCGGGGCGGTACACACCACCGGCCACACCATCCGGCCGAGTTTCGAAATCATCAAAACCCGGCCGGGATGTTCCATCGTTTCCAGCGTGTTTTTCATGTGCCTGGCCGATCGGGTGCTGGTCTACGGCGACTGCGCGGTCAATCCCAACCCCAATTCCGAACAACTGGCGGACATCGCCGTGAGTTCCGCCGAAACCGCCCGGATGTTCGGGATCGAACCGCGCATCGCGATGCTGTCCTATTCCACCGGGGAATCCGGTGCCGGCAAGGATGTTGACGCGGTGCGGGAAGCCACCCGGATCGTCCGCGAACGCCGTCCCGATCTGATGGTGGAAGGCCCGATCCAGTACGATGCCGCGGTGGACGCCAGCGTCGCCCGCACCAAAATGCCGGAAAGCGCAATCGCCGGTCGCATCACCGTGTTCATCTTTCCCGACCTCAACACCGGCAACAACACCTACAAGGCAGTGCAGCGTTCCGCCGGAGCGGTGGCGATCGGCCCGATCCTGCAGGGCTTGAACAAGCCGGTGAACGATCTCAGCCGCGGTTGCACCGTCACCGATATCGTCAACACCGTGGCCATCACCGCCATCCAGGCCCAGGAAGCGAAGGCAGGTGAATCGGTGAATCGGTGAATCGGGGGAAATGCCGAGGAGGGGATTGGGGTAATGAGATCAAACAAAACGGTGAAGGTCCTGGGGGCGCCGCGAATGGAGCGGTGCATCGGCTGCCATTCCTGTTCGCTCGCCTGCGCCCGGTTGGTGCATAAGCGCCTGTCCTGGGACTGCGCCGGGATTCGGGTGCTTTCTTCCGGCGGCCTCACCACCGGGTTTGAAGCCAGGCATTGCCTCGCTTGCGACCCGGCGCCCTGCGTTGCGGCCTGCCCCACCGGAGCGTTCACGCAGCGGCGGGGCGGTGGGGTGATTGTGCGCAGCCGGCGCTGCATTCGCTGCGGCGAATGCGCTCGCGCCTGCCCGGTGGATGCCGTCTATCTGGATCACGCCGGGGAGCCCTTCACCTGCATTCACTGCGGTCGCTGCGTGGCGTTTTGCCCGCACCGCTGCCTGGAACTCGAAGAGCGGACCCTGGCCCCGGTAGCGGCCGAAACCGCCGGAGCGGCAGCGGATGACGGGGTGGCGGGAGATCACGGAGACGGTGGCGTCGTGGCGGATCGGGAAGGTCCCGCGGACACCGGGGCCGGCGCGGAGGTGCCGCGATGATGCGCGACTTTTTTCGTGTTCTGGTGGTGGATCTCGCCACCGGCAAGGGCGAGCCGGTGAATCTGGAAGGGCGAGCCACCCACCTGGGCGGGAGCGGCCTGGCGGCGCTCCTGTTCGAGCGTTACGGGGATGTCCGCAAACCCTGGAATGATCCGGAGCAGCCCCTGATCTTCGCCATCGGCCCGCTCACCGGTGCCTTTCCGCTGATGAGCAAGACCGTATGCGGCTTTTTATCGCCCTATCACAATCAGTACGCGGAAAGTCACGCCGGCGGCCGGTCTGCCCTGGCGCTTCGATTCGCCGACCTGGACGCGCTGGTGCTGCGCGGCCGGGCGCCGCATCCGGCGTTTCTCACCGTGGCCTCCCGCCACCTGAAACTGGGCGATGCCTCGTACCTCTGGGGCCTGGAAGTGGATGACGCCGGTAAGCTGCTGCGCCGCATCAGCCCCGGTTCCGGGCACCGCGGCATTCTGCGGATCGGACCGGCGGGGGAAACCGGTTCGGCCATGGCCGGGATCAACGTCGATACCTATCGCCATTTCGGCCGCCTCGGCGCCGGCGCGGTGATGGGGGCAAAACGGCTGAAAGCCTTGGTGATCCATGGGGACGCCGCCTTCGATCTGCCATCCTCGAGCGATTATCCCAAGCTGTTTCAAAAGATCCACCAGCAGGTCACGGCCACCCCGATGATGGACAAGTACCACCATCTGGGGACCCCGGCCAACGTCGCCGTGCTCAATCAGTTGCAGGCGCTGCCGGTGCGCAACCTGCAAGCCACCCATGATCCGGCGGCGGCCGG
Source organism: Syntrophobacteraceae bacterium CG2_30_61_12 (assembly GCA_001873705.1). GTDB lineage: Bacteria > Desulfobacterota > Syntrophobacteria > Syntrophobacterales > DSM-9756 > CG2-30-61-12. Next base: position 14,050 of record MNZR01000289.1, read on the forward strand.
GATCAGCGGTGAACGCTTCGCCGAACAGGCCTTGTTGCGCAACATGGCCTGTTCCGGCTGCCCGCTCGGCTGCATCCATGTGGGCTTCATCCGCGAGCCGTTCCTGGAGCCCGATCATTATCTGTACCGGCAGGTGGCCTACGATCATGAACCGATCTTCGCGGTCGGGTCGATGCTCGGCGTGACCGATCCCTTTCAGGTCCTGGCTATAATCGATGCGGCCGAACGCCAGGGGCTCGACGTCATGGCGGCCGGGGTCGCCCTGGCCTGGGCCACGGAAGCCTCGGCCACCGGTTTGATCAGTGAAGCCGAAACGCTGTTGCCGCTCCAGTTCGGCGCCGCGGCCGGCTACCGCCAGGCCATGGGGCACCTCGGGCGCGGCCGCAATGATTTCTACCGGCTGCTGGCCCAGGGCACGCTCGGCGCCGCCGACCAATACGGTGGCCGCGATTTCGCCTGTGTGCTCGGGCAGGAAATGGCGGGCTACGCCACCGGGGAAGTCTTTTTCATTTCCCAGGCCCTGGGCTTTCGCCATTCCCACCTGGACACCGGCGGCTATGCCTACGATCAGCAGGCCCACCCAAAGGACGCCGTCGCCGCCGTGGATTTTCTGATCCAGGACGAACAGGAACGGGTGCTGCTCACCTCCCTGGTCAGTTGCCTGTTTGCCCGCGCCGTTTACAACCGCGAATTGACGGTGGCCTGCCTGAGCGCGCTCGGCTACGGGGAAGCCGCCGCCAACCTCGATCGGATCGCGGCCGGGATCCAGGCCGAGCGCTGGCGACTGCGCCTGGCCGGCGGTTTCGACCCGCGGCAGGTGCCGATCCCCAAACGGTTCACCGAAGTCGTCACCGGCAAAGGCCGGATCGATCCGGATTACCTGGCCGCTCTTCAGCGCGAATACAGTCGCCGGATCGGGGCCTGGAGTGCGATGGAAAGCGAGACGGAAACGGGTGCTTAGGGACGGGGGCGAACATCTTCAGGCCCGGGCCAGGCTGTGCGGACCATTTTTTCAGGTGGAACGGATTCAACGCTTAAGAGCGGTTGGGCAAAACTACTTTGCGCGGCCATGAATTGAGCTCTTGTGGGATAGTTTTTTGACAGGATGGACAGGATGGATGAGTATCCGCCCGATTGTGCCGAATCCGTCAACAAGCTCGGGTTGTAACGAGCAAAGCATGGCTCCCGCCGGTCCCAACCTGTTCATCTCTGTTACCTTGATCACCCGATTGTGCTATACAGTGGCGATTTTTTTGCTGCACGCCGGGACATGGACCCAGGCGGTGCACTTCGTCGCGGTACCGGTCGCGCGCCTGGCGCAGCCGGAATCCATCGGCCGCGGCGTTCGGGGTCCCCGCCGGGCGCCCACCGGCGCCGGCCTGGCGGCATCCAACGGCACTTGGCCGTGGGTTCAGGGAGCATCATGCACAAACTGTTGCAGGGGTCGATGCTGCTGTTTGCGACCGCCGGCACCCTGATCGGCGGGGGACTGTTTTGTTTCTGGCTGTTTCTCCACCAACCGGGCAGCGCCACCCTGGAATCAAAAGTGATCATGGTACAGCCGGGCCTGACGGTGCGCGAGATTTCCAGGTTGCTCGCGGCTGAAGGCGTGGTCTCCGACCCCCGCCTGTTTCGGATTCTCAGCCGCCTGCGCAAGGCCGATCAAAACCTCCAGGCCGGGGAATACCGCATGACCACCACCATGACCCCGGAACAGGTGCTGGCCATCCTGGAGGCCGGTAAGGGCATCGTCCACCGGGTGACCTTTCCCGAAGGTTCCACGCTCGAGGACGTCGCCCGGATCCTGGCCGAAGCTCGCCTCGCCGACCGCGAAGTGTTGCTCTCCTGGATGCACAACGCCGATTTCGTCCGCTCCCTGGGGCTGAACGCCGACACCCTGGAAGGCTACCTCTTCCCCAATACCTACCACTTCCTTCGCTCTCAGTCGCCGACCGCGATGCTACGCGAAATGGTGAGGCAATTTCACCGCCAGGTCGAACCCCAGTGGCGGCAGCGACCGGTGGTGGCGCCGAATTTGAGCCTGCATCAGACCGTGATCCTCGCTTCACTGGTGGAAAAGGAAGCGGCCACCTCGGCGGAGCGGCCGATCATCGCCTCGGTGTTTCGCAATCGTTTGAACTTCGGCATGAAGCTCCAAAGCGACCCCACCGCGGTCTACGATCTGGAAGGGTTCAGCGGGCCGGTGACCGGTGAACACTTGAAGCGCGACAGCCGTTACAACACCTACCTCCACCGCGGCCTGCCGCCGGGCCCCATCTGCAATCCGGGGCTCGCATCGCTGGCCGCCGCCATGACCGTGACCGAGGTGCCCTACCTCTACTTCGTCAGCAATCTCGACGGCACCCACACCTTTTCCGAAACCCTTGCCGAACATCAACTGGCGGTGCGGGAATACCGCTGGAAACTGGAACGGGAATGACGACCGCAACCAATCGATTGAAGCCGGAACCGATTGCCGGCATTGTGTTCGCTGCCGGTAAAGGCAGCCGCATGAAAGGCTATGACGGCAACAAGACCCTGCTGCCGCTGATCCCTCGAGGCGGACTGTACCAGGGAGAACGGCCCTTGCTGCTGGAGGTGCTCGCGAACCTTCCCGCCGGCCCCAAAGCAATCGTGATCAACCATCACGGGGACAAGGTGCGCGCCGCCACCGCTCACCTCCAGCCCGACTATCTGCCACAGCCCACCACCAACGGCACCGGCGGCGCACTGCTGGCGGCCAGGCCGTTTCTCGATCGGGTCCGCGCCGATCGGGTCATCATCACCATGGGCGACGTGCCCCTGGTGAAAGCCGCCACCTACCAGGCCCTGCTCGAACAGTTGCGCGACCGGGACCTGATGGTGCTCGCCTTCGATCCCGCCGACATGGGCCAGTACGGGAGGTTGGAGTGGGATGAGGATCGGTTGCAGCGCATCACCGAATGGAAATATTGGCGCGACTACGCCCCGCCGCGACTGGCACGGCTGAGGTACTGCAACGCCGGGATCTACGCCGCGCGCCGCCCACTGCTGCTCGAATTCATGACCGAAATGGAGCACAATCCGCACCGGGTGGAAAAGGAACGCAACGGCGCCTGGGTGGTCATCGAAGAATACTTCCTCACCGACCTGGTGGAATTCATGGCCCGAGCCGGTCGTTCGGTGGGAGCTCTGACGGTCACGGAAGAGGAAGTGACCGGGGTGGACACCCCGGAAGCCTTGCGCACGATTCAGGCACGCTACGCCGAAAGGGGTCCCCGGCGCTGATTCCCTTCACCCCCCTAGAGCTTATCCGCCAGGCAACAAGTAATGGCTGGGGGCCGGCCAAGCGGGGAGCGAGTTCGTAGGTCGGGTTGCGACCAGCGGGAGCTACCCGACGGATTGGCAACGCCCCCAAGCCGCGACATCCAATCCGGTTTTTGGGTTGCATTTCCAGCGTCGCTGTTGTATAGACCTCTTGCATCAAGGGCGGGTAACTCAGCGGTGAGAGTGCCATCCTCACACGGTGGAAGTCGAGAGTTCGAATCTCTCTCCGCCCACCAGAAAGAATCAGGGCTGCGCTTTCTCAGGCAGCCCTTTTTTGATCCACGCCGCCGGGTCGGTTCTTGCCCCAAGGGGCTTTGCCGATGTGTGAGGCCCACCGGCGGCCACCGTCAGGACACCGGGGACCCAAACCGGCGGCAAGCCGGGATGAACAACGACCGGCGGAGAGGATCAGCGCATTCCAAATTCAAGCCGAAGCCAGGCGCCGGCCAACCGATTCCCCCGATTCCCCCGGGTTCACCGCGGCGACAGACCATGAATGAGTCCGGCGTTTCCGCATCGGTCCGCGAACCGCCCACCGCAGCCGGCGCGATCGGCGCCCCCCTGCTCGCCTGGTTTGCGCATCGGCAGCGGGATTTGCCCTGGCGCCGCGACTACTCGCCCTATCAGGTATGGATCTCCGAAATCATGCTGCAGCAGACCCAGGTGCGGACCATGCTGCCCTACTATCAACGCTGGCTCGAACGCTTCCCCGATACCTCCGCGGTGGCCGCGGCCGGTGAAGATGAGTTGCTCAAAGCTTGGGAAGGGTTGGGTTACTACAGCCGAGTGATAAACATTCAGCGGACCGCAAGGATCCTGCTCGATCGCTTTGGCGGCGAACTCCCCAACGATCGCCGGAGCCTGCTGGCACTTCCCGGTATCGGGCCCTACACCGCCGGGGCGATCCTCGGTCTCGCTTTCAATCAGCCGGTTGCGGCCGTGGACGGCAACGTCAAACGGGTGCTGGCTCGGCTGTTCGATCTGGACCTGCCGAGCAACTCGCCAACCGGCCACCGGGCCATAACGGAACTGGCGACCTCGCTTATCCCCGAGGGACAGGCCCGGCTCTTCAACCAGGCCCTGATGGAATTGGGCGCCCTGATCTGCCTGCCCCGCCGTCCCGCCTGCGAACGCTGTCCGGTTGCCGGTACTTGCCGGGCTCTCGCTTCCGGCCGGGTGGCGGAACGGCCGGTGCGCGCTTCGGCCAAACCGACCCGGGCGATCGCCGTCGCGGTGGGAGTCCTGATGCGGGATGGGAAAATCTTCATCCAGAAGCGGGCCGCCACCGGTCTCATGCCTGGACTGTGGGAGTTTCCCGGCGGCAAGATCGAACCGGGTGAAACCGTCGAAACAGCCCTGGCGCGGGAATTCATGGAGGAATTGCACCTGAAGATCAAGGTCGGCGCACGGATTGCGGTGATCCGGCACGCCTACACCTCGTATCGGGTCCTGCTCCACGCCCACATGTGCGCTCCGACCCAGTCGGACCAGGCACCGATACCGATGAACGCGGTGGAATATCGCTGGGCCGCGGTGGCTGAATTGGATCTCTACCCGTTCCCCGCGGCCAACAAGCGCCTGATCCAAATGATCACGGCCGGCGGCGCTCCGACCGTTTAGGGCGCGCCGGTAAGGGCGTTGCCTTGGAAAGGATCGTCATGCGAGTTTTCCATCATGGTGCCGGCCTATTGCTGCCGGTGCTGTTCTTGGCCGCCTGCGCGCCGACTCCGCACCCGGGTGCCGAAGAGCCGCCCGAGCCCGCCGCCGGGGTCCATGAAGTGGGGGATATCATCGATCCGGCCGCGCACGAGAAGCTTTCCTTCGATCGCTTCATCGATCGAATCCAGGACGCCGCCGTCATTTATCTGGGGGAAACCCACGGCAGCCCCTCCGACCACCAACTGCAGCAGAGGGTGATCGAAGCGCTGTCGCAACGGCTGGGTCCCGTGACCGTGGCCATGGAAATGTTCGCCCAGAGCGAACAGGAAGTGCTCGATCGCTGGTCTCGGGGGCAGCTCGGCGAACAGGCTTTCATCGAACAATCGCACTGGGCCGAACAATGGGGCTATCCCTATCCCTTATACCGGGGGATACTGGAACTGATTCGGGACCGGAAGCTGCCGCTGATCGGCTTGAACCTGCCGTCCCGGGTGGCCGGAAAGATCGCCCGCGAGGGGCTGGCCGGCCTCAACCCGAGCGAACGGCAACGGGTGGCGGCTGACCTCGATCGGGCGGACGAGCGTCATCGGGAGCATCTGAAGCAGGAATTTTCGGCCCATCCCTGGGGTGGGATCCGAGATTTCGAGTCGTTTTACGAAGCGCAACTCGCCTGGGAAGAAACCATGGCCGAGCGCCTGGCCCGGGAACTGACCGCTGCTCTCTCCCCGCGCCCCATCCTGGTGATCATCGGGAAGGGCCACGTCAATGGCCGATTCGGCGTTCCGGAAAGGACGCTGCGCCGGGTCGAGCACCATTACCGGGTGGTGACGACGGTGCCGGTCGAGGCCGCCGCCGTGGCCGGCGAAGTGACCGAGGATCTGGCGGATTTTGCCTGGATCAGCGAGCCGACGAGGGTGCCGCACGGGCGTCGCGCGCTGCTCGGCGTGATGCTGGAGCCGCTGGGAGAGAATCGCGGGTTTCGGGTGGTCCGCGTAGCCGCTCAGGGCGCCGGCGCGGCCGCCGGGATCCGGGAAGGCGATCAGTTGCTGCGGGTCGACGATCTTCGCGTCACCAGTATCGGCGAACTGAGGCGGCAACTGGAAAGTTTCTCCGGCTACCATACGGTGCTCATTCGCCGGGGCAAACAGGTATTGACGTTGGTGGCCCTGATTCGCCAAGAAGGAAATGGGAATCAAGATAATGCGCGCGAAGGAGCGGGGTCGGCCCACCCGGACCAGGCCCCTCGTCGCCCATAACCGAACCGAACCATCACCGGATCAACAGGAGGAAGCCATGGGGTTGTTAACGGGTCGCAAGGCCGTGGTGACTGGGGTGGCCAACAAGTGGAGCATCGCCTGGGGGATCACTCAAGCATTCCAGGCGGAAGGCGCCGAAATGGCCCTGCTCTGCCTGGAAAGCAACGTGCGACGGGTGCGGCGACTGGCCGGTGACATTGCCGGAGAACGCATCATCCCCTTCGATGCGGCCGATGATGCGAGCATCGCCCGAGCCTTTCAGGAAGTCGCGAGAGTCTTCGACGGCACCCTGGATATCCTGGTCCATTGCATCGCCTACGCCGATATGGACGACCTGGGCGGGGAATTCATCAAGGTCTCCAATGCTGGCTGGGACAAGGCCCTGCGGATCAGCGCCTACTCGCTGGTCGCCTTCTGCCGCGAGGCGCGCCCGCTGCTGCGGGCGGCCGGCGGCGGCTCGGTCATGACGCTCACCTTTGCCGGCGGCGAAAAGGTGGTGCCGGGCTACAACGTGATGGGCGTGGCCAAGGCCGCGCTCAACATGAGCATGCGCTACCTGGCCTACGACCTGGGCCCGGATCGAATCCGGGTCAACGCCATTTCGGCGGGTCCGATCCCGACCCTGTCGTCCAAGGTGATCGAACATTTCGATCGGGCGCTCAAGCTGACCCGCGAACACGCTCCGCTGCTACGCAATATTGCCGGCGAGGATGTCGGGGCGACGGCGGTCTATCTGGCTTCCGACTTGTCGCGCAACGTCACCGGCAGCGTGCTCAAGGTCGATGCCGGAATGGATATCCTGTGTCCGCCTTCGGAACCGCATGGGACCCTGGAACCAACCGCGGGCTCCGAAAGCTGAGCCCGAGAATAGGGAAACAATCGGTTCGCCATGGAATTTGAACGCTTTTCCGGTTTTTACCACGAGCGCCTGGCCAAGGGTTGGGAGCGCTGGGTCACCGTTGCCATCGTGGCTCTGCTGCTGGCTCCGATTCCGTTTGTTCGGTTCGAAACCTGGCCTTCGGGCAACCTGCTCCGGCAGCATCCGCTGACACCCTGGAGCCGATTTCGGATCTGTTATTTGTCCTTTCCGGATCACAGCCTGGTGGACGATCCCCACGGCTTTCACTGGAACGGCCTGGGCCTTCAGCCGGAGCCGATCTTTGATCGACCGCTGGCGCTATCGGCCGCTGGGGAAATCCTGTTCAAATGGCGGGACCAACCGGAATTGCCGCTCACCGAACTCGATGCCCGCGGCGATCTCTTGCTGGTGCGAACCGGCTGGCAACCGCTGCTGCTCTGGCCGCTGCGCATGCTGAAAGAAGCCTGGCGGCAGGACCTGGGCATCCCCACCGGCAAGAGAACCCGATAGGATGCTGGTCCGAGACCTGTCATATCGTGCGCCATACTTCGAGCGGTCACAAACCGAGCTTTTCACCGCAAGGGCGCAAACAGCGCAAGGAAACGCAAGGACCTAATCTTGCAATAAAAACCCTTGCCACTCTCGGCGTCCTTTGCGTCCTTGCGGTGAACCATACTTGTGAAGGGTTAAAAGTTTCATTTCCGCGCGGAGACGCGGAGGTTGATTTCAGGGCTCTTCTCCGCGCTCTCAGCGCCTCCGCGGGAAAACAAAACGTAACTTCTCAAGCTAAAAAGGTATAAAACGGGCAATCCGTTCCCGTGCGTGGTATGGCGAGCAAGCTCGCTTTTCT
>MNZR01000109.1:0-197 GCA_001873705.1 Syntrophobacteraceae bacterium CG2_30_61_12
CGTCCTTGCCGCACCGTAACTTAACCCATCGGTCATCGGATGAATGTAATCCCCATTACATCAGGAAGGCAGGAGCACTCCATGCCATCGTTTTTTCCGGACAACGCCGCGGGGTCTTGCTCCTCGGTGTTTCCGCAATGATGGCTGTGCTCAATCATGCCAGGCCTCTATTACGGCAGCAATTCCCGGTGATGAAC
>MNZR01000109.1:228-3604 GCA_001873705.1 Syntrophobacteraceae bacterium CG2_30_61_12
ATGGATGAGTCGCTGCCCCGCTTGGACCGACTTGACTCAAGTCAATGCATCGGCTTAGATCGGATTATAAGCTGCCGGCCAATCGGGTCGATAGAATTTCCCAATCACGCCGCGTGCGCGACTTTACCGGTACCTGAAAGGACCGCCATGAACCGGGATGCTGAACACTCTTGCCAGGTGGTCGTCACCGATGAAGACATCTACCAGGCCATGAAGGAGATCCCCGGCTATCTGGACATCACCGTCGGGGACTTCCGCGAGGTTTATCAGGTGGCGTTTCGAAAGGCTCTGGAGCGCCTGCGGGAACCGATCCCGGTGGCGCGGGTCATGACCCGTGACGTGGTGACGGTGAGCGTTGTTGCGGCGGCGGTCGAAGTGGCCCAGCGGATGGCGGAACAAGGCGTTTCCGGAGTGCCGGTGCTGGATGCCGAAGGGAAGGTTGCGGGCGTCATTTCCGAAAAGGATTTCCTGGTTCTGATGGGGGCCGGCCGGCACCGCAGTTTCATGGAGGTGGTGGCGCGCTGCCTCGGCACCCGCGGCTGCGTTGCCGCGCCCATGAAAGCCAAGACCGCCGCCGAATTGATGAGCACTCCGGCGCTGACCGTGGACCCTGAAACCTCCACCGCCCGGGTGGCGGAACTGTTTCACGCGCACCGGATCAATCGAGCGCCGGTGGTGGATGCGAGCGGCCGGCTGGTGGGCATCGTGACCCGGTCCGATCTGTTGCGGGCGACGGGCCCAAGCGAGGTGGCGCCGTGACCTGGGTGACCAAATTGCGGGGCGCCGGCAAGAGTCCGCCGCGGGTCGGGCTGAAGGAAATCGGTTGGTCCTGGCTGGGCGCTTTCCTGGGCATTGCGGCGGTGGCTCTGATTCATTTCAAGCTCCTGGCCGGCACCGATTTGCTGCTCCTGATCGGATCCTTTGGAGCGTCGGCGGTGCTCATTTACGGCGCCGTGAAAAGTCCCCTGGCGCAGCCGCGCAACCTGCTGGGCGGGCACGTTTTGTCCGCTCTGATCGGGGTGGCCGGCTACCAACTGCTGCACCCCTGGCCGTGGCTGGCTTGCGCCGTGGCGGTGGCGACCGCCATCGCCTGCATGCATCTCACCAAGACCTTGCACCCACCGGGCGGCGCCACCGCGCTGATCGCCGTGATCGGCGGCGATCAAATCCACGCTCTCGGCTATCTCTATGCCCTCATCCCCGCAGCCAGCGGCGCCCTGGTCATGCTGATCGTCGCCCTGCTGGTGAACAACCTGGCCAAGACCCGGCGCTATCCGGAGTTCTGGTGGTGACCCGAGAGGATGCTCCGGCGGCCGCCGGTGGCCCGGCGTGCCGCGTGTCTGTTCCCAACAAACCAAGGAGGCTGATTAATGGACAAGGAACGGATTTCCCAGCATGAATCGGTGCAGCGGATGTATGAGCGGATCAAGCAGGACGGGCTCACCAACATCTGGGACCGCTACCAGGCCCAGGGGCTCGGTGACAGTCCCGACAAACGCTGTCCCTTCTGCCAGGGCGGGGTGCGCTGCGATCTGTGTTCCAACGGCCCGTGCCGGGCCGATGACGCCAAGGACAAGCGCGGCGTCTGCGGCATCCGGGCGGACGGCATGGCCATGCGGATGATGGTACTGAGAAACGTCATGGGGGCGGCCACCTACCACTACCACACCGAACAGACGATTCGCACGCTGCGAGCCACGGCTCGGGGCCAGACCCCGTTCGCCATCACCGAACCTGGCAAATTGAAGAGCTTCGCCGCTCGACTCGGGGTGGATCATTCCGGAGATCCGGCGGACATCGCTCTGCGCCTGTGCGATTTCGCCGAGGCGGATTTCAATCGCAAGGACCACGAACCCAGTTTGGTGGTCACCGCCATGGCTCCCCCCGATCGCCAGCAACTGTGGAAGAAGCTCGATATCTTCCCGGGCGGGATCTACGGGGAAATGCTTCGGGCCACCAGTTCGTGCCTCACCAGCGTCGATGGCTACTATGTGTCGCTCGCCCTCAAAGCCATGCGGATGGGCGTGGCCATGGCCTATCAGAGCCAGATCGTGAACGAATTCTGCCAGGACATTCTGTTCGGCATCCCGCGCCCCCACAAGATGCGGGTGGATCTCGGGATCCTCGATCCCGACTACGTCAATGTGCTGCCCAACGGTCATGAACCGTTTCTCGGCTTTGCCATGGTCCAGCTGGCCCGCCAGGCGCCCTGGCAGGACAAGGCCCGGGCCGTGGGCGCCAAGGGACTGCGGGTGATCGCCTCGATCGAAACCGGGCAGGAAATGATCCAGCGTTGGACCATGGACGATGCCTTCTACGGTTTCACCGGCAACTGGATCATGCAGGAAGCGGTGCTGGCCAGCGGTTGCGTGGATCTGTTCGCCTGCGACATGAATTGCTCGATGCCGATCGATCCGATCTATGCGGAAAAATATCAGTTCAAGCTGATTCCGGTGAGTGATCTGGTGGCTTTCGAAGGGGTCGAGGACCGGCTCAATTACCTGCCGGAACAGGCCGAACAGCAGGCCGGCCGGTTGCTCGACATGGCCATCGACAACTTCAAGAAGCGTCACGGCAACATCAAGGCGATCACCGGTTTGCCCATGGGGGAAGCGGTGGTGGGGTTTTCCACGGAAAGCATCCTGGAAGCCCTGGGCGGCACCCTGGATCCGCTGCTGAACGCGATCAAACAGGGCTCCATCCGCGGGGTGGCCGGGTTCGTGTCGTGCACCACGCTGCGCGATACCGGGCAAGACGTCCACAGTGTGCGCATGGCCAAGGAACTGATTAAGCGCGATATCCTGGTGCTGTCCATGGGCTGCGGCAGCGCCGCCCTGCAGGTGGCCGGCCTGTGCCGCCCGGAAGCGAAGGACCTGGCCGGTCCCGGGTTGAAAGCCGTGTGCCAGGCGCTGGGCGTGCCGCCGGTGTTGAGCTTTGGGACCTGCACCGATACCGGCCGCTGCGCCGACCTGGTCGGGGCCGTGTCGGCGGCGCTGGGCGGGGTCCCGATCCCGGACCTTCCGGTGGTGGCGGTGGCCCCCGAATACATGGAACAGAAGGCCACCATCGATGCCATCTTTGCCCTGGCCTTCGGCCTTTACACCTATGTGAACCCGATCCCGACGGTGACCGGCGCGCCCAACCTGGTGCGACTGCTCACCGAAGAACTGGCAAGCGTCACCGGCGGGCTCTTGAATGTGAATCCCAACGCCCGGGAAGCGGCCGACGCGCTGCTGGCCCATATCGAAAAGAACCGGACCAAGCTCGGCATCAACTGAAAACCAACCACGGAGGCACAGAGGGCACGGATAAAGATTTATTTTTGCAGATCGGGAGATGCCGATCCGCAAAAAAGTCTCTCCCTTCGGGGTGAGAT
>MNZR01000120.1 GCA_001873705.1 Syntrophobacteraceae bacterium CG2_30_61_12
TGGTAATGGGTGTGCATCTTTTGGAACAATCACTTTGAGTGGAGAGGCCAAGGAGGTCAAGCCAAGATCGTCAGGTAGCTCCCGTTGGTCGCAACCTGACCTACGGTGCGGAGACGCTGTGCCACTGCCGCGTAACTGGTCTGGTTTGGGTGTGGACCTTTTAGAACACGCTCGGAGAGAAGGCGCGGACTATTGTGCCGCGCTGGTTTTTGTTTCCTGTTTGAATCGTTGTTCCAAAAGATCTGCTCCTAATGCGAATTGACACTCCCCGGCACATCCACTATGGAAGGGTGAACGATTAGCGGCTATGATCCCGGCGAGTTGGCCGGCTGACGATGACCGGCGTGAGGTGGTGAACGCCGTGAGCCTCTTCGGGGTGCCGCTCGATCGGGCCTCGGGGCCCTCACCCGCAACCGAACAACGATGGAGAAACCTTCGCCATGAAGCAGTTGGTGGAATTTTTGGTCAAATCCCTGGTGGAAAATCCCGATCAGGTGGTGCTCACCGAACACAGCCAGGAAGGCGAGGTGATGCTGGAACTCAAGGTAGCCTCGGACGATCTCGGCCGCGTGATCGGTAAGGGCGGCAGCACCATCAATGCCATCCGCACCGTGGTTCAGGCAGCGGCCTCGAGCCATAATATCCGTTCCAAGCTGGACGTGGTCGAATAGCCGAGGCCGGCGCGAACCCGCCCGAAAAAATAGGAGATGGAGGAGAATTAAATGGCCACAGCCTTTCCCGAAGTGCCCGTCAGCCAATTGCGGGCCTCCGTCGATCCCGCGATGTTTCCTTTTGCCAGCACTGCCGATATGGAACCGACCGAACGCAGCGTGGTCGGTCAGCAGCGGGGCATCGATGCCATCCAGTTCGGGATGGGCATGAAGGAAAACGGTTACAATATTTTTGTCTGCGGTCCGCCCAAAGCCGGCCTCAGTTTTATCGCCCGCACCTATCTCGAAGCCCAGGCGAGGACCGAACCGGTGCCCCCGGATTGGTGCTATGTCTACAACTTCAAGGAACCCGACAAACCCATGGGCTTGCAGCTCACGGCCGGGCGCGGCAAGGAGCTGAAGAAGGGCATGGAAAGCTTTCTGGAAGCGCTCCAGAGCCGCATCCCCGAGATCTTCGACAGCGACGACTACCGCGGCAAGGAAAACGAAGTACAGCAAGCCTTTGAAGCCAAGCGCCGGGAAATCATCGATGAACTGTCGAAACTGGCCAAGGAAGAAGGGTTCATCCTGCAGTTTTCCCAGGTGGGCATGGTGATCATTCCGGCCACGGCGGAAGGTCAGCCCATGGGTCAGGAAGAACTGAGCCAGTTGAGCGACGAGGGAAAAAAGGCCCTGCGCGCGAAAAGCGATGAACTCCAGGGCAAGATGAAAGACGCCATCAAGGAAATCCGCAAGGCCGAGGAGGCGTTCAAGGAAAAACATTCGAAGCTCGACAACGAAATCGCCATGTTTGTGGTGGAGCAGTTGATCGAACACTGCCTGGAGGACTTCAGCGAAGAAGAAGAAGTACAGGAATACCTTCAGGGGGTGCAGGAAGACATTCTCGAAAACATCGATGACTTCAAGAAAAAATCCGAGGGTGGACCGCCGGCCGGGCCTTTCCCCATGCCGCCCCGGGAAGCCGCGTTCAAGAAATACGAAGTCAATGTTCTGATCGACAATTCGGAAACCGAAGGGGCGCCGGTGGTGATTGAATCCAACCCGGCCTACCCCAATTTGTTCGGAACCATCGAGCGCCAGGCTTGGTTCGGGGCCCTGTTCACCGATTTTTCCATGATCAAGCCGGGTTCCCTGCACAAGGCCAACGGCGGCTACCTGGTGATCAAGGCCCTGGATCTGCTGAAATGGTACCTGTCCTGGGAAGCCCTCAAACGGGCGCTGCGCGATGACGAAATCAAGATCGAGGACCTTGGCGAACTCTACGGCATGTTCAGCACCCGCACCATTCGCCCGGAACCGATCCCGCTCGACGTCAAACTGGTGCTCACCGGCGACCCCTGGATCTACCAGCTCCTGTACATGTATGACGACCGTTTCCAGAAGCTGTTCAAGGTCAAGGCGCACCTGGACGATTCCATGAACCGCGACTCGGACACCATGATCGAATGCGCTCGGATGATCGGCGGTTACTGCGCCGATCAGGAACTGCGCCATTTGGACCCGACCGGCCTGGCCCGGGTGCTCGAATACAGCATGGAACTCACCGAAGACCGCGACAAGCTCAGTCTGGAATTGGGTAACATCAGCGATCTCCTCAAGGAAGGCAATTACTTCGCAGGACTCGCCGGCGCCGACCTGGTGGGCCGCGAACACATCGAAAAGGCCATCGAAAAACGCATCTATCGATCCAATCTGATCGAAGAGCGGCTGCGTGAACTCACCGAAAAGGACATCTTCTGGATCGAAACCAAGGGTGCCAAAGTCGGTCAGGTCAATGGCCTGTCGGTGCTGATGACCGGTGATCACGAATTCGGCAAGCCCAGTCGGATCACCGCCGTCGCCACGGTGGGCCGCGAAGGGGTGGTGGCCATCGATCGCGAATCGAAGCTGAGCGGTAATATCCACACCAAGGGGTTGATGATCCTCGGCAGCTTCCTCAAGCAGCGGTTCGCCCACAACAAGCCCATTTCGCTGTCCGCCTCCATCTGTTTCGAACAGAGCTACGGCATGGTGGACGGCGACAGCGCTTCCAGCACCGAACTTTATGCGCTGCTCAGCGCCATTTCGAACGTGCCGCTGAAGCAGGGGATCGCGGTCACCGGATCGGTCAGCCAGATGGGAGAAATCCAGCCGGTGGGAGGCGTTACCAAGAAGATCGAAGCGTTCTTCGATATCTGCCGGCACAAGGGTCTGACCGGTGATCAGGGGGTGGTGATTCCCGAAAAAAACGTCCCCAACCTGATGCTCAAGCGGGAAGTGGTGGACGCGGTGCGGGAGGGTAACTTCCACATTTGGCCCATCACCACCATCGAGCAGGGGATCGAGATCCTGACCGGGGTGGCCGCCGGCGAACCGCAAGCCGACGGGACCTACCCGGACGGGACCCTGTTTCGGAAAGTGGACGATCGGCTGGTGGAAATCGCCGATATCGTCAAACAGTTCGGTAAAGACCAGAACGGCGACGGCAAGGGCCCGAGTCGCGACGAAGGCAACGGCGGGTGTCCGTCCTGCGGCCACTGAATCGCGAGGGTAGGGGGGCCGCCGCGCGCGGGTTCGGGGGCAGGCAGCGGATAAGCGCTGTATTCCATGCCGTGGCGAGCGAATTGCCGCGATGACATTTGGGGGGGCAGGTATGTGCTGGCCTGCCCCCACCGATTTATTGGCTGTAGCCGACCTCGCCGTGCAGTTCGCGGTCAAGGCCGAGGCTTTCCTCTTCGTCCCCGACTCGAAGGCCCATGGTCTGGTCCAGGACCAGGCCGATCAGCCAGCTTGATCCGTACGAGTACCCGCCCACCACCGCGACCGCCAGGACCTGGTTGATAAAAAACCGGGCGTTCCCGGCCACCAGTCCCGCGGTGCCCATGGACGCGAACCGGCCGGTGGCCAGGGGACCCTTCCGGCTCTTGGCATTCAGGGGATGACCGTCAGCGAAGTGAAGGGATTCGGACGCCAGAGAGGGCACGTGGAAATCTACCGCGGGGCTGAATACCACGTCAATTTTGTTCCCAAGGTGTATCTCATGGCGGTGGTGGAAGATGCCCAGGCCGAGGCAGTTGCCGATGCGATACAAAAGGCGGGCCTTACGGGGAAGATCGGAGACGGGAAGATTTTCCTTTCGCGGA
>MNZR01000070.1 GCA_001873705.1 Syntrophobacteraceae bacterium CG2_30_61_12
TAGTATCTTTACGGCAACGCTCGGAGGGCCGGATCGGCGATCGGCTTTCCGCTCGGGCCTATTTGCTTGGCAGTCGGCGTGGGATAGGGACGGAAGCTCGGGTAGCTACTATACCTGTTTAGCTTGAGAAGTTACGTTTTGTGTTCCCGCGGAGGCTCTGAGAGCGAGGAGAAGAGCCCTGAAATCAACCTCCGCGTCTCCGCGCGGAAATGGAACTTTTAAGCCTTCACAAGTATAACATCAAACATGGTGATTGAAATGCTAGCAAAGAAGAACCTACTTCGTTACGGACGACGTCTAGGTTATGCGTGTTTGATCTTGCTGCTGTTGGGAACATCGTCATGCTCGACCGATCCTGCGTCAACAGCGGTAGATCCGCAATTTGTCGGCCGGGTGGATTCTCCCGAGGCGGTGGAGGCGCTGAAGACTACCGAGGACCTCCTGGAGGTGACCCCGGAAAAGGCGGCGTTGCATCCGGACTATCAAATCGTTGAAAATTTGGCCGTGCCGTTTGCACCGGAGTATCGGGTCGGCCCCGCGGACGTGATCGAGATCATTTACCATATCAATTATGAAAATGCGCAGGATGCGTATCGATTGGAGATTCAGGACAAGATCAGCATCGCCTTTCCTTACCATTCCCAATTCAGTTCGACCGTATTGGTGCGAACCGACGGCAAGATCACGGTGCCGATCCTTGGGGATGTACAGGCGGCATCCTTGACTCCTGCTCAGTTGGCCGCCAACCTCAACAGGGAATATGGAAAAATTATGGAACAACCAGGGGTTACGGTAGCCCTGGAAGATTTCAACGTGAAGATCAAGGAACTGAAGCGGGCGATCACCACGGCGCCGCGAGGTCAGAGTAAGATCGCGCCGGTGGCGCCCGATGGGCGGGTTGCTTTTCCGATTATCGGCAATCTACAGGCCGAAGGATTGACCTTGGCCCAGTTGGAGTCCAAGGTCAACCAAGAATATTCCAAGACGATTCGGAACCTGAACGCCACGCTTGTCTTGCTTGAGATCCATCATAACAAATTCTATGTGCTTGGCGAAGTGGGGCGACCCGGCGCGTACGAGATGCCTTCGCGGATTAACCTGATCGATGCCCTGGCCATGGCTGAAGGTTACAAGAAGACGGCGATGCTCGAGAATGTTGTGGTTTTTCGTAATGACGGGTTGGAAAGGCCGATTGCTTTCAAGGTCGATTTGAAACGGGCCATCAAGGAAGGGCACATGTATTCGGCCCTTCTGATCCGACCGGCGGATGTTGTCTATGTGCCAAAAACCAAATGGGATGATATCAACGATTTGATGGATCGGGTATTTACCAGGGGCATCTATGCGGTGCTGCCTTTCCAGAGTGTATTCAGCGTGAATTACGATATCCGGGGCACCAGCAGATGATGCCGCCGCGATCCGTGCCGGCGCGGAAACCGCAAGCGGCATGAAATGTCGTGGCAATGGTCGAAAGACGGGGCAAGGACGGCGGCTCGGATTGCTGATTGTGTGGGGTTTCAAGGCACGCTAAATAAGGGTGAATCATGGTACAGAAAGCAACACAATCGACCACGGCATCGAGTTTTTCCAGAGAACTTGCTCATATACTATTCGAGCGTCGGCGTCTAATCCAAGCCATCTTCTTCCTCATTTTCTTGCCGGTGCTGGCGACGGCCATCCTCTTGCCGCCTTCGTATCGTGCTTCAGGCAAATTCGTGATATCGGTCCCAGAGCAATTGGATCCTCTGCGTCGGGAAAATTTTTACGATTATCAGAACCGGGCGAAGCGACTGTTGCAGCAACAGAAAGAGATTATTTTCTCGGATCGGGTAGTGAGCAACGTGATCCAAAGTTTCTATCCCGATCAAGATGCAGGCAAACTGAGTGCGGATGTGGACATCGAAAAAATAAAGAAGAAGATGGAGGTCACCCCACCTCAGGGCGAGAGCTTCAATGAGTCCAGCGTTTTTTATATCAGTTACATCGACAGCAATGCCAAGCGGGCTGCTGATTATGCCGGCGCGATCTGTGCCGCGTATCTTAAGGTCTACAATGAGATCGCCAAGGAAAACGCGGGATTTTCATTCGATTTTTTTAAGCGGCAAACGGACCAACTGTACGAGGAGATGATCCAGCGCGAAAAGAGCTTGCGCGATTATGAAGTCGAGCATTCGGAAGCCGTGATCGGCATGCTCAACATGGAAAGCGATCGGGGCACCAACATGGAAGTGGGACCGAACGCTTTACTCACACAATACACCGGCAGATATCACGATCTTCAGGATCAATTGGCGGGCATCAGTGCCGCGGTCGGCGAATTGGAAAAGGAAGTCGGTCGCAGCGACAACCCGGCGGTGTTGGGCGATATGCAGGTGCCGGGCCACGCCATCGCCACTTTTAAGAACAAGGTCGCTCAGTTGCAAATCCAACTGAACGAAATGCGGTCGCAGTTCAAAGACAATTTTCAGCCGGTGCAGCAAGCCAAGAAGGAACTGGAATTCAATTTGTCTTCATTGAAAGACGAGTTGGCTCGTTCGATTCGAGCCCAGAAGATCACCGCCCAAGCCGTTGCCGCTCGGATCAAGGAATTGGAAGAGGTGATCGGCGAACTCCGACAGAAGATTCGAAGCACCGCCGAGCAACGCGCTCAATACGAGCACTTCAAACAGCAATATAATCTGGCCAAGGATACCTATGCGCGGGCCCGTGACCAGTTGGAGCAATCGCGGTTGGCGGTAGCTCTTGATCAGGCCAAACAGAGCATCACCCAAGTCGATGTGCCGATGGTGCCGGACCAACCGATCAAGCCCAATCGGCCGCTTCTGATCGCTCTCGGCCTATTGGGCGGTTTGCTGTTCGCGGTGGCGATTGCGGTGACGGTCGACTACCTGGATCATACCATCAAGAGACCCGAGGACATTGATCGCCGTCTCGACGTTCCGATCTTCGGGTCCCTGCCTCGCATTGGATAACGGCATGTTGGTTACGGCCCTTTCCGTCCTGATTGTGCTTTCATTGGGTGCCATTGCGTGGATGGGCTACGTCATGGCGCGGCCGCGCCATGACCTGGGCGGCGAGATGGTTGGGACGGAGACCATCCTGTTGGGCTGCTGGTTGGTTGCCGTGGTATTTTTCGGCCCGAATTTCCTGGCCTTGCGCCCCGCCGGGATCTTTGACATCACCATCGAGCGGGCTTTGTTCATCGCGCTGTTGCTGATGCTGACGCGCAGTCTGCTCCGGGGACAGGTTCATTTCTCAAGGAGCCTGACGGTGGAATGGCTGATGCTGCTATTCCTGCTCTTGTGTTTCCTGTCCATGGTTCAATTCGGGTTCGGGACCGCATCACCAGGCTATCCCTCGCCCTGGTTTACATTCTTGAGCGGCTATTTGTTCCCCTTTATCGTGTTCGTCTATGCGAAATGGCACGTGGTGGGGCAGCGGGCGGTGCGCTGCATCTTTTACTTCGTGTTTTTGGCGGGCTTGTATTTGGTGCTTGTGTCTCCGCTCGAATTTTTTCAGCTGCGCCAGTACGTTTTCCCTCAATACATCAACGATCCAACGATTCTGCTGCACTTGGATCG
>MNZR01000238.1 GCA_001873705.1 Syntrophobacteraceae bacterium CG2_30_61_12
CAGCTCATCACGTTGGGCCGGCAGGAAATGAGCGGCACCACGCCGTCGGCCCATTCACACCAGGCCAGGCACTTGCCGGCAAAAATCGGCCGCTTCACCTTGATGGTCCCATCGGCACAAACCACCTGGATACAATCCTGGGCCAGGCCCGCACCCAGTCGCGCCGCCAACCGCGCCGCCAGGTCCTTGCCGTCCACCGAGGCCGGCAAGAGGATCGCCGCCGGGTCCCGCTGTTCGATCAGATCGGCGATCACCGGCACGTAGGTTTCGGCCACATAATTGGCGAGAGCGGCATCGTCGGCCACCAACACCTGGTCCACCCCGTACCAGCCCAGTTCCGCCGCCTTGGCGCCAACCCCGGCCCCAATGGCGATGCCGTACACCTTGAGGCCCAGGGCATCCGCCAGTCGCCTGGCTTCACTGGCGACTTCAATGGAAACCCGGCGGAAATTTCCGCCCCGAAATTCGGCAATCATCATCACACAATCAGCCATCTCTGTTCTCCTTATCCTCAAGACCGACCCCGCCCGTGCCGAGACCGGTCCGGATCCGGTATGCGTCCGCAGGCCGCGGACAATCACAATACCTTGGCTTCTTCCCGCAGCGCCCGCGCCAATGCCTTGGCCTTGCCGTCGAGGTCCAGGCCGCCGTCGATGATTCGGCCCGGCGCCCGCTCCGGCGGCGGTTCCAATGCCGTGATCCGGATCTTGGCGGCGTCGGGACCGCAGTCGCCGGCATCCACTCCGAGATCGGCCAGGGTCTTTACCGCCAGCGGTTTCTTCTTGGCCTTCATGATCCCAGGCAAGGAAGCGTACCGCGGATTCCACACCGCATGCGAGCCCCCCATGGTGACCAGGGCCGGCAGATCGGCCGCAAGCGACACCTTGCCTCCTTCGATCGGGCGTTCGATGGTCACCACCGAACCGTCGGAGTCCAGCGCGACAGCCAGACCCAGATGCGGATAGCCGAGCAGTTCGGCGACCATGGGACCGCGTTCGGCCAGATCATAGTCCACCGCCCGCGAACCGCACAGCACGATGTCCGGGGCGATTTCCTGAACCGCCGCGGCCAGGGCCTTGGCGGCTCCCAGTCCATCGCTTCCGGTCAGGGCCGGATCGTCGATCAACACCCCGCTGTCGGCTCCCATGGCCAGCGCCGTGCGAATGGATTCCACCACTCGCCGCGGTCCCCAGCTCACCAGGGTGACCGTGCCGCCATGTTTTTCCTTGAGCCGCAGCGCCGCTTCCACGGCAAATTCATCGTAGGGATTGATGATCCATTTGAGATCAGCGGTAACGATCGATTGACCGTCCCCGGCAATCCGGATCACCGATTCCGTATCCGGTGTTTGCTTCAACAGGACAACGATGTTCACGTGGTTCCTCCTTTCGCCGATGCATCAGCTGCTAGATTCCGCCCGGATGCGGAGTGCGATTGAGTCGCCAACCGGCGCGGCCACATGGCGCCCGACCGCCCTTCGGCCGGGACTCGGATAAGCGCATGGGGACCCCCGATTGGTGTGCCCTTCATAATATCCAAGCAAGTAAAATACAAGCAAATCCGGTGCTCCGGTGGAACCGGGACAGGACCCGGCGGATCGCGCGAGAAAAACTGAATGAGACTTCATTCAGTTGCTTCAATCGCAGAATCATCGGCTGGTGTCAAGCGAAAACCTCACCGCGGGCGCCATCCACGGTGTTTGGGTTCGTAGTGGCGCCGTCAGGCGTTGACGGCGCATCCGAAAGTTCGGTCGATGGCACTCCGGAAAGCGCCGACCGCCCTTACGGGCGCACTACCAACGGGGACGCCCTTACGGGCGCACTACCAACCAAGACGCCCTTACGGGCGCACTACTAACCAAGACGCCCTTACGGGCGCACTACCAACGGGGACGCCCTTACGGGCGCACCACGAACGCATTTTACCCGTGCGAACGGGCATCGGCCACCGCCGCTTCGGCCCGTTTGAGATAGACCATGAGTATGGAAATGGCTGCCGGGGTCATGCCGGTGATGCGCGACGCCTGGCCCAGGGAAACCGGCCGGATCTGTTGCAGCTTCTGGCGAATTTCATGGCTCAGTCCGGGAATGCCGGCATAGCTGAACTCGTCTGGAATGCGGATCTGTTCCAGGGAGCGGAATTTTTTCACCTCCGCCTCCTGGCGCTGCAGGTAGCCTTCGTACTTGCAAACCACTTCCACCTGTTCCTGGACCCGTTCGGGCAACCGCTGGGGTGGCGGAGCCAGGGGTTCCAGATCGCGGTAGCCGAGTTCCGGGCGTTTCAGCAGGCGCTCCAGGCTGAGCGACTCCTTGAGCGGTTCCGATTTTTTCCCAATGAGCAAGGCGTTGACGGCGGCCGATGGAGGCAACCGGGTGGTTTTCAGCCGTGTCAGTTCTTCACCGATGGCCCGGCGCCGTTCCAGCAGATCGCGGTAGGCGTCGGCACCGTGCAACCCCAGCCGGTAGCCCTGTTCCAGCAGCCGCAAATCGGCGTTGTCTTCGCGGAGCAGCAGCCGGTATTCGGCCCGGGACGTGAACATCCGGTAGGGTTCATTGGTGCCCTGGGTGATCAGATCATCGACCATGACCGCGAGATAGGCCTGGGAGCGGTCGAGCACCATCGGCGGCCGCCCTTGGGCTTTGAGGGCGGCGTTGATCCCGGCCCACAGCCCCTGGCCGGCGGCTTCTTCGTAACCGGAGGTGCCGTTGATCTGACCGGCCAGGAACAGACCGGCCACCGGCTTGGTTTCCAGGGTCGGGAGCAGTTGAGTCGGCTGGACGAAGTCGTATTCGATGGCATAGGCGCTGCGCATCACCCGCGCTTGTTCCAGGCCGGGAATGGTGTGAATGAGTTCGATCTGGATTTCGTAGGGCAGCGAATTGCCGGTGCCGCTGGCGTAGATTTCTTCGGTGTCGAGGCCTTCCGGTTCGAGGATGATCTGGTGGAATTCGCGCTCCGGGAACTTCATCACCTTGTCTTCGAGCGACGGGCAGTAGCGGGCCGAAACCCCACGAATGGTGCCGTTGTAAAGGGGCGAATGGTGGATGTTGCGGCGCACCCAGGCGTGGGTCCGCGCACTGGTCCGACCGATGAAACAAGACACCTGGGGCAACACCGGCCGTTCGGAAAAAAGCGAAAACGGACGCGGATCAGGATCGCCCGGTTGTTCGGTAAACTGGGAGAAATCGATGCTCTGCCTGTGGATCCGGGCCGGAGTCCCGGTCTTCATCCGACCCAGTTGAAAACCCAGGCGCGGTAGTTGGTCAGCCAGGGCCAGCGCCGGGAATTCGCCGGCGCGGCCGGCGGCCACCTGTTTCGGGCCCACATGCACCAGGCCGTGCAGGAAGGTTCCGGTGGCCAGCACCACGCAGGGCGCCTGGTAGTGCATGCCGAGCTGATCGATCAGGCCGAGTACCCGCCCCTTTTCCACCACCAGGGATTCCACCATGGCCTGGCGCAGATCCAGATTGGCCTGGCGTTCCAGCAGGTGCTTCATGAGGGTGCGGTAGCGGATTTTGTCGTTTTGAGTGCGGGTCCCGCGCACCGCTGGGCCTTTTTTGGTGTTGAGCAGCCGGTACTGGATCGCGCTCTGATCGGTGATCCGCGCCATCACCCCGCCCAGGGCATCGATTTCTTTCACCAGATGGCCCTTGCCGATGCCCCCGATCGAGGGCGAACAGGGCATGTGCGCGACGGTATCCAGAA
>MNZR01000105.1 GCA_001873705.1 Syntrophobacteraceae bacterium CG2_30_61_12
TTCTGATTTCACCCAGCAGCTTTGGCGGCAGCCCTTCCTGACCGATGTGGACCACCGGCTTTAAAGAATGCGCCAGGCGCTTCAGGTAACCGCGCTGCTTGCCGCTCAATTCTGCCGCGGGATAAGGTTGCCACTGCCTGGCGGCGAGCTGTTCGGCGTCCTGCCACCAGGGGGTTGCCGGCTTCGATTCGGCCTCTCTTGGCAAAGGATGACTCCTCGAGTTTTAAACGATGCTGTTTGGGCGTCTCCCGGCGGCTCGGCGGACGGCGTTCCGGCTAATCGAGGGCAGCGACCAAGCAGGTTATCGGCCCTGAGGGCGCTGTCGCCACCGGTAGGAAAACTCTATAGGGCAGAAAGGCTAATTATTCAAGATCAGGTTGCGGCTTTGCGTGCGAGTTCTCCCGCCGTGGCGACTGTGTTTGAGGTCCCGCGAAATCTGCTCCTCATAACGGATTTGGGAAACCTGCCTGTAGCCGCCCAAAGATGCGGAGACCAGAAGCTTCTGTAGCCAGTTAGAGTGATATGTGAACCCGTTGAGTTTTTCCGCGGGACTCCCTGCGCCGTTGGTCGGTTCAATGGTCCTTTCCCAGAGCGAATCCGGCTGTGTCCCCCAAATTCGTTAGAATCAGGAAAAATCGTTCACCCCAGGGCCAAGTGCCCTAGACCGGGTCCCCCGGATGTTCAGCTCCGAATGATCCGCGCATCCACCACCAGCATGCCTTCGGCGTAGGCGAACACGGGGTTGAGATCGATTTCCACGATGTCCGGGTGGGCGAGGGCCAGCTCGGCCAGGCGTTCCAGCCCGTTCACCAGGGCTTCCCGGTCCACCGGCGGACGCCCGCGGAACCTGCCGAGCAGCGGGGCGCCCTTGATTTCATCGAGCATCGCGTAAAGGTCGTCGCGAGTCACCGGGAGCAGTCGCAGCGCCACATCGCGAAACACTTCCACGCCGACCCCGCCAAGCCCGAACATGAGCGTGGGGCCGAACTGGGGGTCCCGGTTCATGCCCAGGATCACTTCCAGCCCCGGGGCCGCCATGCTGGTGACCACCGCACCGTTGATGACGGCTTCCGGATGGCTGTGCTTGATGTCGCGCATCATCTGGTCATGGGCGGTGCGCACTTCCTGAGCCGCCTGGAGGTTCAGCCGCACCCCGCCGGCCTCGGATTTGTGCAGGATATCGGGCGAATCGATCCTGAGACTCACCGGAAACCCGAGCTGATAGGCCAGGTGCACGGCCTTTCCCGGGCTTTCGGCAAAGCGATGGCAGATGCATTCGAACCCGGCCCGTTCCATGAACCCGAGACATTCCGCAAGACCCGGGCGCCGTTGCCCGGTGGCCGCCGGGAAGGTGGTGCGGGCGGGTTTGGCCTTGCGCGCCGGCGGCAGCAGTTGAGCCAGGGCGCGCACCCCGCGTTCCGGGGTTGGGAACACCGGGATCGCGCGCTGGTGCATGAGTTGCCGTTCGTGCCGTTCCACTTCGGCCCCGCCCAGAAAGACGATCAGTTCGTTGGCCGCCGGAGTCACCACCGTGGCGGCGTCGGCCACCGGATCGCCGAAAATCACGCAGAGCGTATCGTAATAGCTCCGGGCCCGCTGGATCACCTGAGCGAACATGGCGGCATCGGCGTCCCCGGTGAGATCCAGGGGATTGCCGCGGATGGCGTGGGCCGGAATGATCCCTTCCAGTTGGGCCGCCAGTTCGGGTGGTAGAGGAGCGGCATCGAGGCCCTCGCGTTCGGCGGTATCGGTGGCGAGGATGGCGGCACCCCCGGAGGTGGTGATGAACAAAATGGAATTCCCCCGGGGCGGTTCCAGATAGGCCAGGGCCTTGGCAAAATCGTGGAATTCCTCGATCGATTCGGCGCGGATGATTTGATGCTGGAGAAACAGAGAGGAGTAGACGGCATCCGAGCCGGCCAGGGACTTGGTGTGCGATTCGGCCGCCGTCCGGCCCTTCGGGGTGCGCCCCGATTTCAGCACCACCAGCGGCTTGGCGAGTTTTTCCAGGGCCGCTCGAAAGGCTTCCGGGCGCTTCACCCCTTCCAAGTAGAGGGCGATCACCCGGGTGTTGGGGTCGCGATCGAAATATTCCAGTAGATCGGTTTCGTCCACGTCGGCCCGGTTGCCCAAGCTGACAAAACTGGACACCCCCAGGTCCTCGACGCTGAACCAGTCCATCATCGCCGCCCCCACGGTGCCGCTCTGGCTGATCACCGCCACCCGGCCGCGGCGGGTGAGCAGCGGCCAGGAAGCGCACAGGGGGTGGCAGGGATTGTTGATCCCCTGACAGTTGGGTCCCATCACCCGGACCCCGTAACGGGCCGCGGTGGCAGCCACTGCTTGCTGCAGCGCGGCACCATCGGCGCCGGCTTCGCTGAAGCCCCCGGAAATGACCACCGCCGCCTTCACTCCCTTGATGCCGCAGTCTTCGATGGCCTGCGGCACCAGCCGGGCGGGAATGATGATCACCGCCAGGTCCACCGGGTCCGGGATTTCTTTTACGTTCTTGAAGCAGGCGCGGCCCAGAATCGCCGCACTTTTCGGGTTGATGGGATAGACGGCGCCGGGAAAACCGCCTTCGATCAGGTTGTGAAGGATGGTGTGGCCGATCTTGGCCGGGCTTTCCGAAGCCCCGATCACGGCCACGCTGTTCGGGTGGAAAAACGCCTGCAGCTTAGCTGATTCCATGGTCGCCTCCCCTTCGCCGGCGGTTCAGACCGGGACCTTCCTCGCTTTTTCCGCAACCCGCTGGTTGAACTTATCGGCATTGATGATGAACCGCTCGTGCACCGCTTCACCTATCTTTTCCACCGCGTCGTAGGCTTCGAGGCGGAAGGTGAGCTTCTTGCCCTCGACCGCGCTGACCTCGGTTTTCACGCGCACTTCCATGCCCAGGGGGGTCGCCGCCAGGTGCTTGAGGTTCATGGAAATGCCCACCGACTGCTGGCCGGGATCCAGATGCCGATCGATCAGTTCGGCCGAAACCTGTTCCATCAAACCGCCCAGAAACGGGGTGGCGAAAACGTCGGGGAGATTGGGGGAGAAATGCCGGGCCGAATGTTGCGGTTGCGATTTCAGCACCAGTTCATGGGTCATGCCCACTTCCAGCGGAGTGCTCATGGGTGGCTCCTTCGGTTGCGGTTGGTAACAAAACGCATGCGATGAAATCCGGTAGGACCGGGACGTTGCGGCGATTCGCCAAGGCTGACAAAGTGCGCGGTAACGGCAGCGGGGAGGCAAGCGAGCGTGAAGGGTGGGCACTGAAACGGCCGAGGGAGCGGCGAACCATCCATCCCGAACCTTGGAATTACCGCCACTCTATGCAAATTGGACGGAGCCTGTCAAGACCGGTTGCGACCGTCAGTTCACGGCGGCTACCCGGAAGACGACAGATCGCGCGGCGCGGGTTTTCGATGCTCCCTTGATTGACAGCGGGATCGGCAAACTTTATACTTGTGAAGGCTTAAAAGTTTCATTTCCGCGCGGAGACGCAGAGACGCGGAGGTTGATTTCAGGGCTCTTCTCCGCGCTCTCAGCGCCTCTGCGGGAACACAAAACGTAACTTCTCAAGCTAAACAGGTATGGATTCCCGCTAAGAGCATGCGGGAATGACGATCCGCTGGTTGTGGTGGATGTTTTATTTTCGCCACGCGCCTAAGCACGGCA
>MNZR01000162.1 GCA_001873705.1 Syntrophobacteraceae bacterium CG2_30_61_12
ACTTTGCCAAGGTGTACAGCTTTGGTCTGGGCTGGGAGTTCCCCCATCCCAATCCGTATGGTTTCAGAGGCGCAGCAAGGGACGTCCAAAAGGCCATGATCGCCCTGTTCGGCGATAGTTTCACCCAAGGCCATCCAGACATCGAAAAATCATGGCCTCATCTGCTGGCACAGGCGCTCGGCAAGCCAGTATTGAATTTCGGCGTGAATGGTTACGGTACCGATCAGGCCTACCTGAGATTCAAGACCAGGTATATCGGGAACATCCACACCCCTTATGTTTGCCTGGTGATCATGAGCGAAAATATCGCTCGGATAGTCAATTACTACCGTGGATTTTACTGTCGAAAGACTCATGTCGAAGCGACCAAGCCAATGTATTATCGGTCGCCGGACGGATCGATTCGGCTCCTGGAGAACCCCATCAAGAACATCAAAGATTTTCGAAGACTCGGGGATTTGGATTTTTTGAGGCAAATTGGGAAATACGACTTCTGGTATCAGTATTATGAGAACTACGGACTGAATCAGAAAATACATTTTCCCTATTCATATTTCCTGATGAAATCTTTTCCTTTCTACATCAAAAAATATTATGAGAAACGGATTTTGAACCTGGCTGACCACAACGTTTTGTATCAAGATCCATTCGCCCTTTCGATCATGGAACACATCATTGCCCAGTTTGTCACCGAAGCCAAGGCTGCCGACAGCTTTCCCATCGTTCTATTCCTGCCCTACTGGAAGGACATGATTGACTATCAGCAAGACGGACGCACCGTCTACCAAGCCTTCTTCTTGCATATCAAGAAGCAGTATCACGCTTGTTACGATGGCCTGAGCTATTTCGCCCCCCACCTGAACGGCCGGCGAAAAGTTGGCGACTTTTTCAAGTCCTACCTTGACGGGCATTACAACGACCTCGGCGAGCAAGTCGTGAGCGCGGGGTTTGCCCGCGACCTGCTCGCCATCGAGACGTCGAGGTCCGTTTATCCGAGACCATGAGTCTGAGGTGGACCCTCTGTCAAGACCAATTTAGTCACCCTTTCCCCCTAACCGGGGGAGAGGGCGACTAAAGAACCCGTTAAGTCAATGGTATTGGGGGGCCGGCGGCAGCCGCCGCCGAACCGCCCCCGGTCGGGTTCTGGTTTTGCCGGTTTCAGTTGCCGTTGTGTCCGTGGGCAAAGAAGCGGTTGAAGGCGTTCACGTAGGCGCGAGCGCTGGCTTCGATGATGTCCGGGCTGGTTCCGATCCCGGAATAGATGGTGCCGTCGATTTCCACCCGCACCATGGCTTCGCCCAGGGCGTCCTTGCCCATGGTCACGGCCTTCAGATCGAAGTCCCGTAGCGTGCCTTCCTTTTCCATGATCCGCTCGATGCAGTTGAAAACCGCGTTGACCGGACCGTTACCGGTGGCGGCGTCCACCTTCCTTTCGCCGTCTTTCAACAGGCAGACCGATGCCAGCGGCATCAGGGTGTTGCCGCTCATGATCTGCAGGTCCTGAAAGGTGAAGGTCTCCCGCACTTTGGACAGTTCGATCTCGACGATGCTGGCCAGGTCTTCACTGGAGATTTCCTTCTTCCGGTCGGCGACGTTGATAAACCGCTGATGGACCCGCTGGAACTGTTCGTCTTCCAGCTTGTAGCCGATTTCCTCCAGCTTGTGGCGCAGTGCCGCCCGCCCCGAACGCGCCGTCAGAATGATGCTGTGCTGGCGGATGCCCACATCTTCCGGGCGCATGATTTCGTAAGTGGTCCGGTCCTTGAGGATGCCGTCCTGGTGCACGCCCGAGGAGTGCGAAAAGGCATTGGCGCCCACCACCGCCTTGTTGGGCTGCACCGGAATGTTCATCAGTCGGCTCACCATGCGGCTGGTCTTGAAGATTTCCGGAGTCACGATATCCGTGTGTGCTTCAAACAGGGCCGATCGGGTACGCAGGGCCATGACGATTTCCTCGAGCGAAGCGTTGCCGGCCCGTTCGCCGATCCCGTTGATGGTGCATTCCACCTGCTGGGCGCCGTTGCGAATGGCGGCCAGGCTGTTCGAGACCGCCAGCCCCAGATCGTTGTGGCAATGGACGCTGAGCACCGCCCGGTCGAGCGCCGGCACGGTTTCCTTGAGCCGGCGAATGAGCGCGCCGAATTCTTCCGGAATGGCGTAGCCCACCGTATCGGGGACATTGATGGTGGTGGCCCCGGCGGCGATGGCCGCTTCAATCACCCGGCACAGATAATCGAAGTCGGTGCGGGAAGCGTCTTCGGTGGAATATTCCACATCGGGGCACAGGCTCTTGGCGTATTTCACCGCCGTCACCGCCATTTCGATGGCGCTGTTGCGGTCGCGGTGGAGCTTTTTTTGCAAGTGGATGTCGGAACTGCCGAGAAACACGTGCAGCCGCGGCCGTTCGGACTTTTGCACCGCCTGCCAGGCCTGATCGATGTCCGCTTGTACCGCCCGCGCCAACCCGGCGATGATCGGCCCCCGCACCTGTTCCGCCACCGCGGCCACGGCTTTCAGGTCTTCCGGCGAACTGCAAGGGAAGCCGGCTTCAATGATATCGACCCCAAGCTTGGCCAGTTGCGTGGCGATTTCCAGTTTCTGCTTGCGGTTGAGCTTGGCTCCGGGCACCTGCTCGCCGTCCCTCAGGGTGGTATCGAATACATAGATTTTGCGACTCATGGCTTGGTGTTCTCCTCTCTCCAGATAAGATTTTTCGGGTGATTGACCGGTTCCAGGATTGGCTCCGAACCAGCTCATCCAAATCCGCTAGGCCATCCAGCCCCACCTGCATCACCTCCCTTCGGGATCCTACTAGAGTGCGTCGCTCGGGTTCTCCAGGTTGAAAAACAAAAAGGCCATGGGTTTGGGAACCCATGGCCTTTGCTTGCTGCTTTCCGCGGCGTTGTCAGCGCGGCGGTGCGGGAAAGGCGCTCGGGTCCCAGATCCGGGCCCGCGGGCTAAGGAGCAACAGAAGGAGCAAGGCGAGTAGCAACGACGTGTTCAACATTATGGCCTTCCCACTGGTTCGAATGAGGCAACGACGACCGGTCGAATCACCGGTCGGAACAACATCAGATGTGCAGGGCGATCCAGAAAGCAAGCGCCGTTTCCACGGCATAGATGCCGATGTACAGAGCGTACTTGGGCAGGGGAAAATCTTCCATGATCTTATTGGCTCGTTCCATCACCTGCAGTGCGTCCATCATTTTCTCCTCGTGCTCACGATCGGCATCCGGAATCATCATGATTGTAATCGAACTTGGTACCGCATTCTAGAAAGGGATCGGGGAAAGATCAAGGCAAAAAGCTGAAAGCCCGGAGCTTGGAGGTAAAAAGGCGAGAAGGCCGGCAGGTAGAAAAGCAAAAGGGCAGGAAGCCAACAGACCCAAAAGCAAGAAAGCCGAGGAAAGAGGGCAGGGGATCCGATGACGGGAGGGCAAAGGCCGTGGAAGAAGCCGCGCTGGGGCGCGGCGGTCCCGGAGGGGGGGCGGCGCGATTGACATTGGGGCCTGGGTGTGGAAGATGACAGGGCCGAGGGGCGGCTGG
>MNZR01000371.1 GCA_001873705.1 Syntrophobacteraceae bacterium CG2_30_61_12
CGTTCGCTGCCCCGCGCGAACTTCAGTTTTCCGACCAGAGGTTGCCGACCAATCATGATTCGCTGCCTTAACCTTTACGGCCTGTTTTTGACTATCTTTCGTAGATGCGCCCGTCCAGGGCCAGTTCTCCAGCCAGAACATGGGTTGCGGCCTGGTCCTGGGGCACCATTCCGATAGCGGTGAGGATGCCGATGGCGATCGGTAGATCAAACCCGGAACCCTCCTTCTTGATGCTGGCTGGGGCCAGATTGACCGTGATCCGGTCCATCGGAAAAGCGTAGCCGCTGTTTTGCAGCGCCGCCTTGATCCGGTCCCGGCTCTCGCGCACCGCGCTGTCGGGGAGCCCCACCGTGGCATAGGCCGGTAGCCCGGTGGCGATGTCCACTTCCACCTCCACCAAAACGGCGTCAATTCCCTGGATGGCGTAAGTATAGGTCTTTGCGATCATCGCGGGTTTGTGCCCATCCCGTGGAGCCACCTGCGACTTGTCTTCCCGCGGCCCGGTCTGTAAAATAGCGATGTTTTCATTGGCGAACGAGGCTCACGGACCGCGAACCGGATCGGCCAATCCATGAAAAGCGCCGCTTCCCCATGCGCTGCCCCCGATTGTTATGAAATCCTAGGGGTTTCCAGCGCGGCAAGTCAAGAACAAATCAAGGGGGCGTTTCGTCGCCTGGCGTTGGTCTGGCATCCAGAGCACAACGGCAACGATACCGCCGGGGCCGAGCACTTCAAAGTGATTCGTCGCGCCTACGAGTTGCTGGTGAACCCGGGACGCGGAAGCCGCTACGACGCGGCGCGGGAGTTCGAAGGATCACCCGGTGCGGCACCCGTCCATTGCCGCGAAGGCCCAGAAGACGCCGCGGCGGCGATTGCGTCTCCCCCCGGCTATCCGCAATAGCCGGGGACTCGAGGACTCGGAAACAGCGGCACAATTCGGTGAACCTCTCGCAGCAGTCCCGCGGGAATGAGGACCGATCATGGAGGGATGGCCGGCCGTTTGCCCTTACCCTCAAGTGGGTTGGTATTTCCGGGGCGCGGTGCCAATCGTTGGCGGTTGCCGTCGGAGAGGTGGTGATTGGTTGGGCCGTATTGGGTAACAACCTCGGGTCATGCGGAGAGGGAAGCTGCAACTTCCCGGGCGGGGTCCCCAAGCTGGAGCTTGGGAACCAGGGGAAACACCTTACGGCGCCACTACCAGCGCGTGGGTTGACGGCGCCTCGGTCGGAGCGTCCGCTCGTAGTGCGTCGGGCAGGGCGTCGCGGTTTGCAGGGCCACGGTGATGGCACGGGCCAGCGGGTTCGGAAGCGCCCCAACGCCTTACGGCGCCACTACCAGCCCATCTATACTGGTTTAGGATCAGATGTTTCATTTTCAAAAGCGGGTAAGATGCCCGCGCTTCAGGGGAAGAGCGCACACGAAATGAGACTTTTTACCCTTAACCGGTATAGATTCGCAGGGAGCCTCTCCGGGGCGTTCACTCTGATTTGCACCCACATCGCGGCCGATCAAGGTCGATTATGGCACGGACAGAAGGTGTGGGCCAGGGATAGTGTTTGGCGGGTTGCCGCAGCCGCTGCCATGTTGCCTAAGGAAGCTGCGGCCTGCCGCGCCCGCGGCGGGGTCGCCTCGATCGCCGCGGGATCCTAGTACCAACGCCTGGCGGATGTCCCGAAGCGGGGGCATGCTCCAAGACGACACCCAGCCCGTCCGCATGGCCGCCTCAGCGAAAGCCATCAAGGGTTTATCATGAACAGCACCAAACCGGTCGGTCCGCGGTTGCGGGTCGGCACCCGTTTCGCCCTCGCCATGGGGGGATTGCCGCTCTCTTGTGCTGCCTTTTCGCCGTTCTGATCCATGGCTATCTCAAGGAGAAGGTGATCGAGGACACCCACGAACGAGCCCGGATCGTGCTCGGTTTGATGGAAGCGGTGGGGGCCTACGCCGCCGATACCCTGCGCCCGCGGATGATGAACGTGGTTCGGGAACTCAGCGGCGAAGACGAATTCATCGCCGAAGCCATGTCCACCACCCGCATTCGCCACGGCATCATGCGCTTTGTGGGGAAGAAACATTCCGAATTCGTCTATCGCCGGGTGGCGGATGCTCCGCGCAATTCGGCCAACCTGGCGGACCCGTTCCAGCGTGCCCGACTCGCCGAATTTCGCGCCGATCCGGAACGCGTGGAGTGGCACGGGGTGCATGAACGGGACGGCAGCCGCTATTTTTCCATTCTGCGGCCGATCGCGGTCCATGATGAATGTCTCAAGTGCCACGGTTCCCCGGAAGAAGCCCCCGTCGGCCGTCCCGGATGGCCATGCCCGCCGGCGGCCGCATCGCCATCCGCAGCGACTGTCGGGGCCGGGCCCCGGAACGGATGGTGCAGGTGAGCATCGCCGATACCGGCAGCGGGATCGATCCGGAAGTGCTGCCGCGGATCTTCGATCCCTTCTTCACCACCAAGCAGATCGGCGAAGGGACCGGACTCGGACTGGCGGTTTCCTTCGGCATCATCCAGGAACACCAGGGCGACATTCAGGTCGAAAGCACCCCGGGTAAGGGTGCCCGGTTCTTGATCACGCTTTCCCTGACGGAGACCGACCACGAACATGGCGACGGAAACCATCTTGATCGTTGATGACGAAGCGGACCTGCTGAGCGGCCTCAAGCGTCTGCTGGCACCGGAATTCGGCTGCCGGGCGCTGACCGCCCGCGCCGTCCGGGACGCCCTGGCCCTGTTCGAGACGGAAGCGGTCGATCTGGTCCTGAGCGATGTCCGGATGCCGGACCTGGACGGGGTTGAACTGCTGCGCCGGGTGCGCGCGGGCCATCCGCGGACGGCGGTGATCATGATGACCGCCTACGGCTCGATCGATCTCGCGGTGCAGTGTCTCAAACAGGGCGCTTATGACTTCGTCACCAAGCCCCTGGATCCGGCCCGTCTCTTTCACGCCATCGGCAACTGTCTGGAACACCAGCGCCTCCTGCGGAAAGCCGCGGCCCTGGAAGCCCAACTCGAAGCCTGCACCGGCATCGCCCGGTTCATCGTTACGAGCCCGGCGTTGCGCCGCGTGCTCGACACTCTCACCCGGATCGCCAAGCTGGATGTCACCGTGCTGATCCGCGGGGAAAGCGGCACCGGTAAGGAACTGGCCGCGCGCGCCTTGCACCATCTGAGTCGCCGGGCCGGGCACCGAATGATCACGGTCAACTGCCCGGCCATTCCGGAAGCACTGCTGGAGAGCGAGCTGTTCGGCTACCGCAAGGGGGCGTTCACCCATGCCGCCCAGGACCATAAAGGCCTGCTCGAACTGGCCGACGGCGGCACGCTGTATCTGGATGAAATAGGCGATCTGCCGGTGACGCTCCAGACCAAGCTGCTGCGCACCCTGCAGGAAAGCGAAATCCGCCCGCTCGGCGCGACCCGGACCTTGAAAGTCGATCTGCGGGTGATCGCCAGCACCAACCAGGACCTGGAAGCAAAGGTGCGGATCGGCAGCTTCCGCGAAGATCTGTTCTATCGGCTGAACGTGGTCAGCATCACCATGCCGGCCCTGCGCGCCATGCGCGAAGACATTCCCCAGCTGGCCCGGCACTTTGTCGGCACCTGTGCGCAGGAACTGGG
>MNZR01000077.1:0-3940 GCA_001873705.1 Syntrophobacteraceae bacterium CG2_30_61_12
GAGCGGGCAGGATGCTCGCGCTCCCGGGGGAAGGATTGCTGGAAGTGAAGGATTTCATCCTCATCGAGCATGCATCCATGGCCGCCTTCGCCACCGTCGCCAGACGGCGGTTCAGGCGGCGGGGGCGGCCGGCGTCGGCACCGGGCCGGCCTCGGCGGTGACGGCGGTTTCCGGTTCGGCCGGTTCGGAGCCCGAATAGCGGGCCTTGGCCGCCGGGGTGAGGAAGCGCCAGAGCAGCATCTGTTTCCGCAGGGCCTTGATAAATCCGGCGTTGCTGCGCACCCAGGACGAACTTTCTCCCGCCAGCCGAATCATCCGAATGGCGATTTCCAGGTAGCCCGGTTCGGCTTCCGATGGGCAGCAGTGTAGCTGAACCCGCTGTTTGATGCCGAAATCGAACGGCGCCAGCCACACATCGGCGCGCAGCACCAGACAAGACGGCAGCGGCATCCGGGCGGTGCTGCCGGGCGGGCTTTCCACATCCAGATTGGCGCCGCTGACGATGAAATTGCCGTGGGCCACGTCCTGATGCGATTCAATGAAGGCGGCCAGGAACCGCATGATCCCCATTTCCTCTTCGTTTTTCAGCAGAAACGGCAGGTTCAGGGTGAGCAGGTCGCCTTCCGGGTCCGGCAGCCGCCAGGTCCGGGTCACATCGGGCATGGCCAGGCGCGCCGCGATCCGGGCCGGATAGAGCGAGGCCGCAAAGACCACCGAAAACACCAGGAACATGCAGGCGATGCCGGCGAGCGAGGAATAGTTGAAGGTGAGATCGCTGAACATGGCTGAGTGGCCCATGAAGCGGGCGCTCAGTTGGGCCAAAATGTAGCCGATCACGGTGGCCAGCACGGCCAGCGCCATGGCTTCGACGATGAACAGAAAGCCGACGTGAGCCGGGGCCAGACCAACCGAGGTGTAAACCGAGATTTCCTTCTGCCGTTCGTGGACGTGACCGATCATGGTGTTGAGGCAGATGAACACCACGATCAAAATCGGTACCAGCAGATTGGCCACGCCCTGATAGCGCAGGGTGCGCGAGGCGCTGTGGTACCAGGTGCCGGCTTCGCCCACGAACAGCGGGTAAGCCAGCCAGCGGGCCAAATTATCGGCGATGGCGATGGGGCCGGCGCCGGCTTCGGGCAGGATGCTGATGGCGGTGAGATCGCCGCCGAGCCCGAGACAGGTGCGGTACGGCACAATCACGGTGAGATCGGCGCGGGCGAAGCGGAAACGTTCGGTCATGGGGAGAATATCTTCGCCGGACTGGATCGCTTCCACTTCCACTTCACTGAGTTCGGCGTCGGCGGATATTTCCAGATAGGCCGGAGTGACCCGCTGGCCATCCAGATCGGTCAGGGTTTCCAACTGATGACTGTCGAAATAACCCACCACCTGGAACGGTTCACCGGCCAGTCGGACCTCGACGCCCAGGTCCCGTTCCGGCACCAGACCAAGTTCCGCGGCTGCCTGGATGGGGAGAATCACCGCTCGCGCTTCCCCCGGTTCGAACCAGCGGCCGTGGCGAATGAGACGCCGGAACGGTTCGGGCGGTTCCGGGCCGAGTCCGAGCAGGCCTTCCAGCACCAGGGTCCGATCCCCCGCGCCGATGGTCGCCACGCTGCGGTCCAGCGGGTCCCGCGGCCGCAGCCAGCCCCGCGGCCAGACTCGGGCGGTGGCGCTGAAACGGCTGCGCAGGTCTTCCAGAGTGAGGGCGGTGAGCGGCCGCCACAGTGGATGGCGAATCAGAATGCCTCGGTACACGGTGTCCTCGCCGATCCGGCTCAGGCTGGTCTGCTGCAGGCTTTTGACGTTGGTGAACGACATCACCGTGAAGGTGAGGATGATCAAGGTGAGGCAGGCGAGGGCGGTGCGGCCCTTGCGCCGATTCAGGTTGGATGCGCCGATGGCGAACCCGGCGCCGAACGCCTGCCATTTATTCACCTGCTCCGCTTCGGCGTTCACCAGATCGTGGCTCTTGCGGCTGTTGGCCATTTCCTGTTCGAATCGGACAAAAATGATCCAGGCCACCGTGAGCGACAGCCCGACGATGAAAAAGGCGACGATCACCACCATCGGATTGTAGGTGAGCTGAAACGCCGGGTGCAGGGCGCGAATGGTGAAGATGGTGGCCAGCAGGATCAGGAAAAAGGCACTCACCTGCTGATAGATCCCGCGGAAACAAAACAGATAACGTTCCATGCAGTAGGCGAAGGGAACGAACAAAGCGATGAAGAACATCACGCCGGTGAGCACGTCGCGCTGGGTGCCTTCCACTTCCGTGTAGATCCGGTTGAGTTCCGCCCAGGCGCCGACGATGTTGCTCCAGAACTGGTCGTAGCGGGTGGCTGCCAGGGCCTGTTCAGCGGCGGCCAGACCGGCGCTGGAATCGCGGTAGAGGTCTTCCAGATAGCGGTTGGCGATGCCTTTTTGCGCCAGGTTGTCGACTCGCCGGCCGAGCAGGTGATGCAGATCGCGGGTCACTTGGAGCGGGGTCAAGGTGAGGTCCGGCTCCCCGATCGGAATTCCCGTGCCCTGGGGGTCGCGGGCGCTGCCGTTGATCAGCACCAGTTCCGGGCGCAGCAGGGTGTCGGAAAGCACCAGTTTAAAGCGGCTGCCCGGTTCCAGAAAGATCGAAATCGCCATCGTGTCGCGGCCGTCCACCCGGCTATACCAGTAGCGCAGCGGTCGGGCTTCGGTGACGCCATCGAGCAACTGGACCTTGGTGAGGTAATCCAGTTGCTGCGGATCGAAGGCCCCGATCACATCGGTCTGCCGGCAATGAAACATCACCAGCGGGGCGCTGCCGACCCGGCTCTTGATCTTCAGCCGATAGTTGTCCTTACCGGTCTGGACCTTGTCCGCCGTCCAGGCCACCCGGCCGCTCATCGGGTCGATCCCGTAGGGTTCCAGAATGACTTTTTCGAAGGCCACCCGGCGGTCGGCGACTCCGGTAAGAAAAAAGGAACCGTCTCGAAACGCCATGGACCGGAAGATGGACTTACCCTGGATCGCGGAGATAACGGTGTTCGGCGCCGGCTGATCGGCGAACAGTTCGCCCTGGCGGATGAACATGGTCTGGCCGCGGACCCCGGCCAGCCCTTCGACCGCTCCGACGCAACCGGCGCTGGTGGCCGGCTGCGAGCACAGTCGGGAAAGCACCGCCGGGATGAATTCGCCCAGGGTTTGCAAGTGTTGGAAGTTGACCCGCTCCAGCCGATCTTCCGGGGTGCCCCAGGCTAGCCGTTCATGATCGAGAGTGACCAGGGAAACGGCCGGAAGCCCCGCGATGGCGGCCACATCGGAAGCCAGCGCCAGGCCCGCCGGGGCGGTGCCCACATCGATTCCCCCGCGGGCGCCGCGAGCACTGTCCCGAATCAGGTTCGGGAGACCCAGTTCCGCGGCCGCGCCGGCGCCAATTGCCTTGATCCGTTCCCCCAGCCGAAAGGCTCGGAGCGGCCGGGTCACCCGTTCTTGCAGCGGGAAGGTCTCGCCCCATTCGACGATCCCGGTTTCCAGGGCCGCCGACGACAGCGAAAGAGACAGCACCAGCACCGGCGTGAACCGGCCCACCAGGTGCTTCACCCGGGTCGCGTCCCGGTTCACCTGCCGGCGTTCTTTCAGTTCACCCAGTTCCGCCCGGAGTTCGGGAAGACCCTGGCGGATCAGGTCGCGGGCCAGTTGGCGTTCCTCGGGATCGAGTTCCGCGACCTGGGTGCGCCAGGACAAGCGCCGATAGACGCGCGGGTTTTCCCGGGCTGGGAGTTCCGGGGCGGGCGCCGACGCGGATTGGGGCCGGTTACCGCCTTCATCATCCGCTCTCGCCTGGCCGGCGCTTTCATCCTGAATGCGGCGGCCCCAGGTGTCGGCGGCGTCCTTGGCCCGTTCCACCACGAAGTTCCAGACCCGGTTCTGGGCGTCGGCGGATTCCAGGGCCAGCGGA
>MNZR01000077.1:3990-6795 GCA_001873705.1 Syntrophobacteraceae bacterium CG2_30_61_12
GCGAATGGTGCGTTGTTCCCGGGCCAGGTCCTTGCGCCGCCCGGTGGCGCTCCAGATGAATTCGCGCATGCCGGCGAGCCCCTGACCGGAACCGGCGGTGGCGGCGAACAGCACACTGCGCTCGGGCGGGTGGGCCGCAAAAACTTCGGCCAGATGGAGCAGCATCGCGATGGAAGTGGCCTGGTCGGCACCGGGGGCGAGCCCCAGCACGGGGCTGGGGGCATCGTAGGGCGCTTCCAGCAGCACTGCTTCTTCCGCCCGATCCGGGTTGGTCCCTTCAACCACGGCGAAGATGTTGCGGGCGGTGCCGTGGTCCCAACGGGTATCGCTTTGCACCAGAGCGGTGGCCGCTTCAGCGGCGGCGGCGCGGAGCGCGG
The DNA here is from genome assembly GCA_001873705.1 of Syntrophobacteraceae bacterium CG2_30_61_12. Taxonomy (GTDB): domain Bacteria; phylum Desulfobacterota; class Syntrophobacteria; order Syntrophobacterales; family DSM-9756; genus CG2-30-61-12. Next base: position 4,368 of record MNZR01000077.1, read on the forward strand.
TGGCGGTCGCGGCGGGCACCCAGAAGCGGGGGAAAGTGAGCGGCGTGGGCGTGTTCTTTTGTTCGAATTGATGCCGGGTGGCGCCGGCGCCGCTATAAAAAATCAGCGCTCGGGCTCCCAGCATGGCGGCGTTCAGCCAGTTCTGATCGGAATCCAGGTCCATCAGAACGACCGCGCCCTCGATTTTGCGGCCGTTGAAGCTCTTGAAACTGCCGTCGCCCGCATCAACCAGTTCACCGCTCAGACCGCCCGGCGGGGTCTTCGGCAGCAGCGCCAGGTTTGGTCCCCAGGGATAAAGCGGCCAGGATGTTCCGGCGATCGTGATCGAAGCGGAGTTGAGGCGGGCCAGGGGAAGGAAAAACTTCTGCGTTTCGATGGACGTGAGGCCGGCTTTTTGAAAAGCCTGGAGGATGTATTCGGCGGCCTCGTTGCCGCCTGGACTCCCGGTGGAACGGTCTTCGATGGCGGCGAAAAAGCGCAGGTGGTCGGCGATATCGACGGCGAACGCCGTTCGGGTCGAGCAGCACAACAGCAGCCCCAGCAGGATCAGGGTTGCGCTTCCGTTTCCCATCGCCAGTCGAGGGCCTCCGGCCCCGCTCGGGGCTGGCCGCTTGCGGGTGGATGCCAATGGCGTCCGCTTCACGCCACCGCTCCCACCGACACGGTGAGCCGGTCGCGGTCTTCGATCCGATCGATGCGGCCGTCGCGGATCCACACCACCCGGTCGGAAACATTGATCATCTTGATGTCATGGGTGGCCGAAATCACCGTTACCTGGCGTTCCCGCGACATCTGCTTGAGCAGGTAAATGATTTCCTCGCCGGTCGCCAGGTCCAGGTTGCCGGTGGGTTCATCGGCCAAAATGATGGCCGGATCGTTGGCCAGGGAACGGGCGATGGCGACCCGCTGCTGCTGGCCGCCGGAAAGTTCCGAGGGTTTGTGCTGATAGCGTTCGCCCAGGCCCACCAGTTTCAGCAGTTCCAGACCCTTTTCCAGATACCGGTCGCGGCTCAGACCGGCGAAAATCATCGGCAGGGTGACGTTTTCGATGGCGGTCATCACCTGAATCAGATTGAAGGTCTGGAAGATGTAGCCGATCTTGCGGCAGCGCAGCCAGGCCAGTTCATAGGCGTCGAGTTGGGACACATTCACTTCGTCGATAAACACGCGGCCGCTGGTGGGTTTATCGAGCGCTCCGATCATGTTGAACAGGGTCGATTTCCCGGATCCCGACGGGCCCATGATGGAAATGTATTCGCCCGCCTTGATTTCCATCGACACGCCCTTCAGGGCTTCCACCGTGTTCTGGCCGAGCTGGAAGCTCTTGGTCACATCGGAGAGGCGAACCACATTGTGGGAATTGTCTCGGGCCATGGCTTCCAGGTCCTCAACCGGTAGAGAGGGAACGGGATCGGTCGGCGCGCGGCGCGGCCGGGGCGTCAGGCTTCACTTCTAAGCGCCGCCGCCGGCTGCATCCGCGCCGCCACCAGGGCGGGATAGAGCACGCCGAGCAGCGACAGGAGCATGGCCAGCAGGGTGGAGGCCGCCAGGATGATGAACATCGCCAGCGGCGGCCAGCGGCCGAGGATGGCCCAACCGAAATGCAGCGTCATGCCGACGGTGGCCGTGAGGATCCCGACCAGGCCGCCGACGAAACCGCCCAGCAGCCCCTGATAGACCGCTTCCAGCATGAAGATCTTGACCACGAAACTGTCCAACGCGCCCAGGCACTTGAACGTGCCGATTTCCCGGAACCGTTCGGTGACGGCCATGAGTTGGGCATTGACGATACCCACCACGCACACCAGCAGCGACAGGATCGCCAGCCAGCGGTCCTTGGCCGAAGCGCCGAAGCGGCCGTTGAGAGGTTCATAGCCGCTGTCCAGAATCCGTTGCTGGAGGGTGTCGGGGGCGTTCGGCCAGACGCTGTTGAGCATTTCATAGCCGGACCAGAGGTAGGCGGCGAAGGCGATGGCGAGCACCAGCGTGAGGGTGGTGATGAGCGAGCGCAGCAGCCGGACCCGGAGCGAATTGAAAGCGATGCGAAGCACCTGTCGCCAGGGCAGAATCACCTGCCGTTCGATCGATTTCGCCATGCGGGCCTCGCCAGGGAGTCAATGTCAGCGCATGATCATTGCCGGATCAATGGCTCACCGGCGTTCGCTTAACATAATCGCTCGTCAGAATTTTTTCAACCAGCCGGGCGGATGCGGCGGCGCCTTCCAGATTCAGCCGATGGCGCGGGGCTGCTTCCGGTGCGGCGGTCAGGATGTCGCCGATCAGAGCGGCCAGCGGTTCCGGCTCCGGTGCGGCCAGCACTCGGACCAGGCCGAGGGCTTCCAGGCGTCGTGCCCGCAGGCCCTGTTCGCGGTTTTGCGGGAACGGGTAGACAATGGCGCGGGTGCCGGTCACCAGCAAATCCATGGTG
>MNZR01000077.1:6890-8028 GCA_001873705.1 Syntrophobacteraceae bacterium CG2_30_61_12
GGCGGCCAGGGTTTGGAGCCTGGTTCGCGCGTCCGGGTCGAGGAACGGGCCGCAAAACACCTTGAGGCTCAATTCGCGGTCGCGGATGCCGCCGAAGGCCTGGATGGCGGCTTCCAGAAGATCGGCGCCGACCTTGCCGCCGCCGCTGCTGGCGACCATCCGCCCGGAGACCCGCTGCCGTGCCCGCTGCCGGTGATCGCCGCCGCGCACCACATAGCCGGTGTAGTGGATCGGGACAGCGATGTCGGCGACCCGGCTGAAGGTGTCTTCCAGACGCACCAGGTTTGGGTCCGCATGCACCAGGAGCAGGTGGAAATAACGGTTGAGGAGCTTCAGTACCCGGTCTTCATAGGCCGCCTGGTTCTCCTTTTCCACCAAGATGTCGCGGAGACTGCACACCACCAGGGCCCGGCGCGGCTGGGCGAGATTCTCTTCCAATACCGGCAGCAGTTCGAACCGAAAATATTTGCGGCCGAACGGGAACAGTTCGATGATCAGAGCGGCCGGGCGGAATTCGCGGAAGGCTTCCAGCAGCAACCGCCGGCGCTGGTCTGCAACGGCGCCAAGGTCGCGGCCGTTGGCTTGGAAACGGGAAAATTCCGGGTCCATCATCAGCGGCGGCAGCAGCAACCGGCGCACATGGGCGGGCGGCTGAAACCCGGCCAGCGGTTCGCCGCCTTCCACAAACAGGACCTCATGGCCGGCGAACGCCGCCGCCACTTCCATGCTCCTGAAAAAATGCCCGATCCCCAGCACGTGCTGGCAATAGTACATGATCTTCATGGGTCGGTCGTCATCGCTCCGTGCTTCCGGGGACGGATCAAGGCCGGTAGGGCCTCCGCGTCCTCCGCGTCTCCGCGTGAAATGAGCTTGGTCGGCCACTGCCAAAAGTCCTCACCACAAAGGCCCGGAGAGCACAGAGAAAACCTCTTATTTCATAAAAATTTTCCCGGTCCATTCCCTTCGTGCTCTTGGTGTCCTTCGTGGATGCAAAGAGCTGGTAGCCGGCACCACGGATTCGCCCGCGGGGCCCGGCCGAGGCAGCCATTGACCGCCGCGGCCAGATCAGCGAGGGACCCGGATCGATCCGTCCCCGGCGCCGCCGATGTCCCGTCCCTGGTGAGCCGCCGGCGTAGCG
>MNZR01000077.1:8035-17089 GCA_001873705.1 Syntrophobacteraceae bacterium CG2_30_61_12
CACTTCCAGTTGCAGGCCGCGACCGGGCCCCAGCCGATTGCAAAGGTTGTTCGGGTGGCGGCCGCGAAACCGGGGGTGTTCTCGCACCAACCAACCGAGCCCGGTCAGGGTTTCAATCAGTTCCTGCTTGAACGGAAAGGAACCGCCCACCTGGAGGATTTCCTCGGTCCCGGTGCAGCCGTGCACGACGATGAGAAAACGGGAGCCGGCGATGACCTCCAGCGCCCGCGGTTCGTCAAAGCGTTCGCTGCGGAGATGGAGAGCCAAATTTCCGGCCGGCTTGAGACCGGCGAATTCATACAGGGTGTGGTCGCCGCCGGCCAGAGCGCGGGCGATTTCGGAAGTGCCCGGTTCGATCCGGCCGCCATGGGGGGCCAGCACCGCGATGCCGGACGAACCCCGGCGGACGCGTACGGCGAAATCCAGGCCGGCCCGCTGGTCGCGGCTGAGAGTGGCGAAATTAGAGTATCGATCGGGGGTCATCGCAAAATGGATGATCGTGAAAGTGGACGCAAAGGTCAAGATGGATTATAGTGCGCCCGTTTTCCGACACTGGAGCAGTCGCCCATAGACCAGAACGCCGAGTGGCCCATGACCCGAGTCTACATTGTCTTCAAGCGAGCCGGGTGTTGCATTCGGATCTACACGGATCTCGGCAAGAGCACCCTCAACGCGGCCGTGGACGAAGCCCTGAGCACACGCAAGAGCCTCTTTCTCACCGTCTATCAGCCCGACGGCAACGGCTTCAAGCGCTCCCACGTGACCGCCACGCCCTATGAAATACTGCGCGATTGCTCGTTCTATCCGCAGCCGGTGGTGCTCTGCGAAGAACGCGACCAGTGTGCGGCGCTCTCCGCCCAGGCCAAGGAACTCCGCGAGTTCCTGAACCAAAATGGGGTGATCGGGCTGAACGACGAAGTGCCCGATTCGACCGGGCCGTGACCGGCGGCGCTGCCGGCGGCAATCCAATTCAGGGGAGACCCATGACCGCACCCGATGATCCGACCAGCCGACTGGATGCGTTGCAGCAGGAACGCGATCGCCTGCGCGAGCGCATCGCGGAACTGGAAGACGCCCTGCAATCCTGCCTCAGTCGCGCGCGCTACTGATCGGGCTGCGGTTTCGCCGAATGGTGGCAGGATGCCACCGATGTGCTGAAAAGTCCAAAGCCCCCCGAAGATCCTTCCTGATGATTTGGTTTTGGCGCTTGATCATCGTTTGGGCCATTTCAAAGGCGATCTCCTTCCACGAAGGACACGAAGAGCACGAAGGAATTGAATGGCTTTGGAAATGACGGGCTTTATCGGTGTTCTCGGTGCCTCCGTGGTGAGAGCTTTTCCCACTGGCCGAAGCGATGATCATGGCCGGTTTTAGGCGCGGGGCGGCAAGACGGGACCAGGGTGAGCCGAGAATGATGCCCAAGCATGCAATGCTGATCTCGGATAGTAACGTCGTCCGTGGCAGGATCGAGTGGGATGATGACACTGGTGGGGAGATACCTTTGCTGATCATCGATGGGAACCCCATCACTTGGGAGCAACTCGGACGAATGCTCATGACCCATGAAGGCTTCAACTTCAAATTGGAGATCTTCGACCCCTTTGAAAGCAGGTGATCGCCAAGTCCTTTACCCCCGCATCATTTACTCACCCAGAGGGCCGAAGGGCTGAGGTGCTTCAGCAGTTCCAGGCTGGTCGATCCGACCCAGCGGCTGCGACTCTGCTGCTGCTCGGACCCGGCCCGGCCCACCGCCACCACCCCGTAGTGCCCGGCCCGAGCCGCTTCCAGGATTTCCTTCGCCACCTTGCGACTGCGAACGGTGCGGCAGTCGATCCGCTCGCGCGGGAACCCATTTCGGATCAGAACCTCTTCGGCTCTGCGGCAGGCGCTGGAGCCTGCTTCCCGATCCGGGGCTTCGACCAGAAAAATCGTCACCCGGTGCTCCGCTTCCCCCGCCAGCATGAAGCCCACATGATCGGCCATGCGCAACGCCGGGCTCGACCCGTCGATACACAGCAGCACCTTCTTGGCACCGTAGCGGTTGTGCCGTGAGATCCAGATCGGGCAATCGAGGTCCCGGTCGATGATGGTACGGCTCACGCTGCTGCCGAACACCTCCTCAAACAGGACATAGCCCCGGCGGCCGAGCACCACCGCATCGTAAAGCCCCTGCCGGGCTTCGCGGTCGATGTCCTTGACCGTGCCGAACTGTTTGCTGAACGCCTTGCGCGAGATCAACGCCGGATCGAACCCGGCGGTCTCCAGGATCTGACGGCTGGTCTTCAAGGCTTCCTCGGCGGCCCCGAAACCAGGGCCGGGATCAGCCTGGGAACGCGGGCGGGCGGTGACCCGCCCCGCTCGGTCCAGTTGCGGCGGCGCCACATAAAACAAAGTGATCCCCAGCTTTTCCCTGTTGCCGAAAAACGAGGCCGCAAACCGAACCCCATAGAGACAGCTCGGATCTTCGCTGATGGTAATGAGCAGCCGCTTTTCCATTCCAAGCCCTCCATGGTCTTAATTTTTCAGTGTGTTGTGGAAGATCCTGCAGGCGGTGCCTGATCCTTCGGTCGCATCCGACCCGAGCCTCGGTAGTGTGCCTTCATCCCTCCAATCGCGCCCGATCGAGGCGTTGGTATTGTGCCCGTAAGGGCATCGCGGCGTTGAACGCCTGACGGCGACACTACCAACGGCAACGCCTCACGGCGTTACCACCAGAGCACCGGCGCGGCTTCAGGGTCCCTTTTCGTCGACCAGGCAGAGCGCGATCCCCTTGGAATATTGCAGCAGTTTGTGGGCGTGGCTGCCCAAGAAGAACGGTTTCTTCTTGGCCAGGCTCTTCTTGCCGATGACCACCGTGCCGATTTGGTTGCCGGCGGCAAAGTCCAGAATGTCTCGAGTTATCCCTTCATGGACCGGTTGCACCAGGGTGTGCACTCGTTCCGGCGCGATCCCGGCGGCCACCAGGATGTTGTGGCAGCGTTCCAAATGCTCGTTGACCTGGCCGCGTGCCTTGGATTCCCATTCGGCAATGTGCGGCATGCGTTGCTTGAGTTCTTCAACGTCGAGGATGCGACCCTCGTCCCAAAACATGGGCGGCAGTGGAGCAATCAAGTGCAGCAGGGTGAAGTCGGCGTCCGGCGCACTGCTCAAGAATTGGGCCGCGTAGGTCGCCACGGTTCGGGATTCGGCGCGGCAGTCCAGCGCCAGCAACACTTTGTTGGAGTTCACCAGGGGGTTGTCGATCACCCAGACGGAGCGCTGCGGCGAGTACTGGGCGATCTTGTCGGATACGCTGCCCAATAGCAACCGTTTCATGGGGGAGAGACCGCGCCGGCCGACCACGATCGTGTCGATGTGGAGCGCTTCGGCCCGGCGCAGGATTTCGCGCGCCGGGTCCGGACAATCGGCCTGGTACTCGCTACGGATGCGGTGGGCGGGAAAGCCGCAGGCGGTGAGCGTGGTCTTGGCCCCTTCCAGGAGCACCTCCGCGGCCTCCGCTTGTTCCTTGCGGAAACACTCCCAATCGGCATGGCCCTCGCGCAGCCCTTCGGAAAGGGCGCGGGTCAGATGGGGCTGCAAACAGTGAAACAGCAGCACGTCATAGCGGTTTTGGTTCTTCAAGATGTTGCCAATCAACCGCAGCGCCTGCCGATCGTGCGGCGAACTGTCCACCGCGATCATCACCTGGCTGCTCATTACCGGTCTCCCTTGCTGCTGACGTCCGCTACCAACGAGTGCGCATTCCAGCTCGAGCCGGCGCGCGACCTCAACGATCTCCCCGGGGGGGGGAGACGCCAATGGTGGAGAGGCGAAGCACACATCGTGCCAAAAAGGACAATCGGCCGGCTGGACGCGGGCACCTGCCAGTGAAGCCTAGTTCGATTCAGTATGGATCAGCACCATGCCGTCCCAGGCGACGATTGTCAATATCATCCCCACCCGCCGGGTCCCGTCATGCCGCATCAGGTCGGCCCGAATCCGGAGCGCAGCGGCGCTCTGAGCGGCTGCCGGGCGGGAATGGGGTAGCGATAGCGATAGCGATGGCGATGGCGATGGCGATGGCGATACCGATGGCGATAGCGATACCGATAGCGATACCGATGAACCAGGCCTTGGCGCCGGCGGAGGCATGGCGCCGAGTCGTCCCGGACCCTCCAGTCGGCTTGCCGGGGCCAGGCCTGTCAGGATCTTTTACAGCTTGTAATAAATCGTTCAAACTTCACGCATTGCTGTTGCCGTTTGTGCTGAAACCATTTAGATTATTCGCCATTGGGCAAACGGCGCCAGGCCCGGGGGCGCAAAGTCCCCATCAGATTGTTCAAATCGCCTGGCGACCGATTGTCCGCAGCGCCAGGGATATGGAACAGGAAAACGCGGCGACCTTGCTGGAAGCAAACAACATCGCGCGGGTCTTCGTCCGTGACGGTGAGCACATCATCGGGGTGCTGTCACTGCTGGAGGTGATGGCCGGGGCACTGATTGCCAGGGCCGGAGAAGGCTGAGATGGCTGGTTAGGAGGCTGGTCGTCAGGACGGTATTGAGGGTCCAGACCGCCGGTGGCTACCGGTGGCAACAACAACGGGAGGACATCGGATGAAAGAACTGGAAAAACTGATCGATCGCATCATCGACCGGGTCAATGTCAATCTCCGCGAGCCGTCCTTCGATGCCGGTCCGTTTGTGCGCCACCTGATTCCGTTCGACCAGTATGTCAAGTTCTACGCCTTTTACGGTCTCACCCCCTACCATCCGCTGTATTTTCACTTCAGCCACGCGAGTCTTGCCGGCAGTTATTTTTTGGGCAAGTGCGTGGTGGACCATTCGGTGCTCTACAAGAGCGATATCCGGGGCGACGAACTGAAATGCAAGGGTGAAGTGCTGCATAAAGACTGCCTCGCCATCCCGCTGCACGACGACGAAGTGATCCGGATCAAGGACAGCTTTCTGGTCAAAACCCTGGTCCACAATCATTCCCATGATCCCGAAAACCCCGAGGAATTCCTCATTCAGAACGCGGTGGCCCTGCACTATGCCAACATCCATGGTTCATCGGTGGAAGGGAGCTTCATCGGCCCCTTCAGCACGGTCGATCTGACCACGCTGCACGATTGCGTGATCGGTCGTTTTGCCTACGTCCAGGCGGGCGAACTGAGCCACCAGGAAGTGGCCGCCGGGCACATCTGGATTCGCTGCGGCGATCGGTTCGATTTCAGCTACCAGTTCGATCCGGCGGTGCTCGACACCTACGTGGCGATGGAGCCCGGGCGAATGCCCACCGGGGCGTTCATCGATTTCATCGAAAGCCACAAGGGCACCTTTCAGGCCGTCTACGATTCCGGCCTGACCGAATGCCGCACGGCCATCGGTCATGGCAGCTCGCTCAGTCGCTACGCGGTGCTGCGCGGGGAAACCGTGATCGGCGACAACGTGCTGGTGGCGCAGCGGGCCTTTCTGAAAGATGCCTGGTTGGGCAAGGGGGCCAACGCCCAGGAAAACTGCTACGTGATCTGCTCCCACCTGGGTGGCGACAACGTCACCGCCCACGGCGGAAAAATCATCCATGCCCAGTTGGGCCAGAAGGTGTTTGTCGGTTTCAATGCGTTTCTGCGCGGCCGGCCGGACACCATCCTGAAGGTGGGGGAAGAAACCGTGATCATGCCGCACACCATCATCGATCTGGAAGAACCCGTGGAAATCCCGGCGGGCCGGATCGTCTGGGGTCTCGTCCGCAATCGCGCCGATCTCGACCGGCACAGTGTCGCGGCCAGCGAACTGGTCAAGGTCCAGGGCGAGTGGACGCTCGGTGAAATGCGCTTTCAGGGCAGTGGTTCCGCCTTTGTGCGCTCCTTTCAGCACCGCATCGAACACATCCTGGAAGAAAACGGGGCCTATTTCGACGGCATTCGTAACCTCGGCCATGCCCAAAAGGAACAGATGATTTCCTTCAACGTGATCCAGCCCTACCGCCAGGGCAACCGCGAGGGGATCTATCCCAGCATCGACATCCGGCCCTGACCAGCCCCGCGGGGAAACAGGGGGATAATCGACCCTACCGGCCCCTGTCCCCGAGTCCTGGATGGGTTGGTGGCGAAGGTACCCAAAAGATCCATTATAATCATGGTAATGCAAGGGGTTGTGTGCCCCCTATCCAACACTTGCGCAGGCGATGATCATCGCTTCGGCCACTTTATGGGAATGATTCACCACGGAGAGCACGGAGGTCACGGAGAAGGCTTCGAAAAAAAATGGTTTTCTCAGTGTTCTCCGTGAGCTCCGTGGTTAATCTTTCTTCAAATTGGCCGAAACTAATGATAATGGCCCTTGCGCACTTGCAGCGGGCGGGCGGAATGGTTAAGGTTGCTCGAACGTATCGGGACTACCGATGGCGACAAGCAGGGAGGATTGGATTGATGCCCATTTACGAATACCGTTGTGACCAGTGTTCGGGTGAATTCGAAGTTCTGGTCTGGTCGGCGCGCGATGAAACCAATCTAAAGTGTCCCAAGTGCGGGCACACCGGGGTGCGGCGCGTGCTTTCCGCCTGCGTCAACCGGAACCGTTCGGCCGGGTTGAGTTCGGCCCCTTGCGGGCCGAGTTCCGGAGCTTTCAGTTGAGCCTAAGCGCAAATTCCGGCCGGGTGTCGGAACGCTTGCCCATTGCGGCGCTTCCCGGGATGGTGTCGCCAACCGTCGGCGATGGACCGATGTCAAGACCAAACAGTGCCGGCGAGGCCGGCGTGAAAGTGAGAAATCATGGGTTATGACCTGCTGCTCTGGGTCGGGGTCGTTGCCGCCTGGATTGCGCTGAATCGCTGGATCCTGCCGAAACTCGGAGTCAAGACCTGAATGTCGGATAGCTGTGAGATCGGTGATCGCACAACGTCCAAAGACCGCAATCAATCATAGGTTCCCGAGCCCCTGAAGTCCGCAAAGCCGACGGCTGCCGGCGCACCGGTGGTCGCGCCATGGCGCCTTGGATGCTCCGCCGGGGGGGGGAGTCAACCGCACCGGGCGCCGCGGCTGTCGATCGACCGGGATCGACCATGCCTCCTTCGGAAAATCCGCGCGATCCAGCGCATAAGCCATTTGACCCAGGTGAACCAAGGGTATATAGCTACCGCCTGCCCGGCGACTGGGAAGTGCTGGCCGGAAAAACCGATGCGGACAATGATCTGCTGAGCCTCCGGCTGGCCGCTCCCAATGACTGGTGGTTCCACGTGCATGGGTTGGCCGGCAGCCACGTGATTCTGCGGTCCAAACCGGATGCCGAACCCAGTCGGGAAATCCTGAAACAGGCCGCGGCCATTGCCGCCTTCCACAGCAAGGCCAGGACCGCCGGGGTGGTCCCGGTGGTCTGCACGCGGGCCCGGTTTGTGACCAAGCCCAAAGGCGCCAAACCAGGCACCGTGCATATTCGCAAGGAAACCATGATCAAGGTGCGGCCGGCATTGCCTGCCGCAGCGGCAAGTCTTTAGTCCAATGAGGGGGGAACCGGTGGGAGGGTGCGCGAGCGAGGAGTTCGATTTCGATGCCATTGTCGACCGGCGCGGCACGGCCAGCCAGAAATGGGAAAAATATAAAGATCGCGACGTCATTCCCTTGTGGGTGGCGGATATGGATTTCGTTTCCCCGCGGGCGGTGGTGGACGCGCTGCGGGACCGGGTGGACCACGGCGTGTACGGCTACACGCTGCCGCCGCTGGAGTTGGCCGAAGCGGTCCTGGCCTATCTGGCCTCCCGCTACAACTGGACCATATCCCCCGACTGGCTGGTGTGGCTGCCGGGGCTGGTGACCGGGCTCAACGTGTGCTCCCGAATGATCGGCCGCCCGGGCGATCAGGTGATGACCGCCACTCCCATCTATCCGGCGTTCATGACGGCGCCGGTCAATCAGCAGCGGGAACTGGTGAAGGTCCCTCTGGTGCTGGACGGCGAGCGCTGGGTTTTCGATTACGACGCCATCACCGAGCGCATCAGCCCCACCACCGGGCTGTTTCTTCTGTGCAGCCCGCACAACCCGGTGGGGCGGGTGTTTACCCGTGAAGAACTGGTCCGGCTGGCGGAAATCTGTGAACGCCACGGGATGATCATCTGTTCCGATGACATCCATTGCGATCTGGTGCTCGATGCGGATAAACCTCATCTGCCCCTGGCCGCCATCGCTCCGGAAATCGCCGAGCGCACCATCACCCTGATGGCTCCCAGCAAGACCTTCAATATCCCCGGTCTGGGTTGTTCCTTTGCGGTCATTGCCAACGCCGGGCTGCGCACCCAGTTCCGCCGGGCCATGGCCGGGATCGTTCCGGACGTGAACCTGTTCGGGCTTACCGCCGCCGTCGCCGCTTATCACCACGGCGGACCCTGGCTGCGGGCGGTGATCGAATATCTACGCGGCAATCGGGACCTGGTGACGGCCGCTGTTGAGGCCCTGCCCGGGTTCCGTACCACCCACGTGGAAGCGACTTACCTGGCCTGGATCGACGCCCGTTCGAGCGGTCTCGACGATCCGGCCGGCTTTTTCGAACAAGCCGGAGTCGGCCTTTCCAATGGCCGCGACTTTGACGGCCCCGGCTTTCTCCGCCTCAATTTCGGCTGCTCCCGGCGCCTGCTGGAACAAGCCCTGGAGCGCATGCGCGGCGCGCTGCTCGAACGGTAACCACCGAGCCCAGCGCAGGCGGTGGCCTGGTCGGATCTGCCCGCGTGGCATCTCCGATCCCTGCCCGCCGATGGGCAATTCCCTCACCCTCCATTGGCGGAAGGCGGTTTGCCGCCGTCTTCCGCGGAATTTGTAATCGATCATGAGCGACAGCTTCAGCGGTATTCTTAAACTGACCGAGCAGGGATTCGGTTTCCTGCATAATCCCAAAGACTTGATCCGATTTCATGACCGCGGCCCCTTTGTGCCTCCGCAGTTGGTGAAAAAATACCGGCTGCCCCACGGCGCTACCGTTCGCGGCCCGGTGGAAAACAAGGAGAAAGGTCCCCAACTAGCGGCGGTGGAAGCCATCGGCGGGCTCGCCCCGGCGGCGTTCGAGCGGCGCCGGCCCTACACCCGG
>MNZR01000353.1 GCA_001873705.1 Syntrophobacteraceae bacterium CG2_30_61_12
ACTGCTGGGTGAATTACGTACAGCGATCAAGGTGAAGGCGCCGGAGCACTCGGACCATCAGGAACTGTTCCGGGCCCTGGCGACCCTGCCTTTGCTGGAATGGATCGAGGCCGGGCGGGAGCGCGAGGCGCGTCTGGCCTTGGGTGAACTGTGCGGCGCCTGGCTGTGTCCGGCGGAAATCCAACAGATTTGGGACCAAGCATGGAAATCGTGTTCCTGACCGTGGCCACCCTGAGTTACTGCATCGGCACCATCGGTTACCTGATCTACCTGTTCCATGACCGCGAACGGGTCCACCGCGTCGCCTGGGCGGTGCTGCTCTTCGGCGCGCTGTTTCAGGGCGCGGCAATCGCTTTGGGGTCCTGGCGGGAAGGCCATTTGAACGTGACCGACAGCCGCCAGGCCCTGGCTTTTCTGGCCTGGGTCTTGGTGGTGACTTATCTATTCGCCCAGCGGCGCTTTCAGGTGCGCATCCTCGGCAGCTTTGTGTCGCCTCTGGCCGTGGTCTTCCTGCTGGCGAGCAATCTCGCCCCCGGTGTCATCTTTCCGGTCGGCACCATTTTCCAGAGCGCCTGGGTGATCGTTCACGTGACTGCCTTGTTTCTGGCCAACGGCCTGTTCGGCCTGGCCTTCTGCGCCGGGATCATGTACCTCGTGCAGGAACGCAACATCAAACGCAAACGGTTCGGCTATTGGTACACCAGGCTCCCTTCCCTGGAACGGCTCGATCAGGTCAATTACATCTGCATCCTGATTGGCTTTCCGCTCATGACCATCGGCCTCATTGCCGGATTCGCCTACGCCGGCGCGGTCTGGCATTCGCCCTGGAACTGGGACCCGAAGGAAATCTTTGCCCTCATCACTTGGTGCATCTACGCCGTGCTCCTGCATGAACGGCTGGCGGTGGGCTGGCGCGGGCGTCGGGCCGCGTGGCTGGCGATCGCCGGCTTTTCCGCCGTGCTCATCACCTTCCTCGGGGTCAACCTGTTGCTCAAGGGCCATCACACCATCTTCATCAGGTAAAAACCATGAACCGGATTCCATTTCACCTCCGACGACGGCAAGGGTCGCGAACCGACATCGGCTGCGTCGCGCCGCCACGCCGGCGGAAGCGCTTCGGCGAAAATCAAGCGATCCGCGCAATCGTGCCAACGCACGGCAGGTAAGCATCACCATGTGTCCAATCCTTCTCCTCGGCATGAATCACAAGACCGCTCCGGTTGAAATCCGCGAACAACTGGCGCTGGTCTGCCGTGACCAGGCCGATCCCCTGGCGCAGCATCACCGCCTGCAACATGTGGATGAGCTGTTTTTCCTGTCCACCTGCAATCGAGTGGAATTCCTGTTCACGTCCAACCATCCGGAAGCCGGTCGCGCTCAGGTGAAGGAACTCCTGACCCGCCACCTGGCTATTCCGGAGCAGGTGCTCGATCCCTGTCTCTACAGCTACCAAGACCTGGCAGCGGTGAGCCATCTGTTTCGGGTCGCCGCCAGCCTCGATTCCATGGTGGTCGGGGAGCCTCAAATCCTCGGCCAAATCAAATCGGCCTACCGCCAGGCCGGCAAGCACCACACCGTTGGCGTGATCCTCAACCGGCTGCTGCACAAGACCTTTTCCGTGGCCAAACGGGTGCGCTCGGAAACCCGGATCGGTTCCTGCGCGGTCTCGATCAGCTACGCCGCGGTGGAACTGGCGCGTAAAATCTTCGGCGAACTGCGCGACAAGCGTGTGCTTCTGATCGGCGCCGGAGAAATGGCGGAACTCGCGGCCGAACACTTCCTGGCTCAGGGCGTGAACCAGATGGAAGTGGCCAATCGGACCCTGGAACGGGCGGTTGGCCTGGCCCAGCGCTTTCGCGCCGAAACCATCCCTTTTTCCCACATTCTGGATGCCCTGCAACGGGTGGATATCGTGCTCACCTCCACCGGCTCCCTGGAACCGATCCTCACCCACCATGAAGTCAAGCAACGCATGCGGGGGCGCCGCAACAAGCCGCTCTTTTTCATCGACATCGCGGTGCCCCGCGACATCGAAGCCGCGGTCAACCGCATCGATAATGTCTATCTCTACGATATCGACGACCTCCAGGGCATCGTCGAACTCAACAAAGCCGAACGCTGCAAGGAAGCCGAACAGGCCGAACACATCATCCAGGCCGAAACGATCAAGTTCAACGAGTGGCTGCGGACGCTCGAGGTGGTGCCCACCATCATCGCGCTCAAACACAAGGCGGAAACCATCCGCCGGAGTGAGCTGCAAAAAACCCTGGCCCACCTGCCTAACCTGGGAGAACGGGAACGACAGGCCATCGAAGTGCTCACCCAATCGATCGTCAACAAGATGCTGCACGACCCGATCCTGTTTCTGAAGAAGAAGTCGCAACGGGAAACCAAGCAGCTCTTTGTCGATGTGACTCAGCAGATCTTCAAGTTGAATGAGCGGGACGAAGCGCTCGGCTCTCTGCTTGACTCCGCCGACCACAAGTGCTAAGTTGGAAGCAACCTACCGAAAAATATAAAAAAATAGGCAGGTGTGAGAATGGCTGAGATCATCGAATTTGGTAAGAAAGCTCAGGATTTCAAGTCCGAACAGGACAATGCCGAGCGCCGCCGCAAGATCGAGTCCCTGCGCAAGATCTTTCAATGCACGCGCTGCATGCTCAAGTGTGCTAAATGCGGCATGCAACTGAACACGCAGGATTCCACTCAAAGCCGCTACGCCGTTCCGTACCCCTTTTGCAACAGCTGTAAAGAAGAGTACGACGAGTATCGGGCTCGGGTCGAGGGCGGGAAGAGATCAGCGAAGTACTATTGGCACAACGACACCTGGATGCAGGTATGGGAAAGCTGGCTGAAGCATCGGCAATGTCTTGACACCTACCGACAATCCAAGGAATTCTTGCAGCTTCTGCACGAAGTTGAAGATTTTTTGGGCAAATAGCGGACGGCTAGAAAAGGAGGTTGATCATGCTTGGCGGAATCGGTATGCCGGAGTTGCTGGTGATTCTGGTTATCATACTGATCATTTTCGGGGCCGGGAAATTGCCCGACATCGGGGCCGGTTTGGGCAAGGGCATTCGCAACTTCAAGAAAGCCACCCACGAGATCTCCGAGGAAGCGGCAGAATCGGCGCGGAAAGTGGAAAAGGTGGAGCGCCTGGAAGAAAAATCCAAACCCGCCGACTAATCGAACCTCAACAGGAGTTTTCAGCGGCCATGCCGCTGCCGCAGCCCCCTCGCCGGGGGTTTTTTGCTGTCCGGGAAGGAAACGGCCGGATCCATGTTGGGGGCTTCGCCCGGGGGATGTGGGGACGCCCTTAACTTATTATACCGGTTAAGGGTAAAAAGTTTCGTTTCGTGTGCGCTCTTTCCCGGGAGCGCGGGCATCTTGCCCGCTTTTGGTAATGAAACATCTGATCCTAAACCAGTATAACTTGCGCCAGGTCCAGCCCATCCTTTCTTGCGATCTCAGCTCCTCGGGCGACCGACTTGCTCACGGCCACGGTTGAAATGTTCAATCGGCGCGCCATGGCAGCAGCAATTCCCGGCGACCTTTTTCAGCCTTACGAGCATTCCCTCCGAGGTAATCCAACGTTACCCGAGCCTGAAA